>NZ_JBIUYA010000009.1:0-247649 GCF_044744285.1 Pseudomonas sp. NPDC087336 | reverse complement strand
GATGCGGTGTATTTAAACCCGGAGCGTCCTGAAATTAAGGGCGCAACGGGCTAACAACTGTAGGACCAAGGCGACAGGTACCTTGACACGTACCGTTTGAAAAAAAAGTGAGTCGCCGTAAGGGCGAAACCGCCAGCCGTCGTTACCGCAGGAATGGATATGTACTCAGCCCCCATGAACCTGGTCGGCCCGAAGGCCGCCAAGTTCAAGCCAGACTCAAGCCAGGCTCTTGCTGACCACCTCAAACACATCACTGGACAATTGTCCCGAACCCCGAATCCGCTCCAACTCCCCTTTCATCAACGCCTGGCGAGCCTCATCGTATTTGCGCCAGCGAGTCAGCGGAGCCAACTGCCGGGAAGCAATCTGCGGATTGAAGCCGTTCAACTCGATCACCAGATCCGCCAGGAAGCGATATCCGGAGCCATCCGCCGCATGGAAGTTGATCAGGTTCTGCCCGGCGAACGCGCCGATCAGTGCCCGCACCTTGTTCGGGTTCTTGATATTGAACGCCGGGTGCTGCATTAATGCCTTGACCCGATCCAGGCCACCTGGCAGCACACTGCCGGCCTGGACGCTGAACCACTGGTCCATGACCAACGGGTTGTCCTTGAAGTGCTCGGCAAAGCTGGCCAGTGCCTTGGCTTTCTGCTGTTCGAACGGCGAGTTGACCAACACGGCGAGCGCGGTCAGGCGTTCGGTCATGTTGTCGCAGGCATCGAACTGTTCCAGCGTCGCCGCCAGCACTTCAGGCTTGCCGCTGAGCATCAGGTACGACAGCGCGATGTTCTGCAAGGCGCGACGGGCGAAATGCTCGGCTTCGGCCACGTACGGGGTTTGCTTGGACAGGTCGCGGTTGGCCTGGTAACGCAGCCACAAGCCTTCGAACAACGCATCGGCCAATTGCTTGCGGGCAAACTCACGGGCGCTGTGAATTGCCTCGACATCGGCCACTTCGCTGATTTCAGCCAGGTACGCTTCGCTTGGCAGCGAGAGCATTTCGGCGACCATCGCCTGGTCCAGCGACTCGTCCGACAGCACCGCACGCAAGGCCGAGACCAGGCGCTGATCCAGCACCAGCGCCTCGCCCTTCTGCTGCTGGGCGATCAGTTCCTGCAGCACCTGCACCGACAGTTGCTGACCAGCATCCCAACGATTGAAGCCGTCGCTGTCGTGCTGCATCAGGAACATCAACTGGTCGCGGTTGTACGGGAAGCTCAGTTTCACCGGCGCCGAAAAACCACGCAGCAGCGAAGGCAGCGGCTGTTCGGCGATGTCGACGAAGGTGAACGTCTGCTCGGCTTCGGTGACCGAGAGGACTCGGGAAGTCCCTTGCGCCGATGCTTCATCGGCGAGACGCAGGGCCATTTCACCGCCCTGGCTATCGAGCAGACCGAGTTCGACCGGGATCACGAACGGCAGTTTTTCAACCTTGTCTGGCGTTGGCGGGCAGCTCTGACGGAAGGTCAGGCTGTAGGTTTTCGCGGCGGCGTCATAAGACTCGCTGACCGCCAAACGAGGTGTACCGGCCTGGCTGTACCAGCGCTTGAACTGGGTCAGGTCGACGCCATTGGCATCTTCCATGGCCTTGATGAAGTCATCGCAGGTCACGGCCTGGCCGTCATGGCGCTCGAAATACAGGTCGCTGCCTTTGCGGAAGCCTTCGGCGCCGAGCAAGGTGTGGATCATGCCGACCACTTCCGAACCCTTTTCATACACGGTCAGGGTATAGAAGTTGGAGATCTCGATGAAGCTGTCCGGGCGTACCGCGTGAGCCATGGGACCGGCGTCTTCGGCAAACTGGTGGGTACGCAGGTAGGCCACGTCCTGGATGCGCTTGACCGTCGCCGAGTTCATGTCGGCAGAGAAGCCGGAATCGCGGAACACCGTGAAGCCTTCCTTGAGCGACAACTGGAACCAGTCGCGGCAGGTCACGCGGTTGCCCGACCAGTTGTGGAAGTATTCGTGGGCGACGATGGCCTCGACCCGCTGGTGCGCGGCGTCGGTGGCGGTTTCGGCCTTGGCCAGCACGGCGCTGGAGTTGAAGATGTTGAGGCCCTTGTTCTCCATGGCACCCATGTTGAAGTCGTTCACGGCGACGATCATGAAGATGTCCAGGTCGTACTCGCGACCGTAGACCTCTTCATCCCAGCGCATGGATTTCTTCAGGCTGTTCATGGCGTGCTGGCACTTGTCGATGTTTTCCGGCTCGACGTAAATGCGCAGTGCCACCGTGCGCCCGGTCATGGTGGTGAAGGCGTCTTCGACGCACCACAGGTCACCGGCCACCAGCGCGAACAGGTACGCCGGCTTCTTGAACGGGTCTTCCCAGGTCGCCCAGTGCCGGCCGTCTTCGCCAGGACCACTGGCAATCGGGTTGCCGTTGGACAGCAGTACCGGGTAGCTGTGCTGTTCGGCGACCACCGTGGTGGTGAACGTGCTCATCACGTCCGGGCGGTCGAGATAATAGGTGATCTTGCGGAAGCCTTCGGCCTCGCACTGGGTGCAGAACATCGTGCCGGACTTGTACAGGCCTTCCAGCGCGGTGTTGGTTTCCGGATGGATGCGCACGCTGGTATCGACCGTGAACGTGCTACTGGTCGGCTGCAGGGTCAGGTGATTCTCGGTCAACAGATAGTCGGCAATGCCCAGCTCGCGGTCGGCCAGGGTCACCGACAGCAATTCCAGTTGCTGACCATCCAGCACCAACGGCGGCAGGCCCGGGCCGCGCTCGGGGTTGCGGCGCATCACCAGTTGCGCATGGACCAGGCTGTGGTCCTCGAACAACTCGAAGGTCAGGTGCGTTTCGTCGATCAGGTACTCGGGCGCCTGATAGTCCTTGAGGTAGATCATCTTCGGTTGTTCGGTGCGCATGCTGGAGTCCTTAACTATGCACGGCGAGCTGGTAAGCCGTGTATTTACGAATGTTGATCACGCCGGTGTCGAAGATCAGGTATTGACCCTTGACTCCCATCAGCGTGCCTTCGGCAATCGGATTCTTGTCCAGGTTGAAGCTGACGATTTTCGCCGGATACTGCTCGACCGGAAAGCGGATTTCGAGCGGTTCGACATCGGCAATCGTCTGGATCGCCTGCAGGCCGAATCGTTCCTGCAACCCTTGCAGCCCCTCGGCGCAGCTGTCGAACAACTGGTCACGGATCTGTGGCAGGTCCACTGACACCGCATCACCCTTGAGCAAGGCACGCCAATTGGTCTTGTCCGCCACCTGGCTACGAAACAGGTCTTCGACGAAGCCCGATTGCTGGCGGGTCGCGACGCGCATGATCGGCAACGCCTGGCTGGCACCCTGGTCGATCCAGCGGGTCGGTAACTGCGTGGCGCGGGTGATCCCGACTTTCACTCCGGATGAGTTCGACAGGTAGACAATGTGGTCGGTCATGCAGAACGTCTGGCCCCACTCCGGTTCCCGGCAGGTGCCGGCGTCGAAATGGCAGCGTTCCGGGCTCATGATGCACACGTCACACTGGGCCAGTTTAGTCATGCATGGGTAGCAGTAACCCTGGCTGAAACTGGTCTTGGTCTTGCGCCCGCAATGGGTGCAGTGGATCGCCCCCAGGTATTCCAGGCGCACCGTGGTGCCGATCAACGGATTGACCGGAACCTCGACCTCGCCCAGGCGAAAGGCGTATTGCACGTTCGGCCCGTCCAGGCGCGCCGACATCTTGCTGATGGTACCGCGGCCAATCTCGATCAATGGATGGCATCCGACTTGAACAGGATATTGGGTACTTGAATCGATTTGGAGCTGCATTCCTGCGGCCCCATGTAGCCAGTGCGCTCTTCTTCAGGCAGGTTCTTGATTTCCCAGGCGATCATCGCCTGCAACGACAGTTCGCGTTGTTCGGCGGTGAGCTTGCCACCGTCGGACCATTTACCGATCTCCACCGCCAGTTTCAGGCTCTGGTAGATGTCCGGGGTGATGTTCTTGATCATTTCGTTAAAAGAGGACATTGGGTCTCCGCGCTCTTTGAATCACATAACAGTTTTAGGCGGCCAGTTTACGGCGGTTGTACAAACCACCCAACAAACCGGTCAAGCATCCGACGAGCAGCCCGCCGACGTGGGCCGCGTTGGCAATTTCGCCGAAGCCGATCATCGAGACCAGCCCGGACAGGCACAGCAGCAGCCATATCAGCATCATCGCCAAGACCCCACGGGGCAGGCGATAGGCGCTGTTGGGTGACAAAACCTGAAAAATCCAGCAGTGCCCGAGCAGGCCGTACAGCACCCCGGACAAGCCGCCAAACAGGGTCGGGCCGCTGAACACGAACTGGGCATAGTTGGACACGAGGCTGAACAACAAGGTCAGGCCGATGAGGTTGACACTGCCCTGGCGCGATTCGATCCGCCGCCCCAGCTCCCAATACCACATGCCGTTCATGGCCAGGTGCAGGAAGCCGAAGTGAATCAGCATCGGTGTCACCAGGCGCCACCACTGCCCCGCCGCCAGGCTGTCGGCCAGTGGCACGAAATGGATGTATTCGCCGACCACGCGAAAATCGAGAAACGTCAGCCAGCGCAGGGTACTCAGGTTATCGCCCAGCAGCGTCAGCGCGCCGACGGCCAAGGTCAGCAGCAGCACAGCCGCGGTGGCTTTGCCATGGCGAACCTGCTCGGCGAAGTTCGGCCGGCGAATCGATTGTGCGACCGGAATGTCGAGTTTCTGCTCCGGATCGCCCTCGGGATAGCGTTCGTACAACACGCGCACGTCGTCGCTGATGTTGGCCGGCACCCAGAGCACCTGCTCGCCCGCTTCTTCGCTGACCCGATGCGGCACTTGCATGCGTTGCAGCAACTTGACGAACCCGCTCAGGTCCACCGCCAGCGGCAGGCGCAAGACTGCGACCCGGCTCATTGCAACACCTCCGGCCGCTCGACATCGACCCAGACGAACTTGTGCGGATCGAGCCGGGTTTCCTGGTCCAGCCGATAGGCCACCAATTTTCCGTAGAGCACTGCACTGTAGTCCAGGCACGCCAGGTTCGGACGGATCGGCGCCGGTTTACCGCTGCGCCAGTAATGGCCGACGAACAGCAACGGCTCATCGGCGCCGTAGCGCAGCAAGTTGTTTTTTTCTGTTGACGACAGTGGCGTTCGGGCCACCGGGTCGGGCAAGGCGTCGGGCTGGAACACGATGTCTCCGTAGGTTTGCGGGTCGTCTTCCCAGAATTTCGTGCGAAAGAACGACCGCGTGAGGCCATCGCCGCTGGTCATGGTCAGGCCATGGGGCAAGCGCATGTCGGTGCCGCGCAACAGGCGGTCGAATACCGTACAGGCGAAACTGTCGGGCACGGCCGAGGCCTGGAGGAAGTGCTCGTCGACGCAGCCATCGGGGAACAATGCCCGCAGCGGTTCGATCAATCCGGTGTCCCAACAGGCATGCACGACGCGGAAACGTCCGGCATCGATAAACAGCGGCAGTTCATAGAACCACTGCTGGAAGTCATGCCAGTCCGCCGGGTGGTGCTCGAACTGGGTCAAGGTCTCATGCAACAGGCGCGCATGGCGCGGGGTGTGTTCGCGCACGTACTGCTTGCCGCTGCCAGGCAATGCCGGGGTCACCCAGCCAAGTGCGTTGAACTCATGGTTACCCATGATGCACAGCGCCTGGCCGGCCTCGACCATGTCGTGGACGATGTGCAGCGCCTCACGAATCCGTGGGCCGCGGTCGATGATGTCGCCGACGAACACCGCCATGCGCGAGGCATGGCGCCAGACGCCGGCTTGCTTGTGATAACCGAGCCGGTCGAGCAAGTGCTCAAGGGTCAGAGCGCAACCGTGCACGTCACCGATCAGGTCGTAGCTACGCGCGGGATCGAGCATCAGTCGCCTCCACCACCCAACCTGCTGCCCCAACCAAGCTTGGTCCGGCACACTTCATAGTAGTTGTGGTCGAGCGGGTGGATCAGCCGCAACTTCTGGGCTTTCTTGCTGATGGTGATGGTGTCGCCGGGCGCACAGGTAAAGTGGTTCTGCCCGTCACACGAGACTTGCGGGTAAATCTGCATATCCTTGGACACGACGATTTTCAGCTCACTGTTGCCATCGACCACAATCGGCCTGCCTGACAAGGTATGGGGGTACATCGGCACAATCACAATAGCGTCGAGCTTGGGATGCATGATCGGGCCACCGGCAGAGAGCGCATAGGCCGTGGAGCCGGTCGGCGTTGAGACGATCAGGCCGTCGGCCTTCTGGCTGCAGACGAACTGGCCGTCGATGTACAGTTCGAACTCGATCATGCGCGTCGATTTGCCGGGGTGCAGCACCACATCGTTCAGCGCATCGCCCTGGCCAATGGCTTCGGCGTGGCGACGAACTTCCGCTTGCAGCAGGAAGCGGTTTTCCACCAGATAGTGCCCATCGAGCACTTCGGCGACCTTGACTTCCAGTTCATCGGGGCGGATATCGGTGAGAAACCCCAGGCTGCCCCGGTTGATGCCGAGCACCGGGATATTGTGCCTGGCCAGCGCACGGGCGGCACCAAGCAGGCTGCCATCACCGCCCACCACAATGACCATGTCACAGACTTCACCGAGCATCTTGCGCGACGAGGTTTGCAAACCGTGGCCCGGCAGGACTTCGGCAATGGTGTCTTCGAGGATCACGTGCAGGTGACGATCGAGCAGAAACCGTTTCAGTCGGCGGACGGTATCCAGCACCTGGGAACTGCCCAGGCGACCGATGATGCCGATATTACGAAATTGCTCCATGGGGCTCCTAATGAAGGGCAGCGGCGGTGAAAAGCACGATTATGGGTGAAAGCGCGGCATAGACAAAATCCTTTCAGCCTCAAGGTGTTCTCACGATTCGGGCTATGCTCGCAAGATGATCCTATTTCCAGATTTGCTGCAGTTACCCCACCAGTTGCGCCACCCCGAAGTGCGCGACCTGGCGTGGGTCATCCTCGCCCCGCCGATGCTCAGCGCCACGCCCTGGCCGCAGCGTCATCCGCTGGCCGGCAGCGACTGGGTGCAAGCCCCGGAACACCTGGAAACCTGGCTGCGAAAACTCGACCGGGACAGCTACGGCCTGCTGCACTGGCTGGCCCAGGCCCGTACCCGACGCCTGGGCCTGTATTATGAACGGCTTTGGCAGTTTGCCGTGCAGCATGCGCCCGGTATCGAGCTGATTGCCGCCAACATGCCGATCCGCCGCGAAGGTCACACCTTGGGCGAGCTGGACATGCTGTTGCGCGATCGCGACGGCGTGCATCACCTGGAACTGGCGATCAAGCTTTACCTCGGCCCGCAGAACGGCGACGGACACGACACCGCGCAGTGGCTCGGTCCGGGCTGCCACGATCGGCTGGACCGCAAACTGGCACACCTGAGCCAGCACCAGTTGCCGATCTCCGCACGCCCGGAAAGTCGCGAAGTGCTGGCGGCGCTGGATATCCGGCAGTTCAGCGCGCATTTGTGGCTGGGCGGCTATTTGCTCTATCCATGGCCCGGGCAGGCCGCAATGCCCAATGGCGCGCATCCACAGCACTTGCGCGGGCGCTGGCTGCATCAAAAGGACTGGGCAAAGTTTTTCGCGCAGAGCCCGCCCGGTCGCTGGCAACCCCTGCCCCGCCATGCCTGGCTGGCCCCGGCGCACTACCCCGCGGAGCAGACATGGGACGCTGAACAGCTGGAAGCCTGGCTGAGTGATCTGGAACCGCTGGCGCCAGCGCAACTGCTGGTGCGCCTGACAGAAAATGCCCACTGCGATTGGGAGGAAGCGGAGCGGTTGTTTCTGGTGTCGGATCTTTGGCCGAATGTGCCGGGGCAAGGCTCCTAAAAGATCGCAGCCTGCGCCAGCTCCTACATTGGAATGCGTATATGTAGGAGCTGGCGCAGGCTGCGATCTTTTGATCCTGGCCTTAAATGCACAACCGAATCACATGCCCCTCCACCGGCGCGACCTGCCCATGGAACAGGCGAGAAATAACCGCCTGAGCCGCTTCATAACCCTGACTTTCCACCACCTTCAGCAACGGCGGTTCAGTGGCCGTCACTTTCCGGAAAAACTGTCGCAAACCGTCGCCGATGTGCTGACTGACCCCTTCCGGCCCCCAATCGGCATTGCGCTTGCGGATCTGGATCGGCGCAAAAAAGAACACCGGTTGCGGGCCCTCGATGGCAGTCAATCGGGCCTCATCGGTGCTTTGTGCCGAGCCGGCAAAGCAACTGTAGACCAACTGCCCGGCGAAATGCCGGTGCACCTGGTCACGCAATTCAAGGTCGCCGGAAAAATCCACATACAGTGTTGGACGATCATTGGGCAGGCTCGCCACATCCGCGTAAGACACTGTTCGCTCGTAACAGCCAAGGGCCTCGACAAAGGCTTTGTTGCCGGCTGAAGTCAGCGCCACA
This sequence comes from Pseudomonas sp. NPDC087336, assembly GCF_044744285.1. NCBI lineage: Bacteria > Pseudomonadati > Pseudomonadota > Gammaproteobacteria > Pseudomonadales > Pseudomonadaceae > Pseudomonas > Pseudomonas sp. NPDC087336. The sequence goes on along the minus strand of NZ_JBIUYA010000009.1, from coordinate 239,271 downwards.
CGTTCCAGGCCGGGATGATTGCCCAGGCAGACCGCGGTGCCGTAGGCGGTTTTGCTCGAAGCGCTGGAGAGCACCAGTCGAGTTGCGCCAAAGAACTGCTTGTCCTGCAAAAAGTCCGCGAGCATTGAAGAAGTCAAGAACAGCGGTTTCAGCAAAATCTGCAGGTTTTCGGTTTCCGCGCTGTAGTACGAATCCCAACTGCAACGGGTGTATTGGTTGTAGGCCGAGGTCAACCCTTGTCGATGCTCGGCCCCGTCGTAGAAACCACGTTCGGTAACCCGTTCCGGACACAGCCACAGATGGCTGGCTAGCGGAAAATACCCGTAGAAGCGTTCCCCGACCTTGATGCCAGGCACGTCCGAGGCCACGACATCGGCAAAGCCCCAGGCCGGGACGTGACCCCAGCCCGCCAAACCTGTAGGAAAGAAGCCCCAGTAGTTCATCGAATTGCCATAGGCGGCGTAGGTAATGTTATTGGTCGTCAGCGCGCAGCGGTCAATCTTCAATATCACCTCGCCGGCCGCCGGAACCAGGCTTCGCTGCGCTTGCTCGATCCGGCTTTGGTCCAAGGCGTTTTTACAGGTTATCAGCCGTGTTACCGTGCTTGAACTTTGCATCCTTCAGTCTCCTGCTGCATAAGTGTGGCGGGTAGCACCAGAGTAATGGCAGCCAATGAAGAGCGGGTTCGGAAACACCAAGGGCAGTATCAATCCCCGGGCGAAACCGCTGAAACGGCCGAGCCAGGCCCGGGCGATTTTCACCGTCGAGGCGATTTACCAGGCTTTTGTTCGGATTTGGCGACGCGATGGCTGGTCCGGTTTGACCACCCGGGAAGTGGCGCTCGAAGCAGGTGTTGCGATCGGCACGCTGTACGATTATTTCCCGAGTAAGGAGGCTTTGCTTTCCGGTTACATCCGGCATCGACTGGATGCCTTGTTACGGCACCTCGATGAAGCGGTGGTGCAAGCCAATGACCTGGACTGGCCGACCCGGGTCAAACGCCTCATACACCTGACCTGCAACCCCGACGATGAGCGACAGCCCTTGTTCAACCATGCCGTGCTGCTTATCGAACACCAGATCGCCGAGCCAAAACATCATCGCAGGGTGTTCGACGAACTGTCGCAGAAATGGCGCGAAGCGTTTGCCGCCTGTAGCGACTTGCCTGTCCCCCCCTCACCGGCAACCGTCGATGCCTGGGTCATCATGGCGTGGGGCGGACGACGTTATTGCGTTACCGCCGCCTGGTTGTCGGAAATGGAAACCATGATCTGTAGCCGATTGGCTAACGGTTAGTAGTGCGAAACATCAAAGCTTTTTGTGCTGTTCAACCCACTTACCGTAGGCATCGATGAACTTCTGCAGAAACGGCCTGACTGACTCGGACAGGTTGCCCGCCTCGTCGAACGCGGAACCGGCGCCACTGAGGTAGGCCTCAGGCTGCTGCATCATCGGCACATCGAGAAACACCATGGACTGGCGCAAGTGGTGGTTCGCACCGAATCCGCCGACCGCACCCGGCGAAACACTGATCACCGCACCCGGCTTGCCACTCCAGGCACTCTTGCCATAGGGCCGCGAGCCCACGTCGATGGCGTTTTTCATCGGGGCCGGCACCGAACGGTTGTACTCCGGGGTTACGAACAGCACTGCGTCGGATGAACTGACTTGTTGTCGGAAAGTACTGTAGGCTGCCGGCGGTGTAGCACCATCGATGTCTTCGTTGTAGAGCGGCAGATCGCCGATTTCGACGATGTTGAGCTTGAGGTTGGCCGGCGCCAGATCCGCCAGTGCGAGGGCGACCTTGCGATTGATCGATGCTTTGCGCAGGCTGCCGACCACTACGGCGATGGTATAGACATTACTCATGAAAGACGCTCGATTGTCCGTGGGAGGAGCCAATAGTTATAGATGATCAGGCGCCGGTTCAGCCAATGAACACCGGTATATTCGCGTCCTGAACTATTTTTTTTACGTAGGAAAACTTACCGTGCTCGGTGGCGGTCTATCCAACCGCACATTGAGTGATTTATCTCCAGAGGTTCTAAGCAGATGGCAGCAGTACTCGTCGGTCAGTTCCATGCAAGAGACGCGGAAGGCCGCATTTATTCCGTACATGAGTTCCAGGAATCCACGCCATCGGCAGACGGTTTTGCAGGCGGGACGCCCGTCACCACCTACAAGCTGGCCATTGGCGATCGCGTGAACAAGCTCGATGAAAACCAATTCATGCTGGTGCAATCGGGCGTGACCATCATCCGTGAACCGGAGAACGTCGTTTCATAACCAGTCGTTATGAGCAGAAGTCATAGGCGCAGACTTGGGTTAGGATTCAGTCACTGACTCCTTCACCTGCTGAACATGGACTTCACGCATGCGCTTACGCCATATCGAAGTGATCCAGGCGCTCCTGCAGACCGGTCACCTGGGCACCGCCGCCGAATGGCTGCAGTTGCCGGTGGGCGAAGTCGAACGCATTTTGCGCGACGCCGAGGATCAGTTGGGTTTCATGCTGTTCGCAAGCGTTCGCGGACGCTTGCAGGCCACGCGTGAGGCGCGGGCGTTGCAGGTCGAAATCAGCCGCGTCTACGATGCGCTCGAACCGGTGCAACGCCTGGCCAGCAGCCTTCGGCAATACCTGGCCCCGCCGCTGCGCATCATCTGCACCCCGCCCCTGGCCCAACACCTGTTGCCACAAAGCATCGCCGCCCTGCGTCGACGCCTGCCCGACGCCCCTTGTACGCTGCTGAGCCAAACCACCCGCGACATCGTCCGCAGCCTGCTGCTGCGCGAAAGCGACCTGGGCCTGAGCCTGCATGATCCCGAGCATGCCGATATCCATTGCCAGCCGATCGCCCAAGGCAAGCTGCAGCTGCTCGCCCCCCACGGCTGGCTGCAACCCAAGCAGAAGTACATCTCGCTGCAGGACCTGGCCGGCCAGGCGATGGTTGGCCTGGAAGGTCATGACCCGCTCAGCCCGGCACTTGAACACAAACTGCATGCCCTGCGGCCGGCTCCGGTCATCCAGACCCGGGTGCAGACTCACCAGATGATGCGCAGCATGGTCGAGGCCGGCGAAGGCCTGGCCATTGTCGACCCCTTCACCGCCCTGGGCGCCAAATCGACCGGGCTCGATGCCTGCCCGCTGGCACCGGCCGTGCCGGTCAGCCTCTACGCCCTGACCCTGAAGAACGGCGAACCTTCGCCAGCCATTCAGACCTTGCTGGCGATCATCACGGAACAAGCCGCGGCGATGTTGGCGAGCTGATCGGGTGTTCCAGCGGGTTGTCGAAAAATCGATACCAGAACAGCGCCACTTCGGCGGTATTGGGGTCGATGCCGCGATAACGCAGATGGTCGATGCCGCCGATCACGTAGCCGCATCGTTCGTAAAGCCGACAGGCTCCCAGGTTGTTGTTCTGGGTCTCGAGCATGATGCCCGGCAGTTTCTTCTTGCGACTCCAGAACTGCGCGACATCCAGTAGCGCCTTGGCCACCCCGTGGCGCCTGGCCGGAGCGTGCACCGCCAGTTCGTCGATGTGGGCAAAGCCGTTCCAGTTGGTGCTGATCACCAGGTGGCCCACGGGTTCATCGTCCAGGTACGCCATGAAAATCGCACTGTCGGCGGCATCGCGAAAGCTGCTGAACTCCTCCGGATCGATGCCATAACACTTGCGATAGGGGGTGATCGGCGTGACCCGCCATTGCTCCACCGGCTGCCCAATTTCGGGAGCACCGTAGGCAGCGACTTCGAAACTGAAATCACTGCCCCAGATATAAGCGGCAAAGCCCTCGTCGGCGACACGCACCGACAGCCCTGGGTAATTCGGATTCATGACCGGTTGCATACTGGGAAAGGTCCTCATTCCTTGATGCAATCGACGGTGTAGTGCCGTCCATTGCCCTCGTCTTCGTGTTGCAATCCGTGCACATCAGCGACGAAACCCGGGAAGCTGCTGTCGAACGTGCGAGCAAATGCCAGGTAGTCGATGATCGAGCGGGTCGCCTCGGTAAAGCGTTCACCGGGCATGATCAACGGAATGCCCGGCGGGTACGGCACCAGCATGACGGCAGCGATGCGCCCCTCCAGTGCATCGATCGACACGGCTTCGACTTCGCCCCGTACCAGATGATCATAGGCGTCAGCCGGCTTCATGGCGATTTGCGGCAGTACCGTGTACATCCGCTTGAGGTGTTTGGCCGTGGCATTGCTGCGATAACAGGCGTGCAACTGATCGCACAGGTCGCGCAAGCCCATGCCCTGATAGCGCGCGCCATGCTGCTGAGCCACGCAAGGCAGGCAGCTGGCCAGACTGACGTTGGCGTCGTAGCTGCGCTTGAACTCCAGCAGTTCGGTCAGCAGCGTGCTCCATTTGCCCTTGGTGATGCCCATCGAGAACAACACCAGGAACGAATACAGCCCGGTCTTTTCAACCACCAGCCCGCGCTCCCAGAGAAACTTGCTGACCACGGCCGCCGGAATCCCGCTATCGCTGAGCGCACCGCCCGCGGTCAGGCCCGGCATCACCAGGCTGACCTTGATCGGATCGAGCAACACATAATCGTCGCTCACCTCACCAAAGCCGTGCCAGTCATCCGCAGGCTGCAGCAGCCAGTCCCCGGTCACCACCCGGTCGATGCCTTCCACCGTTGGCGGCTGCCAGATGGAAAACCACCAATCGTCGGCGGCGATGTGCTGGCGCAGATTGGCCAGCGCCCGGCGAAAGCTCAGGGCCTCGTCGAACATTTCCTGCAACAGCGAACGCCCGGCCCCGCCCTCCATCATCGCCGACGCCACATCCAGCGAAGCGATGATGCCGTACTGCGGTGACGTGGAGATGTGCATCATGAAGGCTTCGTTGAACCGGTCACGGTCCAGTTGCCGGGCGCCACCGTCCTGCACATGAATCATCGACGCCTGGCTGAACGCCGCCAGCAGCTTGTGCGTGGAATGGGTAGTGAACACCAGCGGGCTGTCTTCACTGCGGGACGTGCCCATGCCGTAGCGCCCGGCGAAAAACTCATGGAACGCCGCATAGGCGTACCAGGCCTCGTCAAAGTGCAAGACCTCGACGCTATTGCCCAGCTGCTGCTTGATCAGCTCGGCGTTGTAGCAGAGGCCGTCGTAGGTGGAATTGGTCACCACCGCCAGCTTGACCTTGGGCGCCCGCCCCTTGGTCAACGGACTTGCATCGATCTTGGCCTGGATCGATTCGCGGCTGAACTCACTCAGCGGAATCGGCCCGATGATCCCCAGTTCATTGCGTTCCGGGCACAGGTACAACGGGATGGCACCGGTCATGATGATCGAGTGCAACACCGACTTGTGGCAATTGCGGTCCACCAGCACCAGATCGTCGCGAGCGACCATGGAGTGCCAGACAATCTTGTTCGCCGTCGAGGTGCCGTTGATCACGAAGAAGGTGTGATCGGCGCCAAAGTTGCGCGCCGCCCGCGCCTCCGCCTCTGCCAGAGGCCCGGTGTGGTCCAGCAGCGAACCCAGTTCCGGCACCGAGACTGACAAATCCGAACGCAGGGTGTTTTCCCCGAAAAACTGGTGGAACGCCTGCCCCACCGGGCTCTTGTGATACGCCACCCCGCCACCGTGACCGGGGGTGTGCCAGGAATAGTTGGAGTCGGCGGTGTGCTGCACCAGCGCCTTGAAGAACGGCGGCAGCAGGCCATCCAGGTATTTGCGCGCGGCCCGCGCCACCTGGCGTGCGAGGAATGGCACGGTGTCTTCGAACAGGTACAGAATGCCGCGCAACTGATTGAGCTCGGCCATGGCATCGGCGGGCGCGTTCTCCAGGGTCACTTGCTCACCCAGGGCGAAGATGGGCAGATCCGGCGCGCGCACTCGCGCCAGCCCGATCAACTCGGCCATGTTCTGTAACAAATGCGAATGGGCGCTGGCGTCTTCCGCCGCAATCAGCATGCACGAGAGACCGTGATGGGTCGAAGCGACCAGCCGGCCTTCGGTGTAATCCATCGCCGAAACGATACTGAAACCTTCCTGCTCCAGTTCCCGGGCGATACCCCGCACGCGATCGCCAGCGACGGTGTCAGCCTTGATGTCGCGATGGACGATCAGGACCGGGAATTTCAGATCTTTATACATGGGGCTCAGTGTCCTGAGGCGGCAGGCCAGAGCCTGTCAATCACCTCAGGGTAGAGGGTTGGAGCGGATGTGGCGAGTGCGATGCACTGCAATGGGTCAAGATCAAAAGATCGCAGCCTCGTTTCGCTCTGTAGGAGCTGTGTAGGAGCTGTCGAGTAAAACGAGGCTGCGATCTTTTGAAAAGGACCTACGCCGAAGCCTCAGCCTTGGCCTCGGCCTCGGCCAATTGCAACCAAAGCGCCGGCCCTCCGGCGGATTTGCTGATGATTTCCAGGCGTGCCATGTGCTGGGCCAGCTCATCTTCAGTGGCGCGAATGATGCGCGCCGGCTGGCGGTCGGCCGGCAGTCGGCGGATTTCAGTGGCGGAGTTGTCCGCACCCTCACCGGAGCCATTGCCGTCCGAGGCATTGCCCGCCAGGGACAGGCTGGTCTGGCCGCCGGTCATGGTCAGGTAGACGTCGGCCAGGATCTCGGAGTCGAGCAAGGCGCCGTGCAGCTCACGGCCGGAGTTGTCGACGCCATAGCGTTTGCACAGGGCGTCGAGGCTGTTGCGCTGCCCCGGGTGACGTTCCCGGGCCATCATCAGGGTGTCGAGGATCGAACAGTGCTGGGTGATGTCCGCACGATCGTGCTGGCCCATCAGGGCAAATTCGTTGTTGATGAAGCCAACGTCGAACGCCGCGTTATGGATGATCAGCTGCGCGCCCTTGATGAACTCGAAGAACTCTTCGGCCACCTCGGCGAAGCGCGGCTTGCCCACCAGGAACTCGTTGGTGATACCGTGGACGCCGATGGCGCCTTCGTCACTTTCGCGATCCGGTTGCAGGTAAACGTGAAAATGCCGACCGGTCAGGCGCCGACCGATCAATTCGACACAACCGATTTCGATAATCCGGTGGCCGTCGGTCACCGGCATGCCGGTGGTTTCGGTATCGAGTACAACGGATCTGGTGGCCATCGGGTGCTCAGCTCTCAATCGGTGAATCGGGCAAAAGCGGGGATATTAACACGCTTGCCGGGGTCTTTCAGGTACACCGAGGATGATCGTTCCCACGCTCTGCGTGGGAATGCCTCAAGGGACGCTCCGCGTTCCAACGGGACGCAGAGCGTCCCTGGCTGCATTCCCACGCGGAGCATGGGAACGATCAGTTCAGGCATGTTTGAAGCCGCGCACTTCATCCACGCCACGGTTGGCCAGTTGGTCGGCCCGTTCGTTGCCGTGATGGCCAATGTGCCCGCGCACCCATTTCCAGGTGACGTTATGGCGATTGACCTGCTCGTCGAGCAGTTTCCACAAGTCAGCGTTCTTGACCGGTTCTTTCGCTGCGGTTTTCCAGCCGCGCTTTTTCCAGTTGGCCATCCACTCGTTGATGCCTTTCATCACGTACTGGGAGTCAGTCACCAGCAATACATCGCACGAACGCTTGAGCTCCTCCAGGCCACGTATGGCGCCCATCAGCTCCATGCGGTTGTTGGTGGTATTGGCTTCGCCGCCCCAAAGTTCTTTCTCCACGCCCTTGCACACCAGCAATGCGCCCCAGCCGCCAGGGCCAGGGTTGCCCTTGCAGGCGCCATCGGTGAAGAGTTCTACGCTATCGCTCATGCCAATCTATCCAGAAAATGCAGTGGCCCGCCAATCGCTGATCGACGACGCCCGGGACCGGGGCAACCCCGGTCGAAAAAAGGAAATATCACGGTTCGATGTTGCGGCGATTGACCTTGGCCATCGGCAACGGTATCAGTTTGCCCATCGGCTCGCGACGCTCCTGACGGACAGGCCGCAGGCCGACCACGATCTTGCGTGCCACCAATAAATAGAAGCCGCCGCCGGACAATTGCCAGTCACCGGCCTTGCGCTCCCAACCGGCCAGACGGGTCTGCCAGGTGGGTGAAGCCATCGGCGGACGATAGCACCCGAAGCGGCGTTTCTCCAGCGCGAAGCCCAGCAGGTTCAGCCAGTCGGCCACACGTGACGGGGAAATGCAGCGCGCCTTGCGCAATCCGTCGTGGGCAAATACATGACGCAGCCCCCAGGTGCTCCAGGGGTTGATGCCGATGATCAGCAAATGCCCGCCGGGCCGCACGCTGCTCGCCGCCTCGCGCAGCAGGCCGTGGGGCGACAGGCAGAAATCCAACCCATGCTGCAGCACCACCACATCGGCGGCATGTTCACTCAGCGGCCAGGCCTGTTCCTCACAGACGATCTCGACCCCGGGCAACGGCGCCCCCAGGCGCACGTTGCGCTGCACCTGCGGCGCCGACGGCGGCGTCTGGGCCGATGGCCCGTAATGCACCAGATAGCCACCGAAGAAACGCCCCAGCTCGTCTTCGAGCACGCGCCGTTCTTCATCCAGCAGCAATTGCCCCAGGGGGCCGGACAGCCAGTCACGTGCTGCGCTGATCAATGCCAGCCAGTCGGGATCAGCTTGAGCGAACGCTTTATCGGTCATTGCATTCTCCAACGCGCCAGGAAGTTCTAAGATGCGCCATTGTTTTCCGCTTGGCGAATCCGACGATGATACAGATCACTGCCCTGCCCGCCTTCACCGACAACTACATCTGGTTGTTACAAGACCCCGACACCCGACGCTGCGCGGTGGTCGACCCGGGCGATGCCGCGCCGGTAAACGCCTGGCTCACGGCCAATCCGGGCTGGGTCTTGAGCGATATTCTGATCACTCACCATCACCATGACCATGTCGGCGGCGTCGAACAGCTGAAAAAAACGACGGACGCAACCGTCTACGGTCCTGCCAGCGAAAGCATCCCCAAGCGGGACATCGCGCTCAAAGATAACGATCGCATCAATGTGCTGGGCCATGACTTCGAGATCATTGCCGTACCCGGTCATACCCTGGGCCACATTGCCTATTATCGCCCCGGTCTGCTGTTCTGTGGCGACACCCTCTTCGCAGCAGGTTGCGGGCGCCTGTTCGAAGGCACGCCCAAGCAAATGTACACCTCGCTGTCGCGCCTCGCCGCGCTTCCCGAAGACACCCGGGTGTACTGCACCCATGAGTACACCTTGAGCAATCTGCGCTTCGCTGTCGCTGTCGAACCCGGCAACGCCGATACCCTCGAACGCCTGGCCAGCGTGACCCGTCAGCGTGAAACCGGGGCCATCACCCTGCCATCCACGGTTGCCCTGGAAAAACGTACAAATCCGTTTTTGCGTACCGGCGAAACATCCGTTAAAGAAAAAGCGGATGAACGGACCGGCACCGATAACTCCGCGCCCGATATGGTTTTTGCTGCGCTAAGGGCCTGGAAAGATACGTTCTGAACAGTTTGCACCATGGTCCAAAATCTCTGAAAGGTTGACCGCAGAGGGCGTGCTTTCTAGAATCGCCCGACATTTTTGCCCGGAACTTACTTCCAGCCAATGTCGTCATCTATACGCAAAGCCATCAATTCGGACGCACTGACCCGCCTGGCGCAAGCCATAGCGGTGGCTGTGTCCGCGACATTGGCGGGCTGTTCCAGTCATGTGCCGCAGACCGATGCGGCACACGCACCGAATATTGCCGCGCGCGCCAAGCAGAAACCCGTCTTCCTCACCGAAAAGCCCAGCCCGCAGATCCCGCAGGATGTCTGGGAGCGCATGCGCCAGGGCTTCCAGCTGCAGGACGGCCTGGGTGTCAACCCGCGCATCGAGCAACAACGACTGTGGTTCGCCAGCAATCCGTCCTTCCTCGAAAACGCCGGCGACCGTGGCAGCCTGTACATCCATTACATCGTCGAGCGCCTTGAAGAACGCAACATGCCGCTGGAACTGGCGCTGCTGCCAGTGATTGAAAGTGCCTACAACCCGATGGCCTATTCCCGCGCCAATGCGGTGGGCCTGTGGCAATTCATTCCTTCCACCGGGCGATACTTCAACCTGCGCCAGACCCGTTTCTATGATGGCCGTCGCGACATCACCGCCTCGACCACGGCGGCCATGGACTACCTGACCCGCCTGCATGACATGTTCAACGGTGACTGGCTGCTGGCCCTGGCCGCCTACAATGCCGGTGAAGGCACCGTCAGCCGCGCCATCGAACGCAACGAGCGACTCGGCCTGCCAACCGACTACTGGAACCTGCCGCTGCCCGCCGAGACCCAGGCCTACGTGCCGAAGTTGCTGGCGCTCTCACAGGTGGTGATGGCACCGGATGCCTACGGCGTGAACCTCAACCCGATTGCCAACGAACCCTATTTCCAGGTCGTCGAAATCAACCAGCGCATGGACCTGTCCAAGGTCGCCGCGGTGGCCAACATCGACGAAGACGAGCTGTTCCAGCTCAACCCCGCCTTCAAGCAACGCACCACCATCGATGGCCCGCAGCACTTGCTGGTACCCACTTCCAAGGCACAGCTGCTGACCACCAGCCTGCAGACCATGCGCCCGGAAGAGCTGATCAGCAAGAAGGCGCTCAAACCGGTTTTCGAAGGCTCTGACGATACCCAGCTGGCGGGCGTCAAGCGTAGCTATCGAGTCAAGCGTGGCGACAACCTGGGCTCCATTGCCAAGGCCAACAATGTCAACGTCAAGGACCTGCAACGCTGGAACAAGTTGAGCGGCAAGAATCTCAAGGCTGGCCAGACCCTGGTCATGCAAGACACCGGCAAGCGCAACTCGGGGCGCATCAATACCGTGGTCGCGGCCAAGTCCAAGAGCAACGCCGAGAAGTCGCAATCACAGTACAAAGTGCAACGGGGCGATTCGCTATACATGGTAGCCAAACGCTTCAACGTTGAAATGCAACACCTCAAGCGCTGGAATCCTCGTGTCGGCCAGGCACTCAAGCCGGGGCAGATGCTGACGGTTTCCAATCCGCATTAAAAAAGAGCCCCTGATTTCAGGGGCTTTTTTTTCGCGAAATTTACTGCCCACCGCTGTAGGAGCGAGCATGCTCGCGAAAAACCAGAGAGCGTCTCTGGGCATCTGATTTTACGCGTAATCGTTCACGACCATCGCGAGCAAGCTCGGCTCCTACAACGGAACTGGTTTGCTTTGAGCCCGCGTCTTTTTCCTGTTCATACAAGCTGTTACTGTACGATCCATAATGCCCAAGCCGCCCGGATCGGATCCCTTATTTGAAGCGTCCCCTCCTCCTGCTCCTGATCAGCCTGGCCTTGAGCTCCACCGCAAGCGCGACGATCAGCGAAAGCCATGGTTATGCGCAGTTCGGCACGCTCAAGTACCCGGCCAGATTTACCCATTTCGACTGGGTCAACCCGCAAGCGCCCAAGGGCGGTACGTTGCGGGTCATGGCATTTGGCACCTTCGATACGCTCAACCCCTACACCTTCAAGGGCACCAGCCCGGTTGCCACACCCAATTTCCTGCAGTACGGCATCAACGAGCTCAACGAGCCGCTGATGGTCGGCACCGGCCAATACGCGCCGCTCGGTGACGAGCCGACCTCCAGTTACGGCCTGATCGCCCAATCGGTGGAATACAGCGAGGACCGCAGCTGGGTAGTCTTCAACTTGCGCCCGCAAGCACGCTTCCACGACGGCACGCCGATCACCGCCTATGACGTGGCATTCTCCTACCGCTTGCTGCTCAAGGAAGGCCATCCGCAATACCGCACCAACCTGCAGGAAGTGTCGCGGGTCGACATCCTCAGCCCGCAGCGCATTCGGTTCGTGTTCAAGCGTGCCGGCAATCCCTTGCTGATCCTGCGCCTGGGGGAGTTGCCGGTGTTGCCGCAACATTACTGGAAAGGTCGCGATTTCAAGGCGACCACCTTCGAGCCACCGCTGGGCAGCGGGCCGTATCGCATCACCTCGGTCACGCCGGGGCGCCAGATCGTGTTCGAACGGGTCAAGGACTACTGGGGCAAGGATTTGCCGGTCAATCGCGGCAAGTACAACTTCGAGCGCATGGAAGTCGAGTTCTACCGCGACAGTGATGTGGCGTTCGAAGCATTCAAGGCTGGCGAATTCGACATCTACATCGAGCACCAGGCGAAAAACTGGGCCACCGGTTATGGCTTCCCGGCGATTCGTCGCGGCGAGGTGATCAAGGCGCAGATCCCGCACCAGATCCCGACCCAAACCCAGGGCCTGTTCATGAACAGCCGCCGCCCGACGTTCGCCCAGGACAAGGTTCGGGAAGCACTGGGCCTGATGTTCGACTTCGAGTGGACCAACCGCACGTTGTTCAGCGGCGCCTACCAACGCGCCATGAGCTACTACCCCAACAGCGAGTTCTCCGCCAGCGGGCTGCCGGTCGGCCATGAATGGCTGTTGCTTAAGCCGTATCGCGAGCAATTGCCAGCCAGGCTGTTCACCGAGCCTTTCAGCCTGCCGCAGACCCAGGGCCGCGGCATCCCCCGGGACACCATGCGCCAGGCGTTGGCCCTGCTTGCCGAGGCCGGCTGGAAGCTCAACGGCCAGCGCTTGCAGAACGCGGCCGGGCAACCGCTGCGCTTGGAGATCCTGCTGGTCAACCCGAACCTGGAACGCATCCTGCAACCCTACGTCGAGAATCTCGCCAGCATCGGCATCGATGCCAAGCTGCGCACGGTCGATCGCGCGCAGTACAAGCAGCGCCTCGATCAGTTCGATTTCGACATGATCCTGATAACCCTCAACCAGACCCTCAGTCCGGGCCTCGAGCAATGGCAGTACTTTCATTCCAGCCAGGCCACGGTCAAGGGCAGCAAGAACTACGCAGGCATTGCCAATCCGGTGGTGGACCACCTGCTCGAACAATTACTCGCCGCCAGGACCCGCGATGAACAAGTCGCCGCCGGCAAGGCGCTGGACCGCACGTTGTTGTGGCAGCACTACATCATTCCCAACTGGTACCTCAATTATCACCGCCTGGCGTACCGCAACCGGTTCGCCTTCGTCACGACGCCGCCCTACACTCTGGGCCTGAGCGCGTGGTGGCTGAAATCTTCGGAGAAAGATCGATGAAATCCGCAAGTGGCCTGCTCGCCCTGTTGTTCGCAGGATGGGCCTTTGCTGCCCCGCAACATGCCCTGACCCTGTACAACGAACCGCCGAAATACCCGGCCGACTTCCAACATTTCGATTACGTCGACCCGGACGCCCCCAAGGGCGGAAAATTCCGCCAGGCCGGCTTCGGCGGTTTTGACAGCCTCAACCCGTTCATCAGCAAGGGCGTCGCGGCCAACGACATCGACCTTATCTACGACACCCTGGCCCGACAAAGCCTGGATGAGCCTTTCACCGAATATGGCCTGATCGCCGGCAAGATCGAAAAAGCCCCGAACAACGACTGGGTGCGCTTCTACCTGCGGCCCGAAGCGCGTTTCCACGATGGTCATCCGGTGCGCGCCGAAGACGTGGTGTTCAGCTTCCAGACCCTGGTCAAGGATGGCGCACCGATGTTCCGCGGTTACTACAGCGACGTCGAAGACGTGGTCGCCGAAGATCCGCTGACCGTGTTGTTCAAGTTCAAGCACAGCAACAATCGCGAATTGCCGTTGATCCTTGGCCAGTTGCCGGTGCTGCCCAAGCATTGGTGGGCGAGCCGCGACTTCAACAAGGGCAACCTGGAAGTCCCGCTGGGCAGCGGCCCGTACAAGGTCACCGAAGTGAAGGCCGGGCGCTCGGTGCGCTATGAACGGGTCAAGAATTACTGGGGCAAGGACCTGCCGATCAACCGCGGCTTCTACAACTTCGACGTGATGACCACCGATTACTACCGCGACAACACGGTGGCACTGGAAGCGCTGAAGGCCGGGCAATTCGATTACTGGTTGGAGATGACCGCAAAGAACTGGGCCAACGCCTACAATATCCCGGCGGTGACCGAAGGCCGGCTAATCAAGGAACAGATCCCCAACGGCAACCCCACTGGCATGCAAGGCTTCGTGTTCAACCTGCGCCGCGCGCTGTTCCAGGACGTGCGCGTGCGCCAGGCACTGACCTTGCTGCTGGACTTCGAATGGACCAACAAACAGTTGTTCAACGGTGCCTACGCAAGGACCCGCAGCTATTTCGAGAACTCGGAAATGGCTGCCACCGGTTTGCCGGATGCCGACCAGTTGGCGATCCTCGATCCGTTTCGCGGCAAAATTCCCGAGCAGGTATTCAGCGAGGCTTTCCAGAATCCCGTGACCGATGCCAGCGGCATGATCCGCACCCAGCAACGCAAGGCCTACCAACTGCTGCAAGAGGCCGGCTGGCGCATCGTCGACGACAAGATGGTCGACGCCACCGGCAAACCGGTGAGCATCGAATTCCTGTTGGCCCAGACCGAGTTCGAACGGGTGCTGCTGCCGTTCAAGCGCAACCTGAGCGACCTCGGCATCGAACTGGTGATCCGCCGGGTCGACGTTTCGCAATACGTCAACCGTGTGCGCTCGCGGGACTTCGACATGATCGTCGGCAGCTTCCCGCAGTCCAACTCGCCGGGCAACGAGCAGCGCGAATTCTGGATGACCGCGGCGGCCGACAAACCCGGCAGCCGCAATTCCATGGGCCTGAAGGACCCCGTGGTGGACCAGTTGGTCGAGCAACTGATCAATGCCGATTCACGCAAAAGCCTGGTAGCCCACGCCCGCGCACTGGACCGCGTGCTGCAATGGGGTTATTACGTGATCCCCAACTGGCACATCAAGACCTGGCGCGTGGCTTACTGGAACCACATCGGCCACCCCAAGGTCTCGCCTAAATATGACATCGGCATCAACACCTGGTGGATCAAGCCCGATGCGAAACCGGCCATAGAGATCGAAACCAAATTGCAAGCCGACCCTGCGGGCACGGAGTAATCAGATGCTGGCGTATATTTTTCGGCGACTGCTGCTGATCATCCCGACACTGTTCGGCATCCTGCTGATCAACTTCGTGATCATCCAGGCAGCCCCCGGGGGCCCCGTGGAACAGATGATCGCCAAGCTCGAAGGCTTCGAAGGCGCCACCAGCCGCATCGCTGGCGGCGGCGCCGAGGTGTCGGTGGCAGGCTCGGCCTATCGTGGCGCACAAGGCCTGGACCCGGCGCTGATCAAGGAAATCGAGCATATGTACGGCTTCGACAAATCGGCGCCGGAACGCTTGTGGATCATGGTCAAGAACTATGCCTCCCTGGATTTCGGCGACAGCTTCTTTCGAGACGCCAAGGTTATCGACCTGATCAAGGAAAAGATGCCGGTGTCGATCTCCCTCGGGCTGTGGAGCACCCTGATCATGTACCTGGTGTCGATCCCCTTGGGGATCGCCAAGGCCACCCGGCATGGCAGCCACTTCGACGTCTGGACCAGTTCCTTGATCATCGTCGGCTATGCGATCCCGGCGTTCCTGTTCGCCATCCTGCTGATCGTGGTGTTTGCCGGCGGCAGTTACCTGGACTGGTTCCCGTTGCGCGGGCTGACCTCGAACAACTTCGACGAGTTGAGCATGGGCGGCAAGATCCTCGACTACTTCTGGCACCTGGCGCTTCCGGTAACCGCCTTGGTGATCGGCAACTTCGCGACCATGACCCTGCTGACCAAAAACAGCTTCCTCGATGAAATAAACAAGCAGTACGTGGTGACCGCCAAGGCCAAGGGCCTGACCCATCACCGCGTGCTGTATGGCCATGTGTTCCGTAACGCCATGCTGCTGGTGATCGCCGGTTTCCCCTCGGCGTTCATCGGCATCTTCTTCACAGGCTCGTTGCTGGTGGAGGTGATCTTTTCCCTCGACGGCCTGGGCCTGATGAGTTTCGAAGCGGCGATCAACCGCGATTACCCGGTGGTCTTCGGCACCCTGTTCATCTTCACCCTGCTGGGGCTGGTAGTGAAGCTGATCGGCGACCTCACCTACACCTTCGTCGATCCGCGAATCGACTTCGAAAGCCGGGAGCATTGAGATGAACCTGTCCCCTCTCAATCGCCGACGTTTCGAACTGTTCAAGGCCAACAAACGCGGCTGGTGGTCCTTGTGGCTGTTCCTGATCCTGTTCGGCGCCAGTCTCGGTGCCGAGTTGATCGCCAACGACAAACCGCTGGTGGTGCACTACGACGACGGCTGGTACTTCCCGGCCCTCAAGCGCTACCCGGAAACCACCTTCGGCGGCGAATTCCCGCTGGAAGCCAACTACAAGAGCCCGTACATCCGCGAACTGCTCAAGGCCAAGGGCGCCTGGGTGCTATGGGCGCCGATTCCCTACAGCTACCAGAGCATCAACTACGACCTGAAAGTCCCGGCCCCCGCGCCGCCATCGGCGGATAACCTGCTGGGCACCGATGACCAGGGCCGCGACGTGCTGGCCCGGGTGATCTACGGCTTTCGCATTTCCGTGTTGTTTGCCCTGACGCTGACGTTGCTCAGCTCGCTCATCGGTGTGATCGCCGGCGCGCTGCAGGGTTTCTACGGCGGCTGGGTGGATCTGGCCGGGCAGCGCTTCCTGGAGATCTGGTCCGGGTTACCGGTGCTGTATCTGCTGATCATCCTCGCCAGCTTCGTCCAGCCGAACTTCTGGTGGCTGCTGGGGATCATGCTGCTGTTTTCCTGGATGAGCCTGGTGGACGTGGTGCGCGCCGAGTTCCTGCGTGGGCGTAACCTTGAATACGTGCGTGCGGCCCGGGCGTTGGGCATGCAGAATGGCGCGATCATGTTCCGTCACATCCTGCCCAACGCCATGGTCTCGACCATGACCTTCATGCCGTTCATCCTGACCGGCGCCATCGGCACGCTGACCGCCCTGGACTTCCTCGGCTTCGGCTTGCCGGCCGGCAGCCCGTCGCTGGGCGAGCTGGTGGCCCAGGGCAAATCCAACCTGCAGGCGCCCTGGCTGGGCATGAGTGCGTTTGCGGTGCTGGCGTTGATGTTGAGTTTGCTGGTGTTCATCGGCGAGTCCGCTCGCGATGCCTTCGACCCGAGGAAGTGAAATGAATCAGGACAATCTGATCGAAGTGCGCGACCTGGCCGTCGAATTCGTCGTTGGCGAGCGCTGCCAGCGAGTGGTCGAAGGTGTCAGCTTCGACATCAAGCGCGGCGAAACCCTGGCGCTGGTGGGTGAAAGCGGTTCCGGCAAGTCGGTGACCGCGCATTCGATCCTGCGCCTGCTGCCCTACCCGCTCGCCCGGCACCCGTCTGGGACCATCGAGTATTCCGGGCAGAACCTGCTGAGCCTGAAAGAGAAAACCATCCGCCACATCCGCGGCAACCGGATCGCGATGATCTTCCAGGAGCCGATGACCTCGCTCAACCCGCTGCACTCGATCGAAAAGCAGATCAACGAGGTATTGAGCACCCACAAGGGCCTGATCGGCAAAGTCGCGACCAAGCGCACCCTGGAACTGCTGGAAATGGTCGGCATTCCTGAGCCGCAAAAGCGTCTCAAGGCCCTGCCCCACGAATTGTCCGGCGGCCAGCGCCAGCGCGTGATGATCGCCATGGCCCTGGCCAACGAACCGGAACTGTTGATTGCCGACGAGCCGACCACCGCGCTGGACGTGACCGTACAGCTGAAAATCCTCGAATTGCTCAAGCAATTGCAGGCCCGATTGGGCATGGCGCTGCTACTGATCAGTCACGATTTGAACCTTGTGCGAAGAATTGCGCATCGCGTATGTGTCATGCAGCGCGGTTGCATCGTCGAACAGGCATCGTGCGAACAATTGTTCCGCGCACCGCAGCATCCGTACACTCGGGAACTGCTGGCAGCGGAGCCCAGCGGCACGCCGGCGAGCAACGTGATTGGCCCGCCATTGCTTTCGGTCGAGGACCTGAAAGTCTGGTTCCCGATCAAGAAAGGCTTGCTGAGAAAGACCGTGGATTACGTCAAGGCGGTCGATGGCATCAATTTCAGCCTGCCCCAGGGTCAGACCCTGGGGATTGTGGGAGAAAGCGGTTCCGGCAAGTCGACACTGGGCCTGGCGATCCTGCGCTTGATCGGCAGTAAAGGTGGCATCCGTTTTGAAGGCAAGCAGCTGGACGCCCTGACGCAGCAACAGGTACGGCCGCTGCGACGGGAGATGCAGGTGGTGTTCCAGGACCCCTTCGGCAGCCTGAGCCCGCGGATGTGCGTGAGCCAGATAGTGGGCGAAGGCCTGCGGATCCACAAGATGGGCACCGAGGACGAACAGGAACAAGCGATCATTGCGGCACTCAAGGAGGTAGGTCTGGATCCGGAAACCCGGCACCGCTACCCCCACGAATTTTCCGGCGGGCAACGGCAGAGAATCGCCATTGCCCGGGCATTAGTGCTAAAACCGGCGTTGATTCTGCTGGACGAGCCGACATCGGCGCTCGACCGCACCGTGCAACGCCAAGTGGTCGAGCTTTTACGATCACTGCAAAAAAAGTACAACCTGACGTATCTGTTCATCAGCCATGACCTGGCTGTCGTCAAGGCGCTGAGCCACCAGCTGATGGTGGTCAAGCAGGGCCAAGTGGTCGAACAGGGAGACGCGCAAAGCATTTTTGCCGCCCCCCAACATCCGTATACACAGCAGTTGCTGGAAGCCGCCTTTTTGGCACCAGCCACTGCGCAATAACCTGAAAAGAGGAGCAACACATGGGTTTTCTCGCCGGTAAGCGCGTACTGATCGTCGGTGTCGCCAGCAAGCTGTCCATCGCATCCGGCATCGCTGCCGCCATGCATCGCGAGGGCGCTGAGCTTGCCTTCACTTATCAGAACGACAAACTCAAGGGTCGTGTCGAAGAGTTCGCACAAGGCTGGGGTTCGAGCCCTGAGCTGTGCTTCCCGTGCGACGTGGCCAGCGACGCCGAAATCGCCAAGGTCTTCGAAGAGCTGAGCAAGAAGTGGGACGGCCTGGACTGCATCGTGCACTCCGTGGGCTTCGCCCCGGGCGACCAACTGGACGGCGACTTCACCGAAGCCACCACCCGTGAAGGTTTCCGCATCGCTCACGACATCAGCGCCTATAGCTTCGTGGCCCTGGCCAAGGCCGGCCGCGAAATGATGAAAGGCCGCAATGGCAGCCTGCTAACCCTGTCGTACCTGGGCGCCGAGCGCACCATGCCGAACTACAACGTAATGGGCATGGCCAAGGCTTCCCTGGAAGCCGGCGTTCGTTACCTGGCCGGTTCCCTGGGCCCGGACGGTACTCGCGTGAACTGCGTATCGGCAGGCCCGATCCGCACCCTCGCCGCTTCCGGCATCAAGAACTTCCGCAAGATGCTGGCCGCCAACGAAGCGCAAACCCCGCTGCGTCGCAACGTCACCATCGAAGAAGTCGGCAACGCCGGCGCCTTCCTGTGCTCGGACCTGGCGTCCGGCATCAGCGGCGAAATCATGTACGTGGACGGTGGTTTCAACACCACGGCCATGGGCAACATCGAAGAGTGATGCCCACGCTGTGAAAAAACCCGCCAGTTGGCGGGTTTTTTATTATCCTCAAACGCCGAATGTTGATCGTTCCCCCTCTCTGCGTGGGAACGATCAGATCCTCGGAATCGACCTGTGCCAGTTAAAAACTGTTACCTATGTGGGTGAGTCATACCGCCACCGATTGATCGAAAAATTTTGAGCTCGACGCAAAAACTATCGTCTTTCAATCAAAAAGCACAGGGCTAAACTCAGGCTCCAACTCTCCACAATCGAGGCAAACCTGATGCAACTCTCGCCTTTTCACCTGGCCATTCCAGTGTATGACCTGACCGCCGCGCGGCACTTCTACGGCAACGTGTTTGGCCTGGAAGAAGGTCGCTCCAGCGACCATTGGGTCGATTTCAACTTTTTCGGCCATCAACTGGTGATCCACCTGGCACCGAAAAACGCTTCGCAAGAAGCCGCCCACACCAACGCCGTCGACGGCCACGACGTGCCCGTGCCGCATTTCGGCGTGGTGCTGGGGATGGCGGAGTGGGAGGCGCTGGCCGAGCGATTGAAATCGCTGGAGACGCGCTTCGTGATTGAGCCGGGGATTCGCTTTCAGGGGTTGGTGGGCGAGCAGGCGACGATGTTTCTGTTCGATCCATGCGGCAATGCACTGGAGTTCAAGGCGTTCAAGGATATTGGGCAGCTCTTTGCCAAGTGAGTGCCTATTAAGGCCTCATCGCGGGCAAGCCCGCTCCCACAGTGATTTCTGTCGTTCACGCGACTTGTGCACACCCAAGACCCTGTCGGAGCGGGCTTGCCCGCGAAGGGGCCAGTCCAGCCAACACATGACTACTGGCCCATCACCCTTTCAGCTTCAGCCAAAAGCTCCTCAACCGAACCCTGCACTGTGGGGTCATGCTCGATCTGCCCGATACTGAAGCGAATCGCATACCCGCGATGCGCCGTGGCCATGCGTTCATCGAGCATTTCTTCGAGCCGCGCCTTGATTGCCGCGATATCCACGCCTGCAGAGCCGGTGAGCAAGGCCACAAACGTGGAGCCCTCCAGCCGCCCGATCACGTCGCTCTCACGAAACCCGATGCGCAAAACATCGGCAAAGGTTTTCAGCGCCTTGTCACCTTCAGTGCGACCAAACAGGTAGTTGATGCGCTTGAACTCGTCGAGATTGAAGAACAGCAGCGTCGCCGGCCGGCCCAGTTGTTGGCAGGCGTCCAGGCCCAATTGAGCCAGGGCCAGGAAACCGTGCCGGTTGGGCAGCAGTGTCAACTCATCCATGCTCGCCATCTGCACCCCAATCAGCTCTTGCTCCGCCTTGCGGGCCAGATCGCGCAGTAGCTCACGCTCCTGCTGTGGCGTCCCTGCACGTTCACAAGATTTGTGCGGTTTGCCTGAAATCAGCATCACATACTCCATGGGTGGGTATGTTGTTTAGAGTCCTCGATACCGGGTTTGACTCCATGTCGACTCGCCGTTGGTCAGCTACCCACTACCGGACACGGCCCGCCGGCGTCCGCCCAGCGCTTGAACTGCGTGACAAAAATATCGTGCGGCACTGGCACTGGCGCCCGATCACCGCCCGGGTTCCAGCCCCAAAGAACCAGTTTGTCTTCGGATACGTGCTTGATCAACGCCGCGAAATCGCGGTCACCGTTGCTCGCGCGGTCCTTGATCATGCTGCACAGCTGGTCGGGTGGCAGACCGATCCAGGCCATTTTGTGCGCCGCTGGCGGCAAGCTCCAATGCGGCGCGCCGGGTGGCGCTTTCGGACCATAACTGGCCGGAGGATTGGCCTCGGCATGGCAACTGGCGCAGGGCAAACCCGCCGCCCCCTTGCCGTCCATGCCGCGCGCGACGTTCATTGCATGGGGCGTTCCCGCGTCGAACTGCAAAGGCGCATCGCCGGGAATATGGCAGTTCTGGCAGCGCGGGCTCTGGAACACTTGGCGAACCGTGTCGAAGGCCTTCACGGCCTCCTTGTCATCGGCGAACAGCTCCGTGGCATAGATAAAAAGGCAGATCAGCAGCACCGAGCCGAGCAACCAGTGGTGTTTTTTCATCTCACACCCCCGACAGTTGCAACGGCAACTCACGCAAGCGTTGCCCGGTCAGGGCGTACACCGCGTTGGCCACTGCCGGCGCCGTGGGCGGCACACCCGCCTCGCCGATGCCACCGGGTTTCTCTGTGCTGGGCAAGATATGCACTTCGACCACCGGCATCTCGTTGAGCCGCAGCACCTGGTAATCGTGGTAGTTGGACTGCACCACCCTGCCATCCTTGATCGTCAATTTGCTGTGCAAGGTGAAGCCCAGGCCGAAGGCGATGCACGATTCCATTTGCGCCGCGATGCTCTGCGGATTGACCGCAATCCCGCAGTCCACCGCACACACCACCCGGTGCACACGAATCGCCAGGTTGTCCTGGGAGACCTCGGCGACCTGGGCCACGTAGCTGCCAAATGACTCATGCACGGCCACGCCCAAGGCATGGCCGTCCGGCAGCGGCGCCTTCCAGTTGGCCTTCTCCACCGCCAGGTTCAATACGCCTAGATGCCGCGGATGCGTCTTGAGCAAGGTCCGTCGATACTCCACCGGGTCCTTGCTGGTCGCGGCGGCCAGTTCGTCGATCAGCGATTCCATGACGAAGGCGGTGTGGGTGTGCCCCACCGAACGCAGCCACAGCACGCTGATGCCGGTCTTCGGGGAATGCAGGTCCACCTGATGATTGGCCAGCCCCTGCAGATAGGGACTGTCCGCCACGCCTTCCACAGACGTCTTGTCGATGCCGTTCTTGACCATGGCGGCTTCGAGCGAAGTGCCGGCCATGATCGACTGTCCGACCAGCACATGCTTCCACGCCAGCGGCAAGCCATCCGCACCCAGACCGACGCGCGCCTGATGCAGGAACGCCGAGCGATAATAGCCACCTCGGATGTCATCCTCTCGCGCCCACACGGTTTTCACCGGCCCGCCCGCGGCCTTGGCGACCTGCACCGCTTCAGCGACAAAGTCCGAGGTCGGGTTGGCACGCCGGCCAAAACCGCCGCCTAGGAACTCGGTATGGATCACCACCTGCTCAGGCTTGAGGCCGGTGATTTTGCCGGCGATCATCTGGTCCAGGGTCTGGAATTGCGTACCGGTCCAGATCTCGCATTTGTCCTGGGTGATGCTGACGGTGCAGTTGAGCGGTTCCATGGGCGCGTGGGCCAGGTAGGGCACGCTGTACTCGACGTCGATCGTTTTGACCGCTTTGGCCAGTGCAGCCTGGGTATCGCCGGCCTGGCTGGCGGGCAGCCCGGGCGTGGCCGCGAGTTTGCGAAACTCTTCGAGCAATTGCTCACTGTCGAGCTTTGCGTTCGGTCCCAGGTCCCACTCGACGTGCAGCGCATCACGTCCCAGTTTCGCCGCCCAGTAGTGATCTGCGATCACCGCCACGCCTGTCGGCACCTGCACCACTTTGTGCACACCGGGTATCGCCAGCGCCTCGGCGCCTTCAAAGGATTTGACGCTGCCACCGAACACCGGCGAACGCGCGACCATCGCGGTCATCAGGCCGTCGAACTGCACGTCCATACCGAATTTGGCGCGTCCGGTGATCTTCTCCGGCGTATCCAGGCGCTTGGTGGGTTTGCCGATGATTTTCCAGTCCTTGGCCTCCTTCAGCTTGATCGACGCGGGGTCCGGCACCGGCAGCTTGCCGGCATCATCAGCCAGTTCGCCGTAGGTGGCGTGCTGGTCGCCGGCTATCACCACGCCTGACTCGGTGCGAATCCCGGAAGGCGCGACGTTGAAGCGCTTGGCCGCGGCCTCGACCAGCAGCAACCGCGCCGCCGCACCCGCCTGACGGTAGCGGTCGAATTCCATCCAGGTCGAGGTCGAGCCGCCGGTGATCTGCATGCCGCCGAACCCGGCCAGACCGTAATCGGCAGCTGAAGCCGGTGCGTGCTCGACGCGGATTTTCGACCAGTCGGCATCCAGCTCTTCGGCTATCAGCATGGTCAACCCGGTCCAGATGCCCTGGCCCATTTCCGAATGACCCAGCAACACGGTGACGCTGTTGTCATTGCCGATGCGCAGGAAGGCATTGGGTGCGAACACATTGCCCTGGTTTTCCGCGCCCTGGGCAAAACGATGGACTCCGGGGATGACGAACGCCACCACCAGCCCGCCGCCCAGTACGGCGCTACCTTTGAGAAAACCTCGACGCGATAGCGGATCGATGCTGTTCATGGCCATCAACCCAATTGGGCGGCGCGTTTGATCGCGGCGCGGATTCTTGGATAGGTACCACAACGACAGATATTGCCCGACAACGCCTGGTCGATATCGCTGTCGGTCGGTTGCGGGATCTTGGCCAGCAAGGCTGCCGCCGACATGATCTGCCCGGACTGGCAGTAGCCGCACTGCACCACATCAAGTTCGGCCCAGGCTTGTTGCACCGGGTGCGAGCCGTCGGTGGACAGGCCTTCGATGGTGAGGATTTTCTGCCCATGGGCCACGGCCGTGGCCGGTGTGATGCAGGAGCGCAAAGGCGTGCCGTCGACGTGCACGGTACAGGCGCCGCACTGGGCCATGCCGCAGCCGAACTTGGTGCCGGTCAGGTGCGCGACATCGCGCAGGACCCACAGCAGCGGCATGTCTGCAGGGACATCCAGCTCCTGGTCCTTGCCATTGATATTCAAGGTCAGCATTGCGAAGACCCTCAGACTCACGGTGTTCTGAAGTTGGCGCCGCTGTGGCGATCAGGAACCTACGCGCGCCTTGGGGTTATCCCTACAGCTAAGCGCAAATTGAACGGCAGGCGGAGGTGTATCGACCACCGGTCACAAAAGCGGCCTGGCAGCCCGCCTTCGCCGGCAAAGCCGGGCTCCTACACCCTCGGACTGAACAAAATACCGGTGTAACGCCACAGAAACAGCCCAAACGCCACGCACCAAAGCAACGCCGACACCCCCAATCCCCACCCGGAAAACAGCACCAGCAACAGCCGTGAAAGACCCGCTAGCAGCACCAGGGCAAACCCCACGACGATGACTCTCGAGGGCAGCAACGGCCGCCCTGTGTGCCCCAGGCTGACCCGCGCAATCATCGCCAGGATCAACCCGCCAATACCGCCCACCGCCAACGAATGCGTGGCCAGGCTCTGTTGCGGCATCAGGCCCAGATGCCACAGCGCCATGGCAAACACCGCCACCACCAGCCACGCGTAAGAAAGATACAGCGACCACAACAGCGGCACACGCCACATACCGCTGTCATGCCAGCGCCACAGGCGCAGCAGATGCAGACTGCCCATCAATAAAAACAACGCCGCCAGCCAACCTCTGGGCACGTCATTCAAACCGACGGCAAACGTCACCGCAGCGAGCAACCCGCTCCCCAGCAGCACCTTGGTGGGTAATGGGTTGGCCGCAGGCGTTGCCGGACGATTCAAGCCGCGCTGAATGAAAAACGGAATCACCCGCCCGCCAATCACGCTCATCAGCGCGCCGACCAGCCATAAGGCCGCCAATACACCACGCCGCTGCAAACCAGCGTCATCAGCCCAGAACCCCCACAATGTCATGACCTGACAACCTGCCAGCAACGTGATCATCAGCAGGATCGGATAGTTTTCACGCTTGCCAGCGGCCACCAGATCACGCCCCAGCACCCAGGCCAACAACGGCAAGAAAGGCAGCTGCAAAAGCAGCAACCAGGCAGCAGAAATCGGCAGGAACCAGGCCAGTCGAGCCAGCAACCAGATCAGCACCAGCCCGATCAGTGGCCAACCGTTGAGCCCGCGGCGGCCGGTCCAGTTAGGCACCGCCGTCAGCAGGAACCCGGCGATGATTGCCACGGCGAACCCAAACGGCATTTCGTGCCGATGCCAGGCGAGCATGCCGCCCAGCGGTTGCGCGCCAGGCAAGCGACCGTACAACCACAAGGCCCAGATCGCCACTGCCAGTGCGGCAAACGTGGCACCCGCGAGAAAGAACGGGCGAAAACCGAGGCTGAAGACGGGAGCAGCGGCCAGTTTGCCCATCAGGCCACCGCCGCGGACAGAGGTTTGCTCAACCGGTGTTGGGCCAGCAGGCGCATGACGTAACCGATTTTCAGCAGGGTCGGCCCGACGATGGTCATGGCGTGCAACGACACCAGCGCCACGATCGACAGATGACCGCCATAGAGGTAAGCGCCGTAGATGCCTGCCAGCAACATTGCCAGGCCGACGCCCAGCACGCGACTGGAGAGGTGCAAAACATTCCGGGAATTGCTGAAGAAATGGAACACTTTCCGTACTCCTGTAGCCGTTCAGTTGTACGTTGGATGTATCAAGTCGCGTGCCAGCTATTTAGTCCTTTGAAATCAGGTATCTAAGGTTGTACGTGTCATAACGACTCACCCCGGAAATAGTCTTGATGACTCATTACGCAGTCATATCGACAACGCCCTGTAGAAAATCATTACACACTCGGCGATCTACGGCACGCCCAGACCGCCGCAGGCTGGCTACGCTGATAATCCAGCATGCAAAAACCTGCCAAGGAGACCCGCCATGCTACACGTGCAAAAACTCACCCCCTGCCTGTGGTTCGATGGCCAGGCCGAAGAGGCTGCAAAATTCTACTGTGCGATCTTCGATCATTCGAAAATCACCGCCATCACTCACTACGGCGAGGCCGGAAAGGAGTTCCACGGCCGGGAAGTCGGTTCGGTCATGACGGTCAGCTTCGAACTCGACGGGCAGACGTTTACCGGTCTCAACGGTGGTCCTAACTTCACCTTCAACGAAGCGATATCGTTCCAGGTCAACTGCCAGACCCAGGAAGAAGTCGACCACTTCTGGGGACGCCTGTCCGCTGGCGGCCCGGTCGAGGCCCAACAATGCGGCTGGCTCAAGGACAAGTTCGGCGTGTCCTGGCAGATCGTCCCGGTGGCGATGATGGAAATGATCAAGGACCCCGACACGACAAAATCCCAACGCGCGATGCTGGCGATGATGCACATGAAAAAACTCGATATCGCCGAACTGAAACGAGCCTTCGAAGGCGAGAGCTAATACACTCAGGCGCTGATCTGCCAAGGATTGACCATGAAGCCCGCCAAACCCAGGGACGCCGACAAGGCCCCGCGCTTCTGGCGCGATGACGCCCTGCCCTTCATCGAAGCCCGCGCCATCGCCGACGGGCGCGAGGTCTGCTACACCCGGCATGCCCACGAGCACTTTTCCATCGGTGCGATCACCGCCGGGCGCAGTACCTATGTCCATGAGCAATCGAACTTCAAGGTAGGTGCCGGCACCGTGGTGCTGATGAACCCCGGTGATGTGCATGCCTGCAATCCAATTGATGATCAACCCTGGTCGTACCTGATGCTGTATGTCGACACCCCCTGGCTCACCGATTTGCAGCATCAGCTCGGGTTCGGCAACGATCAGGCGTTTCGCCGTTTCGCGGTCACCCATACCGCGGACCGTGCACTGTTCGTTGGCCTGCGGGCGTTGTACCTGGTGCTGGTCGACGAGCAGCAAGACGTGTTGCGCAAACACAGCGCGGCCGTGGAGTTTTTCACCGAGGTGCAGCTACGCCTGAACCCGACCGAACAAGCGCTGCGCGAGCCCAACTTCAAGCTCGAGCGCGCGGCCGACTTCATCCGCGAGCACTGCACGCAAATGCTCAAGCTCGAGGATATCTGCGAAGCGGCGCAGTTGTCGCCGTCCTACCTGATCCGCGCGTTCAAGCAGCATTACGGCATGACGCCCCACGCCTTCCTGGTCAACCGGCGTATCCAGTTCGCCCAGGATCAACTGCGCAATGGCAGGCTGATCGCCGATGTGGCGCTCGAAGCCGGGTTTGCCGACCAGGCGCATTTCCAGCGGGCGTTCAAACAGCATCTGGCGGCAACACCAGGGCAGTATCGTGGCTGACTAAGGCAACACCAGATACACCGCACTCACCGCCAATAACAACGCCATCACCCGATTGAACAAGCGCATGCCCGCCGGGTTGTGCAAGTAGCCGCGCAAGAAGGTCCCGGCGTAGGCCCAGCTACCGACCGACAGGTAGCAAATCACCAGGTACACCGCCGCGAACTGCCACACCAGGCGGGCCTCGCCATCGGCGACGAACGCGCCCATGCCGGCCACGCAGGCCAGCCAGGCTTTCGGGTTGAGCCATTGCATGACTGCGCCGTAGAGCATCGACGGCGCGCGCTCCGCGTCCTTTGCCTGCAGTTGCCCATCGTCGGCGGCCAGCTTGAACGCCATGTACAACAGGAACGCCACCCCGGCCCACTGCACCACCTGGGTCATCGCTGGCCACAATAGCAACAGCTCATGCAACCCCAGCCCCATCAGCACCAGCAGCAACACGAACCCCAGCGTCGCCCCGGCCACATGGCGCTGGCTGGCGCGAAATCCGAAGCGCGCCCCGGAACCCAGGGCCACGATATTCACCGGCCCCGGCGTGATGGAAGCGGCCAACGCAAAAGCCGCCATGGACATGATCAAACTCATTTTGAACACCTGCTCAGTCATTGAACCAGGCGCCAATGTAAGGAGCCCCAGGCTGCGCGTATTGAAGAAAACTGCCCTGGGCTACGAGTAATAGTCGACTACCTTCTTCACCTTCACCAACGCCTGGCGCAGCGCGACCATGTCCACCGAGCCCAGCGCCAGGCGTATCGCGTGGGGGACGTGGGGGGTAATCGCAAAGGGTTGCGCAGGCGACACCGAAACCTGCTCGCGCATCAACGCCATGGCGATCTGGTCGGCGCGGGCGTCTTCGGCCAAGGGCAGCCAGATGAAATACGAAGACGGATGGCTGATGGTCCTGAGCCCCGCCAGCACCTCGCGGGCCAGGGCTTGCCGGGCCTGGGCGTCCGCGCGTTTTTGTGCCTCGAGCTGGCTGACGGTGCCGTCGTCGAGCCAGGCCGTGGCAATGGCCGTCATCACCCCGGGGGTGTTCCAGGTAGTCGCCATGATGGTGCGTTCGAATCCGGCGATCCATGGCGCCGGCGCGGCGACAAAACCGACGCGCAGCCCGGTGGCGACATTCTTCGATAAGCCACTGACGTACACCGTTCGTTCCGGCGCCATTGCCGCCAGGGGTGGCGGAACATCCCCGGCGAGGAAAGCGTAGGCCGCGTCCTCGATGATGGTCAGGTCATGCCGGCGCGCGATGGCCACCAGATGCTCGCGCTGATCAGCGTCCATCACCCAACCCAGCGGGTTGTGCAGGGTCGGCATCGAGTAGACGGCCCGCACCGGGCGAAGACGGCACAGTTTCTCCAGGGCAGGCAAATCAGGCCCCTTGTCCGTAACGGGAACGGGCAGCACTTCAAGGTGCAGGGTTTCGGCCAGCGTCTTGAAACCGGGATAGGTCAAGGCATCCGCGGCAATCACATCACCGGGCTTGAGCAGGGTCATCATCACCACCGCCAGGCCATGCTGGGCGCCACTGACGATCAGCACCTGTTCGGCCGGCACGTTGAGGCCACGGTCGAGCAGATGACGGGCGAACGCCGCCCTCTCGTGCAGGCGCCCGGCATGGGGCTGATAACGCAGGAGGGCTTCCAGGTCACCGGACAGCGCCAGTTGCCGCAGGGCGTTACGCAACAGATCGGCCTGACCTGGCACTGACGGGTAGTTGAAGTTGAGGTCGATCATCCCCGCCGCCACCACCGCCTGGGAAATGCCCTGGCCCGGCGGCAACGAGGTCTCCCGGACAAAGGTTCCGCGCCCGGTTTCGCCGCTGACCAGGCCCATGTTCTCAAGCTCGGCATAGACCCGGCTGGCCGTGACCAAGGCCAAGCCATTCTCGGTGGCCAACTGGCGGTGAGTCGGCAGGCGTGTGCCGGGTGGCAAACGCCCGGTGCGGATATCGGCGGCAAACGCATCCACCAGCGTCTTGTAGCGGGAACGAGGCATGTCGAGATGTATCCATGACAATTTTTTGATTGTACCGATAGTCAATCATAGGATGGCTTTCGTGCAACCTGACAATGAGCGTGAGCCAAATGGAACGGACTTCAAACGTGCAAAACCCGGTGCTGGAAAGCAGCGCCAGCGGATGGATCAATGGCCTGATCGGCGTGGTGATTTTCAGCGGCTCGTTGCCGGCGACGCGGGTGGCGGTGCTGGAGTTCGACCCGGTGTTCCTGACGGTGGCCCGCGCCACTCTTGCAGCCATCCTGGCCCTGGGCTTGCTGTTGCTGTTCAAGGAAAAACGCCCCGCACGCAGTCAGTTGGTGCCCTTGTTGATCGTGGCCCTGGGCGTGGTGGTGGGCTTTCCGTTGTTGACCGCGCTGGCGCTGCAATACGTCACGTCCGCCCATTCCATCGTCTTCGTCGGCCTGCTGCCGCTGGCGACCGCGGTGTTCGGTGTCCTGCGCGGTGGCGAGCGCCCACGGCCGGTGTTTTGGTGCTTCTCGGTGCTGGGCAGCCTGATGGTGGTCGGGTTCGCCGTCGCCCAGGGCCTGACGGCTTCACCCCAGGGCGACATCCTGATGCTGCTGGCGATCCTGGCCTGCGGGCTCGGGTATGCCGAGGGCGCGAAGTTGTCCCGCACACTGGCCGGCTGGCAGGTGATTTGCTGGGCGCTGGTGCTGGCCCTGCCAATCATGGCTGCATTGACCTTGTGGCGACTGCCCGCGTCGTTCGCCAACATCAGCACGCCGGGCTGGTTCAGCCTGGCGTATGTGTCGCTGTTCAGCATGCTGATCGGTTTTGTGTTCTGGTATCGCGGGCTGGCCCAGGGCGGAATCGCCGCGGTCGGACAGTTGCAACTGCTGCAACCGTTTTTTGGCCTGGCACTGGCGGCTACCTTGCTGCATGAACACGTCAGCCTGGGCATGATCGGCGTCACCGTGGCGGTGATCCTGTGTGTGGCCGGGGCGAAAAAGTTCGCTCGCTAGCCACTGCTCTGCCGCCTGCGTCCATGACTGTATGGGTCTAGCCCAACGGCCGCTGTGATAAAAATACGGCTCCTGCTGTTGGAGCCGATCATGGACCTCACCACCCTCACCCTTTTCCTTCCGGCCTGCTTCGCCCTGAACATGGCGCCAGGCCCGAACAATCTGCTGTCGGTCAGCAATTCGACCCGCTACGGCTACCGCACCGCGTGCCTGGCCGGAATTGGCCGCTTGCTCGCCTTCGCCGCCATGATCGCCCTCGCCTCGGCCGGCTTGGCGGTGGTGCTGCAAACCTCGCAATTGTTGTTCTACGGGATCAAGATTCTCGGTGCCGCGTACCTGTTTTATCTCGCCTGGCAACTGTGGCGCGCCAACCCCGGCGGGGAAACCTTGGTGAGCGCCCCGCCGGTGGGGATGCTGGCCTTGGCCCGGCAAGAGTTTCTGGTGGCGGCCGGCAACCCGAAGGCGATCCTGATCTTCACCGCGTTCCTGCCGCAGTTCGTCGACTCGACCCGCGCCATCACGCCACAATTTGCGGTGTTGGGCGCGTTGTTTCTGGTGCTGGAATGGATCGCTATCGCGGCGTACGCCTACATGGGTTTGCACATGCGTCGCTGGTTTGCCAAGCCGTCGGGCAAGCGGATATTCAATCGCTGCTGTGCAGGGTTGCTGTCGGCGGCGGCTTCGGTGTTGTTGATGGCGCGTCGGGCCTGACGGCGAACACGGGCAATTCTCTGTCGATTTTCCGGTGGAGGGGTTCTGCCCCGCAGCTTAAGCTCAACCCATGAACCTACAAAACACGCTACTGCCGCCCCGCGCCGAGATGGTTCGCGCCATGCTCGAACGAGACACCGCCTACGAGGGGGTGTTTTTTACCGCGGTCAAGACCACCGGTATTTTCTGCCGCCCTGGTTGCACCGCACGCAGCCCGAAACCGGAGAATGTCGAGTTCTTCGCCCACGCCGATGAGTGCCTGGCGGCGGGATACCGTGCTTGCCTGCGGTGCAAACCCATGGACACCGCCGCGATTGCACCGCACTGGGTGCAGCGGTTGCTCAAGTCGGTGGATGCCGATCCCGAGCAGCGCTGGACCGACGCCCAGCTACTGGCCGAAGGCATAGAACCGCTGAAACTGCGCCGCTGGTTCAAGCAGCATTTGGGCATGACCTTTCATGCCTGGCTGCGCACCCGTCGCCTCGGCATGGCCTTGGGCGGGATCAAGCAAGGGGACTCCATCGACAACGCCGCGTACGACTCCGGCTACGAATCCCTGAGCGGTTTTCGCGATGCGTTCCAGAAGTCATTCCACATCACGCCGGGCCGCGCCGCCAACAGTGAGCCGCTGCTGTTCACGCGCCTGACGACCCCGCTGGGGCCGATGATCGCCATGGCCGAACGTCGCGGCCTGGTGTTACTGGAGTTCCTCGACCAACCCAGCCTGACCCGGGAAGTGCAAGCGCTGCAAAACCGCTTTGCTTACGCCGTAGCGCCGGGACATAACGGGCATTTGCA
The DNA here is from genome assembly GCF_044744285.1 of Pseudomonas sp. NPDC087336. Lineage (NCBI taxonomy): Bacteria > Pseudomonadati > Pseudomonadota > Gammaproteobacteria > Pseudomonadales > Pseudomonadaceae > Pseudomonas > Pseudomonas sp. NPDC087336. Next base: position 207,493 of record NZ_JBIUYA010000009.1, on the reverse strand, counting down.
GCAAATCGAAGAGCAACTGAGCGAATATTTCGCCGGCAAACGCACTGAGTTCAGCGTTGCCCTGCACATGCCCGGCAGCGACTTTGCCCGCCAGGTTTGGGCCGAACTGGCACACATCCCCTACGGCCGGACCACCACCTACGGGGCGATTGCTGCACGCCTGGGCAAACCCGGTGCCAGTCGGGCGGTGGGCTTGGCCAACGGTCATAACCGCCTCTCGATTGTCGTGCCCTGCCATCGGGTGATCGGCGCCGATGGCTCGCTGACCGGCTACGCTGGAGGTCAGCCGCGCAAGGCGTTCCTGCTCAGGCTGGAAAACGCGACGGTACAGATCACCGAGCAATTGGCCCTTTGATCACTGGCTTCATTCGTCAGCCCCTGCAAGGATGTTTCATGCCTGCCCCCTACCAGCTGGCCACCCAACGGCTGGCAGCCCTGGATGACGATTGGCATCGGCACATCGCCGCCGCGGCCGGACATCCTGCCCGCTGACGACTTTGGCGTGCGTGAGGGTTATCGGCGGCTCAAGGGGCTCCAGGTACAGCCGACGCGCAAGCAGATGATCGAGATCGGGTTGGCGTGGAGTCCGTATCGGACTGTGGCTTCCTGGTTTTGTGGCGGGTGCCTGCCAGGTAGGCCGCGTCATCGTTCTTCGCGGGCAAGCCCGCCCCCACATAAATCCCGAGCTCCATAATTAGAACGCGGTCGAATGTGGGAGCGCGCTCGCGAAGGCGTCAGATCAGTCAATCACATTCCCGACTTCAACCGTGTAAACGCCCGAATCAAAGCCCGGTTGAACGCCTTGCCATTGTCATTCTTGCTGTACAACGACGCCCGCACCGCCTGCGTCGGATAAGTCCCCGGATCATTGCGGATCGCCGGGTCGATCAAGGCATCCGCCGCCGTAATGGCGTTGGCATAGTGGATGGTGTCGGTGATCGGCGCGATCACTTCAGGCGTCATCAGGTAATCCATCAAGGCCAGCCCCGCCTCGGGATGCGGGGCGTCCTTGGGAATGACCATGGCGTCGAACCAGATCAGCGTGCCCTCTTTCGGTATCCGGTACTGCAACGAAAACGGCTTTCCAGCCGCTTGTGCCTGGCCTGCCGCAATAGCCACGTTACCGTTCCACGACATCGCCACACAGGTATTACCGTTGGCCAGGTCGCTGATGTTCAGGTCGTTGTCGAAGTAGCGAATGTACGGGCGAATCTTCGCCAGTTGCTGTTCGGCCAGCTTCAGGTCATCGAGACTCTGGCGGTTGATGTCCAGGCCCATGTACTTCATGACCGCCGCGAACACTTCGTTAGGGTCGTTGAGCAGGCTGACCCCGCAATCGGCGAATTTCGAAACCACCGCCGGGTCGAACAACATTGCCCAACTGTCCGTTGGCGCATCCGGCAGGCGCCGCTTGACCGCCTCTTGCTGATAACCCACGCCGGTGGTGCCCCAGGCGTAGATCCCGGCATGGCGGTTGCCCGGATCGAACACTGCCATGTGCTGGCGGAACTCTTCGCCGACACCGGCAAAGTGCGGTATCCGCTGCTTGTCCACCGTCTGGATCGCGCCGCTCTGGATTGCCCGCGACAGGTGCTGACCCGCCGTCAGCACCAGGTCGTAGCCGCTGCGACCGGTCAGCAATTTGGTTTCGACGGTTTCCAGGGAATCGAAGTGATCGACGACGACATGGATACCGGTTTTTTTCTCGAAGTTGGTCAAGGTGTCCGGGGCCAGGTACTCGCCCCAGATATACAGGTTCACCACTGGTTTGGCGGTGTCGGCGGCCTGCACACACAGGGGTGCAAGCACCAGCAATAACGCTTGAGACAGTTTGTGCAGGCCCATGTTTACACTCCCTTTTTGTTGCAGGCAGTGCCGGCGTACTGCGGCATGGTGATGCACGCGACGTTGCCGCCGCCGAGGAGAACTTCCCGGGAGTTCTCGATGCCAACGATCTTGTGCCGCGGAAACAGTTCGGCCAGGGTCGCCAGCGCCACCTGATCGTTGCGATCGCCGAACAGCGGCACCACGATCGAGGTGTTGCCGGCGTAGTAGTTGATATAGGACGCGCAGATTTTCGTGCCAGCCTGGCGGCTATGCGTGTTGTCCTGTTGATCCAGGCCCTCGGCCTCTTCGGCCGTCCACTCCAGCACATCCGGTTGTGGCAACTTGTGCACGATCAGCTCGCGACCACGGCTGTCGCGGGTACTGCGCAGGATGTCGTACGCCTCCTGGTAGATTTCCCACTGCGGGTCGTCGCGATTGTCGGTCCATTGCAGCACCACCTCGCCGGGGCGTACGAAGCACGCCAGATCGTCGACATGGCCATCGGTTTCGTCGAACTTGCAGCCCCGCGGCAGCCAGATGACCTGCTCGGCGCCCAGGTAATCGGTCAAGCGGCGAGTGACTTCGTCCTTGCCCAGATGCTGGTTGCGATTTCGGTTGAGCAGGCATTGCTCGGTGGTGAGGATGCTGCCCTGACCGTCACTCTGGATGCCGCCCAATTCGGCAATCAACGGTGCGCGATAGCGGTCGAAGCCTTCGATTTCGAGGATTTTGCTGGCGATCTGGTCGTCCTTGTCCCACGGGTAGTACAAGCCGCCGTCGAGGCCGCCATAGGCGTTGAACTCGAAGTCGACGCCGCGCACTTCGCCGCTCTGGTCGTTGACCACAAAGCACGGCCCACTGTCACGGAACCAGGTGTCGTTGCAGGTCATTTCCACCACCCGTACTTGCGGCGGCAACTGGCGGCGAGCGGTGGCGAACTGCGTGGCCGAGGCGCAGACGGTGACCGGCTCGCTCTGGGAGATGGCGGTGACAATCTGCACCCAGACTTTCTGCGCAGGCTTGGCGCCATTGCGCCAGACGTCGGTGCGCTCAGGCCAGCCGAGCCAGCAGCCGGACTTGGTTTCGAATTCGCCGGGCAAACGGAACCCGTCGAGTTTGGGAGTGGAGTCGAGCAAACGTGCCATGGGCAAACCTCATCATCGGGGGTTGGAATGACCACAGGCTAAGGTCGTGTGCGCCCTCCTCGCCAACGATGATTATTTCGGAACACTTGAATTCAACTCATCAATCGATCAGTTGATCGTTGAACCATTCGAGCATCTGCGCCACGGCAGGCCGCTCCAGACGAACCCGCTCGCACACCAGCGCGTATTGCCCCAAGGCCGTCATGCTTGAGGTGAATGGCCGGACCAGGCGACCACTGAGCAAATCCTCCTGGGCTGTCAGGTTATCGCCCATGGCTACACCCTGCCCCTGGGCTGCGGCTTCCAGGGCCAACCCGGCGTGGGCGAAATACAGTTGCCGTTCGGGGCGCTGATCACCGGCATGGCTGGTCAGCCAGGCCGTCCAGGTCTTTCCGTCCTGATCGTCATGCAGTAAGCAATGCCGGGCCAGGTCCCTGGGGGTTTTCAGGGTGCCCTGGTTGAAAAGACCAGGGCTGCACACCGGGAAAAACTGCAGCGCCGGCAATGGCCGGACGAAATACGCACTGCTGTCCACCGGGCCTGTGCCATAGGTGATGGCCAGGTCGATATCTTCTCCCGGTGCCGTGGCGTCGATGGGTTGCTCGTACAGGTGCAAGGTGATGTGCGGGTAGCGCGCATAGAAATCCGAGAGACGACTCATCAACCACTTTTGCGCGAGCTCGGCGGTGACCGCCAGGCGCAACACCGCCAGGGATGAAGGATCGCGTAGCTCGTCGCAGGCATCGCCAATCAGTTCAAAGGCCTGCTGCAAGCTTTGCATCAGGCGCCCGGCGGCCATGGTCGGGCGAATCTGCCGGCCTTCGCGCACAAACAACGATACGCCAAGCTGTTCTTCCAGCTGGCGGATCTGATGGCTGACTGCGCTGTCGGTCACACACAACTCCGCCGCCGCCCGTCCAAAATGAGCGTGACGGGCGGCACATTCGAAGGTTCTGAGGGCTGCCAGGGAGGGGAGTCGTCGCATCGCAGTCAGGTCCGGGTTTCAAGGCGCCCATGCTGACCCGGTGGACCGTGGGCGTCCAGTGGGACCGCGTTATCGTTCATCGCTGGCAAGCCAGCTCCCACAGGGATCATGGTCGTATACAAATTTTGTATGCTTCCACGATCTCTGTGGGAGCTGGCTTGCCAGCGAAGGCGTCAGCACTTTCACCATCTATCTTCTAGGCTGAAACACAAAACTTCAGCCACTGGAGATCCCCATGCAACTCGAAGGCTCCTGCCATTGCGGCGCGGTGTCGTTCAGCCTGACCAGCGCCCACCCCTACCCCTATCAACGCTGCTACTGCTCGATCTGCCGCAAGACCCAGGGCGGTGGTGGCTATGCGATCAATATTGCCGGTGACGCCAATAGCCTAAAGGTGCGCGGGCGCAAGAGCATCGCGATTTACCATGCCCTGCTCAAGGGCGAAGGCGAAAAGCGCGCCCATCGCAGCAGCGCCGAGCGGCATTTCTGTTCGTTGTGCGGCTCGGGTCTATGGCTGTTCAGCCCCGAATGGCCGGAACTGATCCACCCCTTCGCCTCGGCCATCGAGACCGCGCTACCGGTGCCGCCGCAGCACACGCATTTGCTGCTGGACTCCAAGGCCCCCTGGGTCGAGGCCGAAGTACAGCCGGGCGATAAACAGTTCGAGGGCTATCCCGAAGAATCGATCGCCGAGTGGCATGAACGCCTGGGCTTGAGCCGTTAAGGCAAGAACCCTTACGCCGCTACAGGCACACCGCTGTGGAAACGAAACTCCACATCCGGCGATTCGATCAGTTCCTGCTCGGCGGCCCGCACCTTGTCGATCACCTGGGCGATGTCCTTGGCGTCCCCATACTGATACGCCAGTTTCAGGTAGCCCTGGAAGTGCCGGGCCTCGCTTTTGAGCAGGCCGAAGTAGAACTTGCCCAGTTCCTCGTCCAGATGCGGTACCAACGCCTCGAAACGTTCGCAACTGCGGGCCTCGATGAACGCGCCGACCACCAACGTATCCACCAGCTTGACCGGTTCGTGACTGCGTACCACCTTGCGCAACCCCGAGGCGTAACGCCCGGCGGACAGCTGACGCAACCCGATCTTGCGTTTTTTCATCAGGCGCATGACCTGCTCGTGGTGCACCAGTTCTTCCCGGGCCAGACGCGACATCATGTTGATCAAGTCGACGTGGGAGTGATACTTGGCAATCAGGCTAAGCGCCGTGCTGGCCGCCTTGAACTCGCAATTCTTGTGGTCGATCAGCAAGGTATCCTGATCGGCCAAAGCGGCCTGAACCCAGCCATCCGGGGTACGGCAGCCGAGGAACTCGTGAATTTCGGGAAGGATCATGGGGCTCACGGATAAATAGGTATAAATCGAAGGGCGCCGATTATACCGGCCTGCCCGAAGACCACCAGTCACACCGTTGATATGCATCAAGCCACCGAATGCCGCGCAGCAACTATAGTTGTGCAACGCCATGCTTTTTCATTTTCAGGAGATCCCGATCATGCAAGCCATTCGCAGCATTCTGGTGGTCATCGACCCCGAGCATTCGGAAAGCCTGGCGCTCAAACGAGCCAAACTGATTGCCGGCGTGACCCAGGCGCACCTGCACCTGCTGGTCTGTGACCGCAAGCACGACCACAGCGCCATGCTGGGCGTCCTCAAGGCTGCCCTGTTGCAAGACGGATACAGCGTTACTACCGAGCAAGCCTGGAATGAAAGCCTGCACGAAACCATCATCGACGTACAGCAGGCCGAAGGCTGCGGGCTGGTGATCAAGCAGCATTTCCCCGACAGCTCGCTGAAAAAGGCCCTGTTGACCCCAGTGGACTGGAAACTGCTGCGCCACTGCCCGACACCGGTGCTGTTGGTGAAAACCGCAGGCTCGTGGAAGGACAAAGTGATCCTGGCGGCCGTAGACGTTGGCAACATGGAAAGTGAGCACCGCCATTTGCACAACAGCATCATCGACTACGGCTACGACATCGCCAGCCTGGCCAAGGCCCATCTGCATGTGATCAGTGCTCATCCGTCGCCAATGCTGTCGGCGGCCGACCCGACGTTGCAGTTGAGCGAAACCATTGAGGCGCGCTATCGCGAACAGTGCAAGGCGTTCCAGGCCGAGTTCGACATCGACAATGAACACCTGCACATCGCCGAGGGCCCGGCGGATGTCCTGATTCCGTTCATGGTGCACAAACTGCAGGCAGCGGTGACGGTGATCGGCACCGTGGCGCGCAGCGGATTATCGGGGACGTTGATCGGCAATACCGCCGAAGTGGTGCTCGATGCGGTGGAAAGCGATGTGCTGGTGCTCAAGCCCCAGGAAGTCGAGGATCACCTGGAGGAGCTGGCAGTAAAGCATTGATTCAAAATCAAAAGATCGCAGCCTGCGGCAGCTCCTACATGGAATGCGTACACCCTGTAGGAGCTGCCGCAGGCTGCGATCTTTTCAGGCGCCAAAGGCGTCTTTCAGGAAACCGGGCGCGATGTAGCGCTGATAATGCGCTTCAGACAGTAAAAAGAATTCCCGATCAATGGCATCGCGCAGTTCCGGCAGGTTCCAGCCGCGAAACTCCGGCAACAGCACCATCCCGTAGGCTTCCAGGTTGTTGATGACCCGCGCGCCCCGGGCGATCAACTGGTAGGCCCAGCAATACTCGGACTGATGTGGCACGAAGCGGATCTTGCGCTGCTCCAGCTGCATTCTCAGCAGCGCCGGGTCGAAAATTTCCACCTTGGCGGCCATCACCTGGGACAACAATTGCTCCAGACGCAGCCACACCGCGCGTTTTTCTTCCTCGTTGTAGCCGTTCCAGTGAATCACTTCATGGTGGAAACGCTTGCAGCCACGGCACACCAAATCACCGTAAACAGTGGAGCAAAGGCCGACGCAGGGGGTCTTGATGGTCTGATTGGGCATAGGTAGGCAAAACGCGAAAAGCAAAACAGGACGGCATGTTAGCCCTTTGTCTAACATTGATCACCCCTCAAAGTTTCAGTCGCCAACTTACCTTTAATTTTTTTTTGCCGTAGAATCAGCCTGCCTTTTTAGGCGCCAATGTCCGTTAGAAGCTGTTTTCAAAGCGTCACGAGCACAGTCGTTCCTTCAGAGCGGTGTTGGCGAAGGGTTTTTCCAGCGGGGAAAAGCCTTGCGCCAACCCTCATCAGCTCCCGTTCTGCAGGCGTAAAACTTTGAAAGCAGCTTCTGTAAGGAATTGTCGGTAATTCTGGCTAAGTGGCTCACAACGCCATGCAGCGCATGAGTACGGCAATTTCGGGATGAGCGTCCCGGACACCCATTTGGGACCACTGATGAGGGTAATAACTGTGCTTGAAGCCTACCGCAAACATATCGAAGAGCGCGCAGCACTGGGTATCGTTCCCCAGCCGCTTAACGCCGAACAAACTGCAGGCCTGGTCGAGCTGCTGAAGAATCCCCCGGCTGGCGAAGAAGCATTCCTCGTTGACCTGATCACCAATCGCGTTCCGCCTGGAGTGGACGAAGCAGCCTATGTCAAGGCTGGCTTCCTGTCCGCCATCGCCAAAGGCGAAGCCCAATCCCCCCTGATCGACAAGAAGCGCGCTGTCGAACTGCTCGGCACCATGCAGGGCGGCTACAACATCGTGACCCTGGTCAACCTGCTGGACGACGCCGAGCTGGCGCCAGTAGCTGCCGAAGAATTCAAGCACACCCTGCTGATGTTCGACGCCTTCCACGACGTGGCTGAAAAAGCCAAGAACGGCAACGTTCACGCCAAGGGCGTACTGCAATCCTGGGCTGACGGCGAATGGTTCGTCAAGCGCCCGACCCTGGCCGACAAGATCAGCCTGCGCGTGTTCAAGGTGACTGGCGAGACCAACACCGACGACCTGTCCCCTGCTCCTGATGCCTGGTCCCGCCCGGATATCCCGCTGCACGCCCTGGCCATGCTGAAAATGGCTCGCGACGGCATCGTGCCTGACGCACAAGGCGTCACCGGTCCGATGAAGCAGATCGAAGAAATGCGCAACGCCGGCTTCCCGATCGCCTACGTCGGCGACGTGGTCGGTACCGGTTCTTCGCGTAAATCGGCAACCAACTCGGTGCTGTGGTTCTTCGGCGACGACGTTCCTTACGTACCGAACAAGCGTGCCGGCGGTTTCTGCTTCGGCAGCAAGATCGCTCCGATCTTCTACAACACCATGGAAGATGCTGGCGCACTGCCAATCGAATTCGACGTTTCCAACATGCACATGGGCGACGTGATCGATCTGTACCCGCATGCTGGCAAAGTCTGCAAGCACGGCACCGATGAAGTCCTGACCACCTTCGAAATGAAGACCCCGGTCCTGTTGGACGAAGTTCGTGCTGGCGGCCGTATCCCGCTGATCATCGGCCGTGGCCTGACCGAGAAGGCTCGTGCCGAGCTGGGTCTGCCACCTTCGACGCTGTTCAAGAAACCTGAAGCACCGGCTGAAAGCACCAAGGGTTTCACCCTGGCGCAGAAAATGGTCGGCAAGGCTTGCGGCGTGACCGGCGTTCGCCCGGGCACCTACTGCGAACCGAAGATGACCACCGTGGGTTCCCAGGACACCACAGGTCCCATGACCCGTGACGAATTGAAAGACCTGGCGTGCCTGGGCTTCTCGACCGACCTGGTGATGCAGTCCTTCTGCCACACCGCGGCTTATCCAAAGCCGATCGACGTGACCACCCACCACACCCTGCCTGACTTCATCATGACCCGCGGCGGCGTTTCCCTGCGTCCGGGCGACGGCATCATCCACTCGTGGCTGAACCGCATGCTGCTGCCAGACACCGTCGGTACCGGTGGCGACTCGCACACCCGTTTCCCGATCGGCATCTCGTTCCCGGCCGGTTCCGGCCTGGTTGCATTCGCCGCAGCCACTGGCGTCATGCCGCTGGACATGCCTGAGTCGATCCTGGTTCGCTTCAAGGGCGAACTGCAACCAGGCGTCACCCTGCGTGACCTGGTTCACGCCATTCCTTACTACGCGATCCAGTCCGGACTGCTGACCGTAGAGAAGAAAGGCAAGAAGAACGCTTTCTCCGGTCGCATCCTGGAGATCGAAGGTCTGCCTAAGCTGACCGTCGAGCAAGCCTTCGAACTGTCCGACGCCTCGGCTGAACGTTCGGCTGCCGGTTGCACCATCCAGCTGTCGAAAGAGTCGATCGCTGAATACCTGCAGTCCAACATCACCCTGCTGCGCTGGATGATCGGCGAAGGCTACGGCGATGCACGCACCCTGGAACGTCGCGCTCAAGCGATGGAAGCCTGGCTGGCCAACCCTGAGCTGCTGGAAGCGGACAAAGACGCTGAATACGCCGAAGTCATCGAGATCGACCTGGCCGACATCAAGGAGCCAGTACTGTGCGCTCCGAACGATCCGGATGACGCTCGCCTGCTCTCCAGCGTTGCTGGCGAGAAGATCGACGAGGTGTTCATCGGTTCCTGCATGACCAACATCGGCCACTTCCGCGCTGCCGGCAAGTTGCTGGAGCAGGTCAAGGGTCAGCTGCCAACCCGTCTGTGGCTGTCGCCGCCGACCAAGATGGACGCTCACCAACTGACCGAAGAAGGCTACTACGGCATCTACGGCAAGGCTGGCGCGCGCATGGAAATGCCAGGCTGCTCGCTGTGCATGGGTAACCAGGCACGTGTAGAGCCGAACTCGACTGTCGTTTCGACTTCGACCCGTAACTTCCCGAACCGTCTGGGTGACGGCGCGAACGTCTACCTGGCTTCGGCTGAGCTGGCGTCCGTGGCTTCCATCCTGGGTCGCCTGCCGACCGTCGAGGAGTACATGGAATACGCTGGCAAGATCGACAGCATGGCGGCCGATGTCTACCGCTACCTGTCCTTCGACCAGATCGCCGAGTTCCGTGAGGCTGCTGCGAACGCCAACATCCCGGTCGTTCAAGCCTAACGTTACACCGCAATAAAAAACGCCGCCCATCGTGAGATGAGCGGCGTTTTTTTTATGCCAATCGTTCCCACGCTCTGCGTGGGAACGATCAGGGTGACAGGATCAGGCACTCAACGAATAGATCAACGCCGAGATCGCCACCAGCCCTACCGCCACTACAAACACATTCGACGCCTGGTTGCGATAACGCGCCATCGCCGGGACCTTGCGGATGGCGTACATCGGCATCAGGAACAGGATCGCCGCGATCACCGGGCCACCCAGGGTTTCGATCATGCCGAGGATGCTCGGGTTCAGCGTGGCGACGATCCAGCACACCACCAGCATGAACGCCGCGACGATGCGGTCCAGGGTCTTGGCTGCCGGACGCTTCCCGCTCTTGACGATCAGACCTTTCAGACCTTCACTGGCGCCGATGTAGTGCCCCAGGAACGACTTGGAGATGGCCACGAAGGCAATCAACGGCGCCGCGAAGGCGATGGTCGGGTTGCTGAAGTGGTTGGCCAGGTACGACAGGATCGACAGGTTCTGTGCCTTTGCCTCGGCCAGTTGTGCCGGCGACAGGGTCAGCACGCAGCTGAACACGAAGAACAGCACCATCACCACCATCAACGCGTGGGCCCGGGACAGGATCTGCGAGCTGCGTTCTTCGGCGTGCTCGCCATAACGGCGCTTCTGGTCCACGGCGAACGCCGAGATGATCGGCGAATGGTTGAACGAGAACACCATCACCGGGATCGCCAGCCACAGGGTGTGCAGCAACGCCGATGGCTCAGGAAGCGTGCTGGCCGTGGTCAGGATGCCGCCGTTCCAATGTGGAATCAGGAACACCGCCAGGAACAGCAGCGCGACGATGAACGGGTACACCATCAGGCTCATGGCCTTGACGATCACCTGCTCGCCGCAGCGCACCACGGCCAGCAGGCCGAGGATCAGCACGAACGACAGGACCGCACGCGGTGGCGGCATGATGTGCAGCTGATGTTCGAGGAAGCTGCCCACGGTGTTAGTCAGGGCCACACTGTAGATCAACAGGATCGGGAAGATCGCGAAGAAATACAGCAAGGTGATCAACGCACCGGCCTTGAGGCCGAAATGCTCTTCCACCACTTCGGTGATGTCTGCGCCTTCACGGCCGGACAGCACAAAGCGGGCCAGGCCCCGGTGCGCGTAGAACGTCATCGGGAACGCCAACAGCGCCAGGACCAACAGCGGCCAGAAGCCGCCCAGACCTGCGTTGATCGGTAAAAACAGGGTTCCCGCGCCAATCGCCGTGCCAAACAAGCCCAGCATCCAGGTGGTGTCCTGGCGATTCCAGCTCGAAAGAGTTGCGGGTGTCGCTGCTACAAAGCGTTCGTTAACGCTATTGGCCTGATCATTCATCCGGTGGGATCTCCACATTCCGGTCACTTGCCACCCGGCCCGGACGCGTCGGAATACCCGACAGGCAGCGCCCTGGCCGAAACAGGGGCGCGATTCTGGAGGATTAGTGAACAGAAGCAAAGACTTAGGTGAGGAACGGTGGTTCCAATTGGGGAAATTTCCAACAATGCATAACCCTGCGCGAGTGCGATAACTTCCAGATCCTCGCCGAACACGACGAACAGCCTTTCATCTTCGACCCCCAATACCTGGGTATCCGGCGCACCGACAACCTGGTGGTCATCCAGATCACCCTGAGCGAAGGCCGAACCCTGGAGCAGAAAAAGCCGCTCTACAAAACCATCGTCGAAAACCTCAACACGCAACTGGCCGTGCGCATGGAAGATGTTTTCATCAATCTGGTGGAAGTGAGGAAAGAGAACTGGTCGTTCGGCAACGGCATTGCGCAGTACGCCATCTGATCTCTTCCATTACAAACAGTATTGATCGCCTCGCAATGTCGGTGCGTAGGAAACCCCCTACATCCAACACATTTATAAACAAGTGTGTAAAAGCAAGTCTGAGTGCCCCGCACTCTCAATTGTTACAAGCAACTACCCGCCATTGAACAACCTGCATTTCCAGCTTATATTTTTCAAGCATCGAACTGAATAATTAATAGCACGACTCACAAATCAGTCGAGGAATTACTCCGCATGCCCAAAAAAAATATCACTTCCACACTCCTTCTTGCCGCCGCATTGTTGTGTTCCCTCAGTAGTTTCGCACAACAAGCCCCCGCCATTGCCGATGCTCGGGAACTTGCATCCTCTCCCCGATGGCTGACAACCAAGGTGTACATCGAGGGCGCACCACAAACGGATGTAAAAGAGAAGTATCCCGGGGTAGTCGGAATATCAACATGGGACCCCGAGCGCAATCGCTATGAGTTCTTTTACACCGACACGGGAGCATCAAAGTACAACCAGGGAGGTGGCGGTTACTTCTTTATCACGGGCGACAAAAAAAAACCACGTCTTAGTGCCCGACGTTGGCTCAACCAAAACCGTGGTCAGGCGGCTGGAAGCGTTGAACCCCAAAGAATTCACCTATTCTCGCGAAGTGCCTCGCGATATGGTAGAGAATAACCCTCTGGTACGCATCCATGTCGTTCATGCCCCCTACACTGGAACAGTAGTTACAAAGTCCGCTATCAATCCAGACACCCACTGAAAACCAGCCAGCAACACGCTAACCATTCCATTCATGCACTGAAAGTAGCACCGGTATTTTAAACAAAGCTTGTCGCCTAATACCAACATGGAGTTTCAACATGCGAAAAACTCTCGGAACACTACTGATATCCACGCTACTACTCTCGTCGGCGTTCTCCGTTGCCAATGCGCAATCCACAACGCCTGCCTCTGCAAACAATGCCGTATCCGATAACGCCGTCATGCTGACCGTCTTTTTAAAGCACGATCAGTCACGACCATTGGGCGAATTAAAGGCCCAACTTGCCAAGCAAGGATTCTATACAGCCTTTCCACCCGCTGGGGTAGAGGTTGTAAACTGGAACATCATGATGGGTATCGGACAGGTCGTTACACTGCGCTTTCCGGCATCCCGCTTGGCAGAAGTAAACCTTGCGCTCGAAAATACGGCGTGGGGAAGTTACAGAACCGAGTTCTATCCCACCTATGATTTCAAAGCCATCGCACTGGCGGAACGAACCAAGGCACAACCACCGCAAACTGCCCAGTAACGCCAGCGGCAGCACCCTGTATTTGCAGTGTGCTGCATTGGGGCATCACATCGGCTCCGTCTGCCCCCAAGCGTGAATTTGCTTCTTTCTGGAAGCAGTCCAGACTAAAACAACACCGCGCCTGCGATTGACGACCATTGCCAATCCACTCGGGAATCAGCACCCTGAAACTACTTTTCGTGCCCGACACGCCCATGAATTACAGGAGCAGAGTAATGCCCGCAACCGTTCTGGTACTGGTTGAAACCATCAATGATTACCTGCCGATTCTCGAGCATCAGGGCTTCCACCTGATTCTGGCTCCAACACCGGTCGAGCGCGCTGCGGCCATCACCCGGCACGGTGGCCAGATCGATGCGGTGCTGACTCGCGGTCCTTTAGGGCTGTATGCCGATGAAATCGCTGCCCTGCCCAATCTCAAGATCATCTGCGTGATCGGCGCCGGCTACGAACAGGTCGACCTGCAAGCCGCCGCCGACCGGGGCATCACCGTCACCAATGGCGCCGGCGTCAACGCCTCCTCGGTGGCCGACCATGCCATGGCGCTGCTGCTGTCGCTGGTGCGCGACGTTCCCCGCTGCGATGCCGCCGTACGCCGGGGAGAGTGGCCAAAAATCATGCGCCCTTCCCTGGCCGGCAAGCGCCTGGGCATTCTCGGCCTCGGCGCGGTCGGCATGGCCATCGCCAAACGGGCCGCCGCGGGCTTCGACATGACGGTGAGTTATCACAACCGCCAGCACCGCAGCGATGTGCCCTACAAGTTCTGCTCGACACCCACCGAACTGGCCCGTGCCTCGGACTTCCTGATCGCCGCCACCCCCGGGGGCCTGGGTACCAAGCACCTGATCAACCGACAGGTGCTCGAGGCCCTGGGGCCCAACGGTTTTTTCGTCAACATCGCCCGTGCCAGCGTGGTAGTCACCACCGACCTGATTACCGCGCTTGAGCAACGGCGGATCGCCGGTGCCGCGCTGGATGTCTTCGATGCCGAACCCAAGGTGCCGGATGCGCTCAAGGTCCTGGCGAACGTCATCTTGAGCCCGCACGTGGCCGGACTCTCCCCCGAGGCCACCCAGGGCACCGTGGAACTGGTGGGGCGCAATCTTGTGGCGTTTTTCTCCGGCCAGCCGGTGCTGACCCCCATCGAACTACCGAAGGACATTACCCAAGCGGTCCAGTAAGACAATTCAAACAGGTGTATCAAAAGCAATGATTGGCCGGCAACACGCTCACCTATAAGGGGGATTCGAGGTTGTGGGTGCCGGGTGCGCGCATTAGATTAGCCAATAGTTTCAGGCCTCCAGAATAAGCAGAAGGGATAAGCATGACGCTTACTGACCAATCAACCCGCACCCGCACCGGCGAAGAACTCGATGCCAGCCTGATCGATCCCTACCTCAAGGCCCACATTCCGGGCTTGAGCGGCCTGCCACGGATCAGCCAGTTCCCGGGCGGTGCGTCCAACCTCACCTATTTGCTGGAGTACCCCGAACAGGAGTTCGTCCTGCGTCGCCCGCCGTTCGGTCACAAGGCCAAGTCCGCCCATGACATGGGCCGCGAATTCCGCATCCTAAATCAACTGCGCGACGGCTTTCCGTATTGCCCGAAGGCCTACGTGCACTGTACTGACGAAGCGGTGATCGGCGCCGAGTTCTATGTGATGGAGCGGGTCAACGGCATCATCCTGCGTTCCGAACTGCCGCCCGAGCTAGGGCTGGACTCGGCGAAAACCCAAGCGCTGTGCAAGAGCTTCATCGACAAGTTCGTCGAACTGCACCGAGTCGACTACAACGCCTATGGCCTGGGCGACCTCGGCAAGCCCGAAGGCTATGTGGCGCGGCAGATCAAGGGCTGGAGCGATCGCTACGAGAAAGCCCTGACCCCCGACGCGCCGCAGTGGGAAGCGGTGAAAGCCTGGCTCAACGACAAGATGCCGGCCGATCACCCAACCTCCAGCATCGTGCACAACGACTACCGCTTCGACAACGTCATCCTCGACCCGAACAACCCGATGCAAATCATCGGCGTGCTCGACTGGGAACTGACTACCCTGGGCGACCCGTTGATGGACCTGGGCAACACCCTCGCCTACTGGATCGAAGCCAGTGACCCGGCGCCGGTACAGTTGATGCGCCGTCAGCCCAGCCACGCACCGGGCATGTTCACCCGCCGCGAATTCGTTGACTACTACGCCCAGCGTTCAGGCATCGAAATCGACAATTTCGACTTCTACTACACCTACGGCCTGTTCCGCCTGGCCGGTATCGTGCAGCAGATCTACTACCGCTTCTACCATGGCCAGACCCAGGACAAACGTTTCGCGCAGTTCATTCACATGAACAAATTGCTGGAGCAGATGAGCTTGCAGGTCATCAATAAATCCAGCCTCTGATACCAACACACCACTTGTAGGAGCCAGGCTTGCCGGCGAAGGCGTATTTGAAGCCGCCTTCGCCGGCAAGCCGGGCTCCTACGAACAGCGATTTCGGCTCCATAACAAGGAACTCCCATGTCCAAGACTCAGTTGTTCGACCTCGACGGCAAGATCGCTTTCGTCTCCGGCGCCAGCCGCGGCATCGGTGAAGCCATCGCCAAACTGCTGGCCCAGCAAGGCGCCCACGTGATCGTCTCGAGCCGCAAACTCGAGGGCTGCCAGCACGTGGCCGACGCGATCATCGCCGCTGGCGGCAAAGCTACTGCCATCGCCTGCCACATCGGCGAGATGGAACAGATCAGCCAGGTCTTCGCCGGCATCAAGGAACAGTTCGGGCGCCTGGACATCCTGGTCAACAACGCCGCGACCAACCCGCAATTCTGCAACGTCCTGGACACCGACCTCAGCGCCTTCCAGAAAACCGTCGACGTCAACATCCGCGGCTATTTCTTCATGTCGGTGGAAGCCGGCAAGCTGATGCGCGAAAACGGCGGCGGCAGCATCATCAACGTCGCGTCGATCAACGGCGTCTCACCCGGGATCTTCCAGGGCATCTACTCGGTGACCAAGGCTGCCGTGATCAACATGACCAAGGTATTCGCCAAGGAGTGCGCGCAGTTCGGTATCCGCTGCAACGCCCTGTTGCCGGGCCTGACCGACACCAAGTTCGCTTCGGCGCTGGTGAAGAACGAGGCAATCCTGAACACTGCGCTGCAGCAGATCCCGCTCAAGCGTGTGGCAGATCCGAGCGAAATGGCCGGCGCCGTGCTGTACCTGGCCAGCGACGCCTCGAGCTACACCACCGGCGTGTCCCTGAACGTGGATGGCGGTTTCCTGTCCTGATTTGATGCCATCAGATCACAATCGCAATGTAGGAGTTGCCGCAGGCTGCGATCTTTTGATTTCAAGATCAAAAGATCGCAGCCTGCGGCAGCTCCTGCAATAGGCGTTCGGGCTTACTGGGTGACACACCGCGTCACGGTGGTTTCTCGCGTCACCTGCCCTTGCGCCCGCATTTCGCCCATGACCTGGGTGTTATCGGAGGTCTGGCAAGTTGTTTCAGGTGGAGGGGGTGGCGCAGCAGGTGGAGGCGGCGGCGGACTGGAACAGCCACCGAGAATCACGGCACAGAGTGCAACTGGTGTGATAAGGCATTTCCCAAGACTTTTCATAGGATGACCCGCGCAAAAAGAAGTACACATGGGTGTGACAACACAACACCGCCGTAAAGTTCAAGGCGCGGTTGCAGAAAAATCACTTTTGTACTTTTTTATCGCGTATTCAGTCGTTCGGGCATGACAAATCTGGCAATTCCTACACTACCGGGTCCGGGCGTTGCAGGCTATTGCACTCCAGTTCATATCGCAGTTCTTCGATGAGAGCGGCCACCGATTCGGGGGTCTGCAGCGTGACCACGTTCAACCCGCTGACCACCAGGTCGACTTGCCCGGACACTGGGTGGTAGAGCTTGATGGTCAATGAATGATCGCCGGTGAAATTGCACTCACAGGCCAGCGGCGAAAAGGTCCGCTCAAGCTGCGTGCGCAGCAGGGATAAGTGAATCATTGTGAAAGCCCATTGCGGCAATCAACTGCGTGGGTAATGCATTCGTCGTGCATGGCTGTTCCTTTAGCGACCAAGGGTGGACGAATGATCCGAAAACGTCATTCGGCCGCTCTTAGCCTAAGGCTTGCCACCTGCCTGCCAGAACGTGAATTTGCACCCCAACGCGTAGTGCATTTGCACCTTACCCTTGACCCTTTGGGCGCCATGCACTGGAAAACAACCCGCGCTCGCGCGCCCAGACAATCGCCTCGCTTCGGCTATGCACATCGAGTTTGGAATAGACCGTCGCGACGTGGTTGCGCACGGTGTTCGTCGACAGCTTCAGGCGCGTGGCGATTTCCTTGTCTGCCAGGCCTTCGCAAATCAACTCCAGCACGTCGCGCTCCCGTGCGGTCAGGTCGGTAAAGGACACACTGGGCAACTGCGGCGCATTGACGTTCTTCACGTTGGCGAGTTTTTCGATCAGCGTGCGACTGAACCAGGAGGCATCTTTCATCACCTCTTCAATCGCCGACACCAGCTCAAGCTCAGTGCGTTTGCGCTCGGTGATGTCCATCATCACCAGCAAGTAGCAGGGGCTGTCCTGGATGTTCACGGTATCGGCGCAGACGGCGCAATCGATCAGCTCGTTATCTTTGCTGCGCACACGTACGTCCACGCGGTCCAGGCTGCCGGTTTTCTCCAGTGCAGAGAAGAGCCGTGTCCGCGCCCCTTTGTCATGGAAGAAGTCGATCTCGGCGATGGTTTTACCGACCACCTCTTCAGGGGAGTACGCGAGGGTAACGAGAAACGCGTCATTCACATCCATCACCACCTGATCGCTGGCGCCGCACACCAAGGTTGGCATTGGCGTCAGGCGAAAGGCCTTGGCAAACCGCTCCTCGCTCTGGCGCAGCGCTACTTCGGCCTTATGCCGGGCTTCCATGTCGACGAAGGAAAACAGCATGCAGGCCTCGTCATTGAGTTCAAGGGGCTGGCCGGCGACTATCACTTGCTTGCTGCCGCCGTCGGCCAGGCGCAACTGGGCCTGCATCTGCGTAATGGTCGCGCCTTCGCGCAGGCGCTGCTTGGCCAGTTCCTTATTTTCAGCCTGCTCCAGTACGTCCAGCTCATAGGTCGAAGTGCCGATCACCTGGTCTCGTGCATAGCCGGTCATTTCAAGAAACCCGGGGTTGACCTTGATGTAGCGCAGATCACTGAGGCGGCAGATGACTGCCGGTGCCGGGTTGGCGGCGAAGGTTTTCTCGAAGCGTTGCTCGGCGCTGGCCCAGTCGGTGACGTCGTCCATGATCAGGACCAGCGATTCCGGTTCGCCACGGTTGTCGGCCAGCACCAGGCTGTGCACGCGATGTACCCAGGTACGCGCGTCGCTCGTCACCTCTACCAGCACATCACTGAAGGTCTCGCCGCGCGCCAACCGGTTGATCGGATAGCTGTCGGGCGGCACGAGGTGATTATTGCGATAGCGCAGGGCGAACTGCTTGGCGTATGCCTTGGCGTTGCCGCCCAGCTCGCCGATCTGCTCGACCCCGTGCATGGCCAGCGCCGCGTCATTGGCCCACAGGATGCTCTGGTCGGGATCCAGTAGGATCACGCCGTCGGACAGACCGGCGATAATTTGCTGCAACTGGCGGCGGTTGGTTTCTCTGGTCAAGACGTCCTGGCTCATTACGACTCCACAAGTTTGGTGCCCCTGTGAAGTCTCCGACCGCCCGTTTTTCGGATAGTGCAAAGAACCTGTGGGAGCGGGCTTTCACCCACAGGTTGTACATTAAGCCGGCCGATCTTGCAGAACCAGTTCCCGCAACGTATCGAGAAAGAGCTTGAGCACCGGCGAATCATCGTCCGCACGGTAGGTGGCATACAACGGCACCTCCGGCAACGCCGGGCTCAGACGCCGGAACACCAGGCCTGCCGGGGCCAGCTGTTCGATGGAGGCCGGCAACAAGGCCACGCCGAAACCGGCCCGGACCAGGCTGAGCAAGGTTTGCACCTCGATCACCTGCTGGCGGATCTGCGGTGTGAATCCGGCCTGGATGCAGCACTGGTAGAGAAAATCGGCAAAGCGCGACTGCTTGAGCTCCAGCGCCACGAACGGCTCGGGCGCGAGGTCCGCTGGCGCCAGAAACTGCTTTGCGGCCAACGGGTGATCGACCGGCATGACCACCCGGATCGGCTCGTAGATCAGCAGTTCATTGCGCAACTGCGGATCGTCATAGCCGACCCGGAACACGCAGGCATCGATGCGTTTCTCCTTCAGCGCCTTGACCTGCGCGGCGGGCGTCATCTCATGCAGGCGCCAGGACACCTGCGGATAACGCTCGCGAAACAGGTGCAAGGCCCGTGGCAACACACCAACCATCACCGAACTGATCATGCCGATCTCCAGTTCGCCCAACTGGCCGCGACCGGTTTGCCGCGTCAAGTCGAGGGCACGATTGAGCTGTTCGAACACTAGCGGCGCCTGCTCCTTGAGCATCTGCCCGGCGGCGGTCAACTCGACCCGGTGATGACTGCGCTCGAACAGCGGCGTGCCGAGTTCCTCCTCCAGCAGACGAATCTGCTGGCTCAGCGGTGGCTGGCAGATGTGCAAGCGGGTGGCAGCCCGGCCGAAATGCAGCTCTTCGGCCAGCGCCATGAAATAGCGCAACAGACGCAAGTCCATGGCGCCTAACCCAGGTTCAGCGGCGTCGAGCGCTGGCGCACGCCGGTCAGGCTGAACAAGGCGTTGGCAATGGCCGGTGCCACCGCCGGGCTGCCGAGTTCACCGACACCACCGGGCTTGGCCGGATCACCCTCAACCAGCAGGATGTCCAGCGCCGGCATGTCCGACATGCGCGCTACCCGATAATCATGGAAGTTGCTCTGCACCACCCTGCCCTGCTTGATGTCCAGGCGATCAAACAAGGCGTGCCCCAGGCCCCACATCAGGCCGCCGTAGATCTGTTCTTCGACGCCGCCGGGGGAAACCGCCAGTCCGCAATCGACCACGCAGGTGAGCTTCTCGACCTTGATCGCCCCGTCCTGTTTCGAGACCTGTGCAACGACCGCGATGAAACTGCTGTAGCCCTGGTGGGTGGCGATCCCCAGCGCCGTGCCTTCAGCCAGGGGCTGGCCCCAACCGGCACGCTCGGCAGCGCTTTTGAGCACCGCCACGTGCCGTGGCCGCTCCTGCATGTTGGCCAGGCGCATGGCCAACGGGTCTTGCCCGGCGCCATGGGCCAGTTCATCCATGAAGCTTTCCACGGCGAACACGTTGGGGATGAAGCTCACTGAGCGATACCAGCCGCTGGGCACCCGGGTTTCGTGCCGGACCCAGCAAAGGTCGAGGTTGGCCGGCCGATAGGCGAAATCCCACGCGGTGATGGCTTCCGTGGTGCTGTAGTCCATTTTATCGGGGCGCTCGAAGTAGCCCGGCTCCCACTGCTCCGGCGAAGCCGGTGACACGGCTTCCAACTGCAATGCCGTCAAGCGCCCCCGGCCGTCCAGCGCACCCTTGGCCCGGTGGAGCGTGGCCGGGTGCATGAACAACGAGCGCATTTCGTCTTCACGACTGTTCATCAGTTTCACTGGCACCCTGACCTGCTGCGCCAGGTACGCCACTTCGAACAACCAGTATTTGGCCTCCCGCGCGCCGAAGCTGCCGCCGGACACCAATTCATTGATGATGACCTTGTCCTTGGCGATCCCGCACACCGTTTGCGCCGCCTCCAGGGCAGACGAAGGCACCTGTACGCCGCCCCAATAGGTAATGGCGTTGTCCTTGACCTGTGCGGTGATGCAGATCGGCTCCAGCGGATTCTGCACCTTGTAGGGCATGCGGTACTCGGCTTCGAGCAGTTTCGCGGCGTTCGGCCATTGGCCGTTCACATCCCCGGCAACCATCGCGGACACCCGTTGCGCGCCTTTGTCAGCCAACGCCGCTGCCTGGGCCTTGTGCAGTTCATCGCTGTCGAAACCGGCCAGCGGCGAATCGCTCCATTGCACCTCGAGCAACTCGCGGCCCTGATGCGCAGCCCAGTAGTGGTCCGCCAACACCGCCACACCTTCGACGTTACCGCCGAGCACATCGGGACGGCCCGGCACCTTGATCACCTTGCGCACGCCCGGCACCTGCAGCGCCGCCGCGCTGTCCACCGACACGACGCTCGCCCCCACTACGGGCGCGCGCTCGATCACCGCCACCAGCATACCCGGCAGCACCACGTCGATACTGTAGGTGAAGCGCCCGCAGACCTTGGCCTGGGCATCGCGCTTGTGCCGCAGTTTGCCGATGTACTTGAACTGCGCCGGGTCCTTGAGCGTGACGTTGGCCGGTGCCGGCAGATGCGCGGCGACACTGGCCAGTTCACCGTAGCCAAGGCTGCGCCGGCTCGCCGCATGCACGACGCGGCCCTCCTCGGTGGTGCAGCTGTCGGGGCTGACTTTCCACTGCCGGGCGGCTGCCGTGAGCAACAGCGTGCGCGCCGTCGCCCCGGCCATGCGCAGGCGCTCGTACTCCAGCGACACGCTGGTGCTGCCGCCGGTGGAGAAGACTTTCCAGACCGGGTGAATGTAGGTGTCGAAGAACGGGTTTTCCGGCGAGATCACCTGCACGGTCATCGGGTTGACGTCCAGTTCCTCGGCCACGCATGCGGCCAGCGCGGTGTGCGTGCCGGTACCGGAATCGTGTTTGTGCACCACCAGTTTCACCGTGCCGTCGGGCAAGATGCGCACCCAGGCGTTGGGTTCGAAACCAGCGGCCGGCGCCGGGGCCTTGGGGTCTGTCGCAGACAGGCCGCTGGGCAGGTAAAACGCGATGGCCAGGCCGCTGGCAACGGTCGCGCTTTGCTTGAGAAACGTACGCCGCGAGAGGTCCATTTGGGAGATCGTCATCACGCCTCCTTCGGCGCGTTGGCCGCGCGC
Organism: Pseudomonas sp. NPDC087336; assembly: GCF_044744285.1. NCBI lineage: Bacteria > Pseudomonadati > Pseudomonadota > Gammaproteobacteria > Pseudomonadales > Pseudomonadaceae > Pseudomonas > Pseudomonas sp. NPDC087336. Next base: position 185,573 of record NZ_JBIUYA010000009.1, on the reverse strand, counting down.
TTGATCGCCTTGTTGATCCGCCCGTAGGTGCCGCAGCGGCACAGGTTGCCGGACATGGCATTGCGGATCGAATCGTCGGTCACTTGCGCACCGGTGTTAAGCAACGCGGCGGCGGACATGATCTGACCGGATTGACAGTAACCGCATTGCGGCACATCTTCGGCAACCCAGGCCAGTTGCAGTGGATGCTGTCCGGTGGGCGACAGCCCTTCGATGGTGGTGATGCTGTGCCCCGCCACGGCGGCTACCGGCAATTGGCAGGAGCGTACGGCGACCCCGTCAAGATGCACGGTGCAGGCGCCGCACAGGCCCATGCCGCAACCGAAGCGGGTGCCGGTGAGTTTCAAATGGTCACGCAACACCCATAACAAGGGCATGGAGGGCGATGTCTCTACCAGCTCGCGTCGTTCGCCGTTTACCGTGAATTCGATCATTGTCAGGCTCCAAGAGAGCGGCCCGTCTTTGTGCAGGCCTGGTGCTCGATTATTGGGAGCCTTGGGAAAATCGGGCCAGCGACGATTTCTGCCATCCTGTGTAAGTAGGACTAACAGCATGTACAAGCGATACCCGTCGGTGCAGTCCATGAGTGCCTTCCTCCAGGCTGCCCGCAGCGGCAGCTTCTCCAGTGCCGCGCGCAAACTGGACCTGACCCACAGCGCCATCAGCCAGCAGATCCGCTCCCTGGAAGACTTCATCGGCCAGCCGCTGTTCGTGCGTGAAGGCGGCGGCAGCAACCTCACCGATGCCGGGCAGTTGTTCGCCAGTGTGCTGTCCGATGGCCTGGCGCAGATCGACCGGGCGCTGTCCTCGGTGAAAAACCGCAGCGTGGCGCAACGGCTGACGATTGACGTGGACAGCGAACTGGCCCAGAGCTGGCTCAATCCGCGCTTGCCGCAGTTGCTGGATCTGTTGCCCGACCATGAGGTGGTGTTGCTGTCGATGCCGCGCTCGGACCGCAGTGCGTTCGAACGCGTCGACCTGGCCTTGCGCTACGGTTATGGCGATTGGGACGACTGCGAGATGACGCAGATTTGTGGGGATCGGGTGATGGCCGTGGCTTCTCCCGACTTGCTTGAGCGGTATGCATTGCAGAGGCCGCTGAGTCCGGCGCAAATCCTTGAACTGCCGCTGCTGGGGTATACGCGACGGTCATGGATTCCATGGCTGGACGCCGCCGGCATGCCACCGAACGAGCCTCCCGCACGGGTGGTGTTCGATAACGCGGCGAACCTGATTGCAGCGGCCGAGGCCGGTGTCGGTGCGGGGCTGGTGCGCGGGTTGCTTGCCGCCGATGCGTTGCGCAGCGGGCGGTTGGTGGCGTTGAACGAGGCGCAGATTGCAGCGCATTACAACCTCTACGCCGTATGGCCACCGGGGCAGGCCGAGCGGGTGGCGCCCGTTGTCGAGGCGGTCAAGCAGTTGGCCTTGCGTACACAGGCCTGACGCCATCGCGAGCAAGCTCGCTCCCACAGGGACCGAAGTGTTAACCCGATCTCTGTCACACCACAAGAATTTGTGGGAGCGAGCTTGCTCGCGATGAGGCCTGCCCAGTCAATACAAAGCCATATCGAACGCATATCAAAACCCCGCCCAATTAATATTGTACGAACCCGCCGCCCCCTTCCAATACTTCCCCCCAAGCAGCCAGCGTCCCGAGCCGGATGCGACCAGGCGAGGGAATGCGCGAGTCTTTGCGCATAGAAATGGCCGATTGCCCGGACGTGGCTGCTAGCGAACCGCAAGGTTCCCTTACCCGCTATCAGGAGATCGACTTCAATGATCATCGATATCAGTTGCTATCCCACCGATCTGGTGGACCTCGCCTGGAGGCATGACGGTGACCCGTTCACCGGCGAGCGTCTGCTGCAGATGATGGATGGTCCGTACATGGTCAACGGCAAACCTCGCCGCATCGACAAAGCCTTTATCCAGCCGCCGCAGGGCAACACCATCTACACCTGGACCGACGGTGAACTCAGCGGGCGCGAATCCATCGACGCCTACATGGCCTACACGCTGAAAATGGTCCAGACCTACCCCGATCGCTTCATCGGTTGCTTCGTCTACAACCCGCGCTGCGGCGTTGAAAACGGTGTAGAGGCGATCGAGCGCTACGTCAAGGAACACGGTTTCAAGATGGTCCAGATGCAGGCCAACATGCACGCCTACCGTCCTGACCGCGCCCTGGACTGGGTACGCCCGGCCTTCGAGAAGTGCGCCGAGCTGGGCATCCCGGTCAAGCTGCACACCGGCGACGGGCCATACAGCATTCCCTCGGAATGGGTGCCGATGATCAAGGAGTTTCCCAACGTCGATTTCATCATGGCTCACTTCGGCGTGCAGACCGGCGGCGTATACGTGTTCGAGCCGATGCAATGGGCGATGGAGTTGCCCAACGTCTACTGCGAATCGGGCTGGTGCCTGCAATCGCGGATCGTCGAGTTCGCCAAGGTCTTGCCCACCCACAAGATTCTCTTCGGTACCGATACACCGCCGAACGAACCGGGCATGTGGCTGCGCCTGCTGGAAGTGCTGTGCCACGAACCGCCGCAAGGCCTGAACCTCGACGAAGACACCCTTGAAGAGTACCTGGGCAACAACACCGCCCGGATGATCGGCCTCGAACCGACACCGCCGCCGCGCTCCGTTTTCGAAGCAGAGGCGCAACTCAAGCGTCCCGTCACCACGCAACTGGCCAGGAGCTGAACCGATGATCATCGATACCCATCTGCACCCCACCAACCTGGTCGACGAGGCCTGGCGCCACACCGGCGAACCCTTCACCGGCGAGCGCATGCTCAAGCTGATGGACGGCCCGTACATGATCAACGGCAAGCCGCGCCGTATCGACATGGGATTCATCCAGCCACCGCCGGGCAACACCGGCTACCGCGACGGCAACCGCCGTGGCCGTGAAGGCGTGCGTGACTACATGTCCTACGTCGCCGAGCTGTGCGTGAAGTACCCCGACCGCTTCATCGGCAACTTCAACTTCAACCCGCGCTGGGGGCCGGAAAACGGTGCGGCGGAGCTGGAATTCCACATCAAGGAATACGGCTTCAAGATGCTCAAGCTGCACGCCAACATGCACGGTTATCGCCCGGACCGGGCGCTGGACTGGCTGCGTCCGGCGATGAAGGTGTGTGCCAAGTACAACATCGTGGTGCTGATCCACACCGGCGATGGCCCGTACACCATTCCGACCATGTTCTACCCGATCATCCGCGAGTTCCCGATGGTCAATTTCATCATCGGTCACTTCGGTATCCAGACCGGCGGCAACTACTCGTTCGAAGCGTTCTGGATGGCCATGGACACGCCGAACGTGTACTGCGAATCCGGCTGGTGCTTCCAGTCGCGGATCGTCGAGTTCGCCAAGGACCTGCCACGCAACAAGATCGTGTTCGGCACCGACTCGCCGCCGAACGAACCGGGCATGTGGCTGCGCGAGCTTGAGGTGCTGTGCTCGCCGGCACCGCAAGGCCTGGGTATCGATGAGGACCACCTTGAGGATTACCTGGGCAACAACATCGCAAGGTTGTGTGGCATCGAACCGACGCCGCCCCCCAAGGACCTGGCCGAGGCGGACATTCGCCTGACCACCACCTACCTGTAGCGCCCCCCTTGCAGGAGCTGGCTTGCCAGCGAAGAGGGCCGTAAGTCGTGCTCTGCTTTTGCGGACGCCTTCGCCGGCAAGCCGGCTCCTACAAACAACCGCACCGTTTTTCAAGAGGTGAAACCATGACCCATTCGACACTCGGGGCCTCTCAGGACTTTCACGTTTTCATCGACGCCTATCGCCGGCAGTACCCGGACGATGTGCTCAGCGTCCCGCATTCCCTATCAGCCGACCAGGACGTCACCGCCCTGGTCGATGCCCTGGCCAGCCAGGGCCGCGATCCCTTGTTGATCTGCGAAAAAGTCGGCAACTTCGGCACCCCGGTAGCCACCAACCTGTTCGCCTCCCGCACCCGCATCGCCCGAATGTTCGGTGTTGCCCCGGCGCAATTGCACGAGACTTTCCAGCAACGCGCCAACAACCCCATCGTCCCGCGCTATGTCGACACCGGCCCCGTGCTGGACGAGATCTTCGAAGGCGAAGCCGTGGACCTGGCGCTGCTGCCGATGCTCAAGCATTTCGCCAGTGATCGCGGCCCCTACATCACCAACGCGATCATCATTGCCGAGGACCCGGTCAGCGGCATCGCCAACATGAGCTACCACCGCTCGATGCGCCACGCCCGGCAGACCCTCGCCACCAGCCTGCACTCACGCGGCCACCTGTGGCGCATGCTGCAAACCGCCCGTGAGCGTGGCGAGCAATTGCGCGTGGCCATGGTGGTTGGCGCGCACCCGTTGTTCATGCTCGCGGCGGCGGCACGGTTGCCGTTCGGCAGCGACGAGCGCGCAGTGGCGGGCGGTTTGTTCGGCGCACCGCTGGAGCTGGTGAAAACCCCGCGCTACGGCATCGGCGTCCCGGCCTGCGCAGAGTTTGTCCTAGAAGGCGCGATCGATCCGGCGGCCTATGCCGAAGAAGGTCCGTTCGGCGAATTCAGCGGCTACTCCTCGGATCGCTCGACCAACAACGTGCTGCGGGTCGACACCCTGATGCGGCGCAAGGACGCCTGGCTGGTGGACGTGGTCGGTGGCCGCTACGCCGAACACCTGACCCTGGCGCGCCTGCCCCGGGAAGCGGAGATGAGCGAGAAACTCAAGGCGCGCTTCCCCGCCGTCACCGCCGTGCACTACCCCAATTCAGGCACCCATTTTCATTGCTACGTCGCCCTGAAGCAAAGCCGCGACGGTGAAGCACGGCAGATCATGCTGGCCCTGCTCGGCTGGGACCCGTACCTGAAAACCGTGATTGCGGTAGACAGCGACATCGACATCAGCGACGACAGTCAGGTGCTGTGGGCGCTGGCTACGCACTTCCAGGCGCACCAGGACATCTTCGTCATCGATGGCTTGCCTGGCAGCCCGCTGGACCCGTCATCGTCCGTCGACGGCACCACCTCGCGTATGGGCCTGGACGCTACCCGCGGTTCGGGATTCGACGGGATCAAGGCGCAGCTGGACCAGGACGTACTCGAGCGCGCCCGCCAACTGCTCGCAGGCCTGCAATCATGAACCGCCGGCGCATGGTGGTCGGCATCAGCGGTGCGTCGGGTTTTATCTACGGCGTGCGCCTGCTGCAATTGCTCGCCGAACTCGACATTGAAAGTCACCTGGTCATCAGCCGCGCCGCGCTGCTGACCATGGTCCACGAAACCGATTACAAACTGGCCGACGTCACCGCGCTGGCCAGCCACTACCACCGCGCCGACGACGTGGCCGCCGGGATCGCCAGCGGTTCGTTCCGCTGCCTGGGCATGGTGGTCGCGCCCTGCTCCATGCGCACCCTGGCGGAAATTGCCACCGGCACCTCTTCAGGCCTGATCGGCCGCGCCGCCGACGTCACCCTCAAGGAGCGTCGCACGCTGGTGCTGATGGCCCGGGAAACCCCGCTGACCCTCGCCCACCTGCGCAACATGACGGCCGTCACCGAGATGGGCGGCATCATCGCGCCGCCCGTTCCGGCCTTCTACGCCCGCCCGCAAGACCTGGCGCAAATGGTCGATCACAGCCTCGGCCGCGTCCTCGACCTGTTCGGCCTCGACGCCGGAACCGCAATGCGCTGGAGAGAACACCCAAAACCTTGTAGGAGCGAGCTTGCTCGCGAAAGCGGTGAATCAGTCACCCACTTCGCTGAATGACCCACCGCATTCGCGAGCAAGCTCGCTCCTACAGTTGAAAGCACTCCGACCCGTTGGTTATTCAAGGAGCATCACATGAACACCCCCTTCAACGCCCCAACCCCCAACACGAAAATTCCGGTGACCATCCTCACCGGCTTCCTCGGCGCCGGCAAGACCACCCTGCTCAACTACATCCTCAAGCAAAACCACGGGCGCAAGATCGCCGTGATCGAGAACGAGTTCGGTGAGGTTGGCATCGACGGCGACCTGGTGCTCAGCTCCGAAACCGAAGAAATCTACGAGATGGTCAACGGCTGCGTGTGCTGCACCGCCGAGGTCCGCGAAGACCTGGTGCGCATCGTCCGTGAACTGGTGGCGCGACCGGTGCGACTCGATCACATCCTGATCGAGACCAGTGGCCTGGCCGACCCCTACCCGGTGGCCCAGAGCTTTTTCATCAATGACCCGATCGCCGATGAAGTGGAACTCGACGCCATTGTCACCATGGTCGATGCCAGGCACATCGCCCAGCACCTGCACGACCTGCAACTTGATGGCGTGGACAACCAGGCGGTGGACCAGATCGTCTGCGCCGACCGCATTGTCATCAACAAGGTCGATCTGGTCAGTGACGATGAAGTGGCGACACTGAGCAAGACCATCCGTGGGCTCAATGCCACGGCGGATCTGGTGACCTCCAGTTATGCCGAAATCGACCTGTCGAAAATCCTTGGCATCGGCGCCTTCGAATCCACGCAAAAACTCATGGAAATCGGTGCCGACCACGATCACCACGCTGACGGGCATCAGCATGACCATGACGAACCCGACCATGAGCACGACCCGAGCGTGACCTCGGTCGGCATCGCCGTGGAGGGCGCGGTGAACCTGGGTGACTTCCACCGGTGGATTACATCATTGCGCACCGAGCAGGCCGACAACCTGTATCGCATGAAGGGCGTGCTGGCGGTGGCCGATCAGGACCAGCGCTACGTGCTGCAAGGGGTGCACAGCCTCGTCGAGTTCCGTGCCGCCACCCCATGGGGCGCCGAACCGCGCACCAGCAAGATTGTGTTCATCGGCCGCGACCTGGACCGCGCGGCCCTGAACCAGGGCTTTGCCGCCTGCCTGGCAGGTTGAACAAGGCATCGGAGCCGGTGGATGGCGGTTCCGGGCACACAGGACATGTAGGAGCGAGCTTGCTCGCGCAAGCAGTGTATCAGCCACATCAATGTTGGCTGTGATCGCCCCTTCGCGGGCAAGCCCGCTCCTACAGGTAGGCATCAGAACGAGTACCCCTCTTTACCGAATAACAACAGCTAGAGGTGATTCTCCATGTCGTCAGCCAATACCCCCGCAACGTCATCCATCCACCCCGTCGACCGGGTTCTGCCGGTCCGGCAAATGCTCACCCTCGGCCTGCAGCACATGGCCGTCTCGTACATCGGCGCCATCGCCGTGCCGTTGATTGTCGCCAGCGCCCTGAAAATGTCCCAGGCCGACACGGTGGTGCTGATCAGCACCACGCTGTTCTGCTCGGGCATCGCCACCTTGCTGCAAACCGTCGGTTTCTGGAAATTCGGCGTGCGCCTGCCGATCCTCCAGGGCGTGGCGTTCAGCAGCGTGGGGCCGGTGATCGCCATCGGCACCAACCCGGACGTCGGTTTCGCCGGGGTCTGCGGCGCGGTGATCGGCGCGGGGATATTCACCATGCTGATCGCACCGTTCGTGGGTCGATTACGGCGCTTTTTTCCTCCCGTGGTCACCGGTTGCATCGTCACCGTGATCGGCCTGCAGCTGTTTCCGATTGCCTATGAATGGGTCGGCGGCGGGCGCCATGCCAGTGATTTCGGCGCGCCAGCGTACCTGGCGGTCTCGGCGGTGGTGTTGCTCAGCATCCTGCTGGTCAACCGCTATGGCAGCCCGATGCTGCGCAACATGGCGGTGCTGGTGGGCATGCTGGTGGGCGCGGCGCTGGCCTACGGGCTGGGCATGGGCATGGGCAGTTTTCACAGCGTGCAGGAGTCGCCGTGGCTCACCGTGCCCTACCCGTTCTACTTCGGCCTGCCGACCTTCAGCCTGATCCCCATCGCCACCATGGTGGTGGTGATGATCGTGCAGATGGTCGAATCGATGGGGCTGTTCGTGGCCATCGGCGACATCGTCGACAAACCGGTGGAAGAGAAACAGGTGATCAACGGCCTGCGCGCCAATGGCCTGGCGAGCACCATCGCCGGGATGTTCGCGGCGTTTCCATTCATTGCCTTCATGGAGAACGTCGGGCTGGTGATTCTCACCGGCGTGCGCAGTCGCTGGGTGGTCGCCATCAGCGGCTTGCTGATGTGCTCGGTGGCACTGGTGCCCAAGGCCGGGGCGATCATCGCCTCGATGCCGACCGCGGCCCTCGGCGGTGCCGGGATCGCCATGTTCGGCGTGGTCGCGGCAGCCGGGATCCAGACCCTGGCCAAGGTCGACTACGAGCGCAATCGCTACAACGTGCTGATCGTCGGTTTCACCATCGCCGCCGCCCTGGTGCCGGTGCTGGCCCCGGCCCTGTTCAAGCAATTGCCCGAATGGTCGCAGCCGTTCCTGCACAGCAGCGTGGTGATCGCCTGCCTGGTGTCGGTGCTGCTCAACGCGACCCTCAACGGCGTCAGTGTGCCTGATGCCGCCGCCAACGAATCCGCCCCCCACAGCCTCTGACTGGAGCCGACCATGACTCAACTGCAAAACATCCTGATCAAGAACCCTGTGGCGGTGATGACCGGCCTACGTGGCCCGCGGGCCAGGGCCGGCGCCGTGGACATCCGCATCGTCGACGGGCGCATCGCCGAAATGGCCCCGGGTCTTCAAGCGCAACCCGGCGAGCGGCTCATCGATGCGCGCCACGCGGTGGTGTATCCGGGCTGGATCAACACCCACCATCACCTGTTCCAGAACTTGCTCAAGGCCGTCCCCGAAGGATTGAACCAGGACCTGCAAGGCTGGCTGGCCAGCGTGCCCTACCCGCGCCTCAACCGCTTCACGCCGCCACTGGCGCGGATCGCGGCACAACTGGGCATGGCCGAACTGTTGCTGTCGGGCGTGACCACCTGCGCCGATCACCATTACCTCTACCATGCCAACGGCACCACCGAAACCGGTGACCTGCTGTTCGACATGGCCGATCAGTTCGGCCTGCGTTTCGTGTTGTGCCGGGGTGGCGCGCTGGAGTCGGCCAGCGCTCATCCGGGGTTCTCGAAAACCGCGCTGCAACCGGAAACCCTCGACCAGATGGTCGGTGATATCGAACGGCTCAAGTCGCGCTATCACCAGGACACCCCAGACGCCATGCGCCGGGTGGTGGTCGCGCCAACCACACCGACTTTTTCGCTGCCGCCGACGCTGCTGCGCGAATTGGCCCACAGCGCCCGCGGCCTCGGTCTGCGCCTGCACACGCACCTGTCGGAAACGCAGAACTACGTGAACTTCTGCCGTGAGAAATACAACTGCCTGCCGGTAGAGTTCGTCGCCGAACACGAATGGCTCGGCCCGGACGTGTGGTTCGCCCACGCGGTTCATATGCAACCCGGTGAAATCCGCATGCTCGCGCAAACCGGCACCGGCATTTCCCACTGCCCGGTGAGCAATGCACGCCTCGGTAGCGGCGTCGCACCGGTGCCGCAGATGTTCGAGGCCGGGGTGCCGATTTCCCTTGGCGTGGATGGCGTGGCGTCCAACGAGTCCGGCAGCATGGTCGGCGAAGCGAACACCGCGTGGTTGATTCACCGCGCGCAGCAAGGTGCCTCGGCCACCACCGCCGAAGATATCGTCCACTGGGGTACGGCCGGCGGCGCCCGGGTGCTGGGACTGGGTGCGGTCGGCACCCTGGAAATCGGCCAGGCGGCGGACTTGGTGATCTACGGCCTGGACCATCCGCGCTTCTTCGGTTTCCACGACATTGCCGTCGCGCCGGTGGTGGCGGGTGAGCCGATTACTGTGAAGTACAGCCTGGTCGGTGGCCGGGTGGTGGTCGATAACGGCGAGATCCCGGGGCTGGACATGCAGCGGATGCGGGCCGAGGCCTTTGATGGAGTACGGCAGTTGATGAATGTAGACGACTGACCCACCACCCCTGAAGGAGCTGGCTTGCCAGCGAAAGCGGTGTGTCAGTTAGCAGAAAGTTGCCAGACCTGCCGTCTTCGCTGGCGAGCCAGCTCCTACAAGGGATCTCCATCATTTTCAGGAACTGATTCCATGTCCGGCCTCAATGATCTCTTACAAGCCATCGACACTGCCGCCCACCACGGCGAAGAAAGCATCCTCGCCACCGTGGTCAAGGTGGAAGGCTCGGCCTACCGCCGTCCCGGTGCACGGATGCTCATCCCCATACACGGCCGCACCGTTGGCACCGTCAGCGGCGGCTGTCTGGAGCACGACCTGGCGAAAAAAGCCTGGTGGCTCACCGATTCCGGCGAACCGGTGGTGCGCCGCTACAGCACGGGCGCCACCGAGGACGAAGACGACGAGCAAAGCGCCCTGACCTTTGGCCTGGGTTGCAACGGCACGGTATTCGTCATGCTCGAACGCCTGCGGGCAAAATCGCCTGCACCGGCCATCGAACTGCTGCGACGTGTGCGCGACAGCCAACAACCGGCCGCCATGGCCACGGTGATTGCCAGTTCCCGCGATGCATCGGCCCGGGTCGGTGACCGCCTGCTGTCAGACACCGAGGGCAGCGTGCGCAACCTGCAACTGGACGAGGCGATCCGCCGTGACCTGCACAAGACCCTGGCGCAGAAGAAGTCCTCGACACGGCTCTACAGCAACGCCCGTGGCGAGGTCGAAGTATTTTTCGAGTACATCGCCCCGCCGCCCCGCCTGGTGATTATCGGTGCCGGCCACGATGCGCAGCCGCTGGTGCGCATGGCCAAGTTGCTGGACTGGCATGTCAGCGTCGTCGACAGCCGCAGCCACTTCGCCCGCGCCGAACGTTTCCCGCAAGCCGACGCCGTTGTCCTCGCCAGCCTCGACAACCCGTTCGACCTGGCCCCGCTGATCGACGGTGCCTTTGTGGCGGTGATGACCCACAGCTACCGCCAGGACCGCCATTGGCTCAGGCTGGCGCTGCAAGCCACGCCCGCCTACCTCGGCCAGCTCGGCCCCAAGGAGCGCACCGAACGCCTGCTGGCGGAAATCGGCCCGGGCCACTGCGCGCTGCACTATCCGATGGGCCTCGACCTGGGTGGCGATGCGCCGCAGAGCGTGGCGCTGGCGATACTTGCCGAGATGACGGCGGTGATGAATCAGCGCCAGGGCGGAATGCTCCGGCATCGGGGCAAACCGATTCATCGGGTGGATCTGGTGGTCAGTGAAAAACTTGAAAGTGCAGCATCCGTTTGAAGATCAGACAATCGCAGCCTGCAGGATCTGCCGCAGGCCGCGATCCTTTGCCTTTCAAGCTGCCGGCGCCCCCTTGGCCACCGCCGCCGAAGCCGCCAGCATCGCCCGCAACAGCACCGCACACCCGGCCGCCAGGTCATCCGGGGCGGCATTCTCGATTTCGTTGTGGCTGATGCCGCCTTCGCACGGCACGAAGATCATCCCCGCCGGGCCCAGTTCGGCAAGGAAAATCGCGTCGTGCCCGGCACCGCTGACGATGTCCATGTGCGACAGGCCCAGCCCCTGCGCCGCGCCACGTACCGCTTCGACGCAGCCCTTGTCGAAGTACAGCGGCGGGAAGTCGGCGGTGGGTGTCAGTTCATAGGTCAGGCCGTGTTCTTCGCAGGTGGTCTCGATCACTTCGCGCACTTCGGCGATCATCGAGTCCAGTCGCGCCGGTTCCAGGTGACGGAAGTCCAGGGTCATGCGAACCTCGCCCGGGATGACGTTGCGCGAGCCGGGATAGGCTTGCAGGCAACCGACGGTGCCGCAGGCATGGGGCTGATGACCGAGGGCCGCGCGGTTGACGGCGCCGACGATCACCGCCGCGCCGACGAGGGCGTCCTTGCGCAGGTGCATTGGCGTAGGGCCAGCGTGGGCTTCTACGCCGCGCAGTTTCAGGTCGAACCATTTCTGTCCGAGGGCACCCATGACGACGCCAATGGTTTTGCGTTCGTCCTCGAGAATCGGCCCTTGCTCAATGTGCGCCTCGAAATAGGCACCCACGGCGTGACCGCTGACTTTACGGGTACCCGCGTAGCCAATGGCGTTGAGCGCTTCACCCACCGTCACGCCGTCGGCGTCGACCTTGGCCAGGGTTTCTTCCAGAGTGAATTTCTCGGCGAACACGCCGGAGCCCATCATGCACGGGGCGAAACGCGAGCCTTCTTCGTTGGTCCACACCACCACTTCCAGCGGCGCTTCGGTCTCGATACCCAGGTCATTGAGGGTGCGCAGCACTTCGACGCCTGCCAGCACACCGAAGCAGCCATCGAACTTGCCGCCAGTGGGCTGGGTGTCGATGTGACTCCCAGTCATGACCGGTGGCAGGTCCGGATTGCGCCCCGGGCGGCGGGCGAAAATATTGCCGACGGCGTCGATGCTGACGGTGCAGCCGGCTTCCTCGCACCACTTCACGAACGTATCGCGGGCCTGGCGGTCGAGGTCGGTCAGGGCCAGGCGACAGACGCCGCCCTTGACCGTGGCGCCGAGCCTGGCCAGTTCCATGAGCGACTGCCACAGGCGGTCGCGGTTGATGTGCTGATGGGTCGATTGCAGAACGTCTACGGCTGCGTTCATGGGGATCTCCTCAGGCTGTTCTTATGAGTTTCTTCAGGCAATTCGGTGCTGTCCTTGAGGCCGTCATCGCTGGCAAGCCAGCTCCCACAGGTTTTGTGAACTCCCGAGAACCCTGTGGGAGCTGGCTTGCCAGCGATGAGGCTCTCCCTCACACCGTAGATTTCGCGATTGACGGACTCGGACGCATCGCGCACAACCCGTAATAAATCAACCCGCCAAGCGCCGAGCCGGTAAACCAGCCATAGCTGTAGAACCAGCTGAACACATCGCTGCCCAGCGACAGCAACGTCAACACCACCGGCACCCCGAAGGCGATAAAACCGTTCCAGTTCCACGCCGGATACACGTCGTCACGGTAAAGCCCGGCCAGGTCCAGCTGCTGTTTCTTGATCAGGAAATAGTCCACCACCATGATCCCGGCAATCGGCCCCAGCAGGCTGGAATAGCCGAGCAGCCAGTTGGAATAGACCGTTTCCAGGCTCAGGTCGGAAACGATCAGGCCGAGTTTTTTCAGCAGTTCATGGGCCATCAGCGCCAGCCCGACCAGCCCGGTGAGCATCACCGCCTTGGTCCGGTTGATCGCCTTGGGAGCAATGTTCTGGAAGTCGTTGGTCGGCGATACGATGTTGGCCGCGGTGTTGGTCGACAACGTGGCGATGATGATCAGCGCCATGGCCAGCGCCACCCAGACCGGGCTCTGGATATGGCCGATCAGGGTCACCGGGTCGGACACCGTCACCCCCACCAGTTTCACCGAGGCGGCGGTCATCACCACGCCCAGGGAGGCAAACAGGAACATGGTCAGTGGCAGGCCGATGATCTGCCCGACGATCTGGTCTTTCTGGCTTTTCGCGTAGCGACTGAAGTCGGGGATGTTCAGCGACAACGTGGCCCAGAACCCGACCATCGCGGTCAGCCCCGCCGCGAAGTAGCTGGCCACGCCCGCGCCTTCGGGACGCTTGGCCGGGATTGCCAGCAGTTCGGTCATCGACACGTTGGGCATGGCCCACACCAGTAACCCGACCCCCACCAGCACCAACAGCGGTGCAGAGAGGGTTTCCAGCCACTTGATCGACTCGGCGCCGCGGATCACCACCCACAGGTTCAGCGCCCAGAACACCATGAAACCGATGACCTCGCCGGTGCCGCCCAGGGATTTCCAGCCCTCGAACACCGAGCCCAGGAACAGGTGGATCGCCAGGCCACCGAACATGGTCTGGATGCCGAACCAGCCACAGGCCACCAAGGCGCGGATCAGGCACGGGATGTTGGAGCCGAAGATGCCGAAGGACGAACGCAGCAGCACCGGAAACGGGATGCCGTACTTGGTGCCGGGAAAGGCGTTGAGCGTCAGCGGGATCAACACGATGATGTTGGCGAACAGAATCGCCAGCAGCGCTTCACCGACACTCAGGCCGAAGTACGCCGTCAGCACCCCGCCCAGGGTGTAGGTCGGCACGCAAATCGCCATGCCCACCCACAACGCCGTGATGTGCCATTTGTTCCAGGTTCGTTCGCGCACCTTGGTCGGTGCTATGTCGTGGTTGTAACGGGGACTGTCGAGGACATCGCTGCCGGCTTCCAGCTCGAACAAGCCGTCGCGCTCGTTCACTTGCGATCTGATCTGTTGCATGGCCGCTCCACTGATCTTTGAATTATTTTTGCTCATCAGGGGCTGGCGGCTTCAATAAACGTGCCGGTTGCCCCGCTTGCGCATCGGGCAGTTCCATAAACACTTTGCAAACAACTGATGTTTATCAGTTTTATTGGATCAACCGGGCAGCACTCGGCTAAAGGTCATGCCACTGGTCCGCCAAGTTGTCCGAACAGTCAGGACTCAATCTGGTGCATCGATGTTTTTTTCACGCTCGCGCATCAACCATAGACCATCCTCAAACGGCTGATTTCACATAAGAAATCTTGACCATATTTAGATCCTGTCAAGTGCGTCAAAATGGTGAGCGGCCTCACCATTTTGGTGAATTTAGTAATTTATCGTTGTTTATCAATCATTTAAAACAGTCATAAGCTTATAAAAAATATTCTTGCTGATTCCCATAACTCGGACTAGCTTTTAATCCTGACAGCGCTGACAGGAATACACCGGTTATCGCTGGCCTCCTAAAAAACACCTAGAACCGGCATCAGCCGGTCATGCCTGCGAGGAACTCGGAATGTCTCTGTTGATCCGTGGCGCCACCGTTATTACCCATGATGAAAGTTATCGCGCCGACGTGTATTGCGCAGACGGCGTGATCAAGGCCATCGGCGAAGACCTCGAGGTTCCTGCAGGTGCCGAGATACTCGACGGCAGCGGTCAGTACCTGATGCCCGGCGGCATCGATCCCCACACCCACATGCAACTGCCCTTCATGGGCACCGTGGCCAGCGAAGACTTTTTCAGTGGCACGGCAGCGGGTCTGGCCGGTGGCACCACTTCGATCATCGATTTCGTGATTCCCAATCCGCAGCAGTCCCTGATGGAAGCCTTCCATCAGTGGCGTGGCTGGGCCGAGAAGTCGGCGTCCGACTACGGCTTCCACGTCGCCATCACCTGGTGGAGCGAACAGGTTCACGAAGAAATGGCCGAGCTGGTGATTCATCACGGGGTCAACAGCTTCAAGCATTTCATGGCCTACAAGAACGCGATCATGGCGGCGGATGACACCCTGGTGGCGAGTTTCGAGCGCTGCCTGGAACTGGGCGCGGTGCCGACCGTGCATGCGGAAAACGGTGAGCTGGTATATCACCTGCAACGCAAACTCATGGCCCAGGGCATGACCGGGCCCGAAGCGCATCCCCTATCGCGCCCCTCGCAGGTGGAAGGCGAAGCCGCGAGTCGCGCCATCCGCATTGCCGAAACCCTCGGCACGCCACTGTATCTGGTCCACGTCTCGACCAAGGAGGCCCTCGACGAAATCACTTACGCCCGCGCCAAAGGCCAACCGGTCTACGGCGAAGTGCTGGCCGGGCATCTGCTGCTGGACGAAAGCGTCTACCGGCACCCGGACTGGCAGACCGCCGCCGGTTACGTGATGAGCCCACCGTTCCGCCCTCGCGGACATCAAGAGGCACTCTGGCACGGTTTGCAGGCGGGTAACCTGCACACCACCGCCACCGATCACTGCTGCTTCTGCGCCGAGCAAAAAGCCGCCGGCAAGGACGACTTCAGCAAGATCCCCAACGGCACCGCCGGCATCGAAGACCGCATGGCCGTATTGTGGGATGAAGGCGTGAACACCGGGCGTTTTTCGATGCAGCAATTCGTGGCGCTGACCTCCACCAACACCGCGAAAATCTTCAACCTCTACCCACGCAAAGGCGCGATCCGGGTGGGGGCCGATGCCGACCTGGTGCTGTGGGACCCGCAAGGTACCCGGACGATTTCCGCCAAGACCCATCACCAGCAGGTCGACTTCAACATCTTCGAAGGCAAGACAGTACGCGGTGTGCCGAGCCATACCATCAGCCAGGGGCGCGTGGTCTGGGCCGATGGCGATTTGCGCGCCGAGCGCGGTGCCGGGCGCTATATCGAACGGCCGGCTTATCCGGCGGTGTTCGATTTGCTGAGCAAGCGGGCCGAGTTGAATCAGCCTACTGCCGTTAAACGCTGACCAAAGGATCGTTCCCACGCTCTGCGTGGGAACGATCAGCCCGACAGAGGCAGCACCTCAACTACCGTGAGGCCAAATACCGTGATCAAGACCCTGACCCACCTCCCGCATCCCGTTGAGAACGCGGCCGCCCTCGCCGGCCATTTCACCGACCTGGCGCCGCCACTCAACGATCGCCAGGCCCATCTGGAAGCCTCGCGCTGCCTGTATTGCTACGACGCGCCCTGCGTGAATGCCTGCCCGAGCGAAATCGATATTCCCTCGTTCATCCGCAACATTCACCAGGACAACGTGCAGGGCGCGGCGCAGAAAATCCTCTCCGCCAATATCCTCGGTGGCAGTTGCGCCCGGGTCTGTCCGACCGAGATTCTTTGCCAGCAAGCCTGTGTGCGCAACAACGCCCACGAATGCGCGCCAGTGTTGATCGGCCTGTTGCAACGCTATGCGGTGGACAACGCGCACTTCAGCCAGCATCCATTCTCCCGTGCCGCCGCCACCGGCAAGCGCATCGCCGTGGTCGGCGCGGGGCCCGCCGGGTTGTCCTGCGCCCATCGCAGTGCGATGCACGGCCATGACGTGGTGATTTTCGAGGCCCGGGAAAAGGCCGGTGGCCTGAATGAATACGGGATCGCCAAATACAAACTGGTGGACGACTACGCGCAGAAGGAACTGGACTTCCTGTTGCAAATCGGTGGGATCGAAATCCGCCACGGGCACAAACTCGGGGAGAACCTGAGCCTCAGCGACCTGCATCAACAATTCGACGCGGTGTTCCTCGGCCTTGGCCTCGCGGCCAGCAAACAGCTGGGTCTAGCGCATGAAAACGCGCCCGGCCTGGTGGCCGCCACCGACTACATCCGCGAACTGCGCCAGGCCGATGACCTGAGCCAGTTACCGCTGGCCGACCACTGCATCGTGCTCGGTGCCGGCAACACCGCCATCGACATGGCGGTGCAAATGGCCCGCCTCGGCGCCCACGACGTCAACCTGGTGTATCGCCGTGGCGTCGAGGACATGGGCGCGACCCACCACGAACAGGACATCGCCAAGGCCAATCAGGTACGCCTGTTAACCTGGGCCCAACCGGAAGAAGTCCTGCTCGATAACCAAGGCCAGGTGCGCGGCATGCGATTCGCCCGCACCCACATGGTTGAAGGCCGCTTGCAAACCACCGGTGAAACCTTCGAGCTGGCCGCCGACGCGATTTTCAAGGCCATCGGCCAGGCCTTCGACAGCGGCGCCCTCGCCGATCCGCTGGCCCGGGAACTCAAGCGTGAGGGTGATCGCATCCAGGTGGACGAACACCTGCGCACCAGCATCCCCGGCGTGTATGCCGGCGGCGACTGCACCAGCCTCGAGCAGGATCTCACCGTGCAGGCAGTACAGCACGGCAAACGCGCCGCCGAGGCGATCAATGCTCAACTGATGCTCAACGTGGAGGCTGCATAAATGGCCGATCTGTCGATTGTCTTCGCTGGCATCAAGTCCCCCAACCCGTTCTGGCTGGCCTCCGCGCCGCCGACCGACAAGGCCTACAACGTGGTCCGCGCCTTCGAGGCCGGCTGGGGCGGCGTGGTTTGGAAAACCCTGGGGGAAGACCCGGCGGCGGTCAACGTTTCGTCGCGCTATTCGGCGCACTTCGGGGCTAACCGGGAGGTACTGGGTTTCAACAACATCGAACTGATCACCGATCGCTCACTGGAGATCAACCTGCGGGAAATCACCCAGGTCAAGAAGGACTGGCCCGACCGCGCATTGATCGTCTCGCTGATGGTGCCCTGCGTCGAAGAATCATGGAAACACATCCTGCCGCTGGTGGAGGCCACGGGGGCCGACGGCATCGAGCTGAACTTCGGTTGCCCTCACGGCATGCCCGAGCGCGGCATGGGCGCGGCGGTCGGCCAGGTGCCGGAATACGTCGAGCAGGTCACCCGCTGGTGCAAGACGTATTGCTCATTGCCGGTGATCGTCAAGCTGACGCCGAACATCACCGACATCCGCGTGGCTGCCCGCGCGGCGCACCGTGGCGGCGCGGATGCGGTGTCGTTGATCAACACGATCAACTCGATCACCAGCGTCAACCTGGAGCGCATGGTTGCCAATCCGATTGTCGGCAGCCAAAGCACCCACGGCGGCTATTGCGGTTCGGCGGTCAAGCCGATCGCCTTGAACATGGTCGCCGAAATCGCCCGCGACCCGCAGACCCATGGCCTGCCCATCAGCGGCATTGGCGGCATCGGCAACTGGCGCGATGCCGCCGAATTCATCGCCCTGGGCAGCGGCTCGGTTCAGGTGTGCACGGCGGCGATGCTGCATGGCTTCCGGATTGTCGAGGAGATGAAGGACGGGTTATCGCGCTGGATGGACAGTCAGGGCTACGCCAGCGTCGCCGATTTCTCGGGGCGTGCGGTGGGCAATACCACGGACTGGAAGTACCTGGACATCAACTATCAGGTAATCGCGAAGATCGATCAGGAGGCGTGCATTGGTTGCGGGCGCTGCCATATTGCTTGCGAGGATACGTCGCACCAGGCGGTGGCCAGTCTCAAGCAGGCGGACGGTACACACAAGTATCAAGTGATCGAGGATGAGTGTGTGGGCTGCAACCTGTGCCAGATCACCTGCCCGGTGCAGGATTGCATCGAGATGGTGCCTGTGGACACCGGCAAGCCGTTTCTGGACTGGAATCATGATCCGAGGAATCCGTATCACGTTGCGGTTTGAGTGATGTGTTGTCGGGGTTGACGCCATCGCGGGCAAGCCCGCTCCCACAGGGATCGCTGGTGTACACAGCATTTGAGTACGCCATAAACCACTGTGGGAGCGGGCTTGCCCGCGATGAGGCCAGCGCTACAACACCAACTTCCAGACTCCTTACCTATCAGTTCTGCTAGTAGACGCCACTCGACATATCTTCGATGCTCACACACAGTCAATTCGCCAGCGTGGATCTCGATATGTCGGACTCATCATTGAACATTCTTTGCCGCTATCAATACGACCCACTCGACCGCCTCACGGGCGTCGGGCTACTGGCGGGTGACCATACGCAGCGTTTTTATCAGAAGAGCCACCTGACGACCGAGGTGGGACAGCAGACGCAACGAACAATCCTGCGCCATGAAGCTCAACCGTTGGCGCAGCAACAAAGTGAAGCCGGCCTAACAGAAACCACGCTGCTGGCAACCGACCGAGCCCACTCGTTATTGCACAGCTTGACGCAAACCAACTCCAGGCATTGGGCATATACAGCCTACGGGCATCACCCGATCGAAAGCGGTCTGAGTAGCTTGCTAGGATTTAACGGCGAGTGCCCCGACATTCTCACAGGTCACTATTTGCTGGGGATCGGGAAGCGTGCCTACAATCCGACGCTGATGCGCTTTAACTCCCCGGACAAATTGAGTCCGTTCGGTGACGGGGGCATTAATCCACACGCCTACTGTGAAAGAGATCCAATAAACTTTGGGGATCCTACCGGCACAACGCGCTTTCGTTTCATGATCGAAGACATTCTATCAACGACAGGTAAAAAACCACGAAGCCACATGATCGCTGATATTGTCCCAGAACTACTCGATAAACCACAAAATTTTGCAAAACAAAATCGCCCTCTGGCTATTCCTCGACGCTCGACAACTGATCACTCTCGATTAACCAAATTTGATAACACTGGCACCCAACAGCAGCCATCCACATCCAAGTTAATATCTCAAAGCCAAGACACTACCAATCGAGCTGTGCCCGTTCAACACCAAAAAATGTCGAGCGCCGCAGTCAAGAGAAAATTGAAACAAGACGCGGGTATGTATAGGGAGTTCGCAAAAAAAACCAAACATGAAAGACCGATCAACCCAAAACTCGAGACCAAGATGAGCGACTTGAGAGAGGAGCTACATAAAAAGGCACTTAAGGCGCCCGGAGCGGAGCTCCGGAATATCGCACAATCAATTCGTTATACCGAAGATCAACAGGATGCCTATGCATTTCGGCAACTGGCAGGTAAAAAATGACCATCTGCAACTAATGAAAAGTCGAAGACCTCGCGTGTCACAGAAGAGATAGGGTTGGACTACGGCTCCAACCCTATCCCCCGCAATATCACAATGGGAGCCACCGTACCGATGGAGAACGGCAAGCCGTTTCTGCACTGGAATCATGATCCGAGGAATCCGTATCACGTTGCGGTTTGAGTGATGTGTTGTCGGGGTTGACGCCATCGCGGGCAAGCCCGCTCCCACAGGGATCGCTGGTGTACACAGCATTTGAGTACGCCATAAACCACTGTGGGAGCGGGCTTGCCCGCGATGAGGCCAGCGCTACAACACCAACTTCCAGACTCCTTACCTATCAGTTCTGCTAGTAGACACCACTCGACATATCTTCGATGCTCACACTCAGTCAATTCGCCAGCGTGGATCTCGATATGTCGGACTCATCATTGAACATTCTTTGCCGCTATCGCTACGATCCACTCGACCGCCTCACGGGCGTCGGGCTACTGGCGGGCGACCGTACGCAGCGTTTTTATCAGAAGAGCCACCTGACTACCGAGCTGGGACAGCAGACGCAACGAACAATCCTGCGCCATGACGCTCAACCGTTGGCGCAGCAACAAAGTGCAGCCGGGGTTACCGAAAAAACGCTTTTGGTGACCGATCAGGCGCACTCGTTGCTGCAATCCCTTTCGCCAGTTAATTCTCGGAAATTTTCCTATACCGCCTACGGCCATCACCCGATTGTTAGCGGCTTAAGTCGTTTATTCGGGTTTAATGGTGAGTATCCTGACGACATTACGGGCCATTATCCATTAGGCCATGGCAATCGATTTTATAATCCTGTGTTGATGCGATTCAATAGCCCGGATGAGCTGAGTCCTTTTGATGAAGGGGGAATTAACTCTTATGCTTATTGCGAAAATGATCCGATCAACTTTTACGATCCAAGCGGTAACATTCCCGTAAAAAAACTACTCATGCAACGATTCGCGAAACAACGCCCACAACCATATAAACCTTGGAATTCCAACGCAAACCCACAACCGGAAGGAGTTCTGAACCTCACATCGATCACAATTGGGCAATCCTCGACGTCAGTCTCCCAACACGCATCTTTAAAGAAGAAAACGACTGCATCTCCCATACCCCGAAACCAAATGAGAACACAACTGAAGCAGGATGCGGAAAAGTTCGATAAACTCAGCCAAAAGCACCCAAACATCAACATCCCGAAAAACCCTGAGTTAGTGAAAAAAATCGAAGCACTGGAAGCAGCGAGAAAAGCTGACATAAAGGCAGGAAAACATACAAGGACTGTCCAGTACAACGAAAAAATCAGGCTAGCAGAAAGACGCATCAAACAAATGCAACTTGTAGAACTCAACAAGGAAATTCGCAAGCAACACTAATTATCAGGTGGATAATTATCGAACCTTCAAAAGTAACGGCGCATCAATTGTATGCACCCTACGGCTCCAACCCAATCCCCCGCAAAATCACACTGGTCACCGTCTGCACCGCCCGCTCGAACTGCATGTCCGACAACGGTTGATGATCATTCAAAATATTCACCTGATGATCAAAGTCGGCATAGTGCTGCGTCGAGGCCCAGATCATGTACAGCAGGCTTGAAGGTTCCACCGGCAGGATGCGCCCGTCGTCGACCCACTGGCGGATCTTCGCTTCTTTCATCTTGGCCCAGTCGTACAGGCTCGCGTCCAGGGTTACACCCAGGGTCGGCGCGCCGTGGATGATTTCGTTGGCCCAGACTTTCGAGCCGTAGGGCCGGCTGCGCGAGTGGTTCATCTTGGCGCGGATGTAGCTGCTGAGCACCACGCGGGGGTCGTCGAACATCTCGAAGCACAGGGCGTCCTGTTTCCACACTTCCAGCAGGTCGAACAGCACGGCGCTGTACAGTTCAGTCTTGGTGCTGAAGTAGTAATGCAGGTTGGAACGCGGCAGTTGCACTTCGGCAGCAATGTCGGCCATCGCCGTGCTGCCAAAACCTTTTTCGGCGAAGACCTTCTCGGCCCCCAGCAGAATTTTCTCGACGTTACTGCGACGGATCTCGATCTTGTGATTGCCCATGAGGGCTCCCTGACAACAACATTAAACAAGACTAGCATCCGCTCTACCTCGCGGCGACAGGGCACAGGCAAACTTCGTACGAACAGGCTTGCGCGGCTGGTCTGCGCCCCCCCCTTCAAACCTGCCACGGAAACACTCATCCTGGGCGCCCACAAAGTCATCGTATAACTTCCAATTGACAACCCCTGAAAATCCCGCAAATATCGTCGTCATTGTTGTACGACGACGTATAACAAAAATAAAAATAAAAAAACAAGGGAGCGTCACAGTGAGCCAGCTCGTCCGCGATTCGTCCGCCCGTCCCCCACGCCCATCCTTCACCCGCCTGCAGACGCTGAGCCTGTTCGGTTGCACCAGCCTGGCCCTCGCCTTGCCCATCAGCAGCCAGGCCGAAGGTTTCACCGATGACGCCAAAGCCACGCTGAACCTGCGCAACGCCTACTTCAATCGCAACTACACCAACCCGGCC
The DNA here is from genome assembly GCF_044744285.1 of Pseudomonas sp. NPDC087336. Classification (NCBI taxonomy): domain Bacteria; kingdom Pseudomonadati; phylum Pseudomonadota; class Gammaproteobacteria; order Pseudomonadales; family Pseudomonadaceae; genus Pseudomonas; species Pseudomonas sp. NPDC087336. Next base: position 162,949 of record NZ_JBIUYA010000009.1, on the reverse strand, counting down.
TACCCCCAGGGCAAGGCTGAGGAATGGACACAGAGCTTCATCCTCGACGCCAAATCCGGCTACACCCAGGGCCCGGTTGGCTTCGGTGTGGATGTGCTGGGCCTGTATTCGCAAAAGCTCGACGGCGGCAAGGGCACCGGGGGTACGCAGTTGCTGCCGATCCACGATGACGGCCGTCCGGCCGACAACTTCGGGCGCCTGGGCGTGGCGCTCAAGGGCAAGATCTCGAAGACCGAACTGAAAGTCGGCGAATGGATGCCGGTGCTGCCGATCCTGCGTTCCGACGACGGTCGCTCGCTGCCGCAGACCTTTCGCGGCGGCCAGGTGACCTCCACCGAGATCAGCGGCCTGACGCTCTACGGCGGGCAGTTCCGGCAGAACAGCCCGCGCAACGATGCGAGCATGGAAGACATGTTCATGAACGGCAAATCGGCGGCCTTTTCCTCGGACCGTTTCAACTTCGGCGGCGGCGAATACGCCTTCAACGAAAAACGCACCCAGGTCGGCGTCTGGTACGCGCAGCTCAGCGACATCTACCAACAGCAATACTTCAACCTCAGCCACAGCCAGCCCCTGGGCGACTGGACCCTCGGCGCCAACCTCGGCTACTTCATCGGCAAGGAAGACGGCAGCGCACTGGCCGGCGACCTCGACAACAAGACCGCGTTTGCCCTGCTCTCGGCCAAATACGGCGGCAACACCTTCTACATCGGCCTGCAAAAACTCAGCGGCGACGACGTGTGGATGCGGGTCAATGGCACCAGCGGCGGGACCCTGGCCAACGACAGCTACAACGCAAGCTACGACAACGCCAGGGAGAAATCCTGGCAGGTGCGTCACGACTACAACTTCGTGGCCCTCGGCATTCCCGGCCTGACGCTGATGAACCGCTACATCAGCGGCGACAACGTGCACACCGGCACCATCACCGACGGCAAGGAATGGGGTCGTGAATCGGAACTGGCCTACACCGTGCAGAGCGGCGCGCTGAAAAACCTCAACGTGAAATGGCGCAATGCGAGCATCCGCAAGGATTTCAGTACCAACGAGTTCGATGAGAACCGGATTTTCATCAGTTATCCGATTTCGTTGTTGTAAATACCGTGGATCAACATGTGCCCCCCCCCGTAGGAGCCAGGTTTGCCGACGGTGGCGTCCGTTAGATCGCCTTCGCCGGCAAGCCGGGCTCCTACAGGGACTGAGATTTCCGGAGAATGGATGGGGATGACCCTCCGTCAATTTCCACCAACGTCGCGTTGACAAAAACCGCAAAGCCTACCGATACTTCAGCGATGTCGTACGACAACCTACAACAATCCAATAACAACAGCTGCTTGTCCAGGGATTCCCATGACGACCACCGCAACCGCCCAAACGCCCTTCAATCGCCTGCTGCTGACCGGTGCTGCCGGTGGCCTGGGCAAAGTCCTGCGCGAGAGCCTGCGTCCGTACGCCAATGTCATTCGCCTGTCGGACATCGCGGACATCGCCCCGGCCATCGATGATCGCGAAGAAGTCGTGCCGTGCGACCTCGCCGACAAGCACGCCGTGCACCAGTTGGTCGAAGGCGTGGACGCGATCCTGCATTTTGGCGGCGTGTCGGTTGAGCGCTCGTTCGAAGAAATCCTCGGCGCCAATATCTGCGGCGTCTTCCACATCTACGAGGCGGCACGCCGTCACGGCGTCAAGCGCGTGATCTTCGCCAGTTCCAACCATGTGATCGGCTTTTACAAGCAAGACGAAGTCATCGACGCCCACTCCCCTCGCCGCCCCGACAGCTATTACGGTTTGTCCAAGTCCTACGGCGAAGACATGGCCACGTTCTACTTCGATCGCTACGGCATCGAGACCGTCAGCGTGCGCATCGGCTCTTCGTTCCCCGAACCGCAAAACCGTCGGATGATGAGCACCTGGCTGAGCTTCGGCGACCTCACCCAGCTGCTCGAACGTGCGCTCTATACCCCGAACGTCGGCCACACCGTGGTCTACGGCGCGTCCGACAACAAGGACATCTGGTGGGACAACCGTTACGCCAGCGCGCTGGGTTACGTGCCGCAGGACAGCTCCGAAGTGTTCCGTGAAAAAGTCGAAGCCCTGCCGTTGCCAGCCGCCGATGACCCGGCGCGGGTCTACCAGGGCGGTGCCTTTTGCGCGGCCGGCCCGTTCGGCGACTGATCGCCCCTGCACTTGATCCCCAGCACCACCAACCCAAGGAATGAGTTGCCATGCCAGCCGAACTGATTGTCGATGCCCGAAACGCGGTGGGTGAAAGCCCGGTCTGGGTCCCCGAGGAAAACGCCCTGTACTGGGTCGATATTCCTGCCGGGAGCCTGCAACGCTGGAGCGCGCAAACCGGGCAAGTGCACGCCTGGAAAACCCCGCAGATGCTCGCCTGCATCGCCCGTCACCCCGACGGCGGCTGGGTCGCCGGCATGGAGACCGGGTTCTTCCATCTGCATGCGCATGAAGGCGGCAGTCTCGACAGCACCCCCCTGGCCCACGTCGATCACGCCCGCCCAGGCATGCGCCTCAACGATGGTCGCTGCGACCGTCAGGGCCGATTCTGGGCCGGCAGCATGGTGCTGGACATGGGCGCCAATGCCGCCGTGGGCACGCTCTATCGCTACGACGCCGGGCAACAGGGGCCGCTCCTGGCACAGATGAACGGCCTGATCGTGCCCAACGGCCTGGCCTTCAGCCCGGACGGCAAGACGATGTACCTGTCCGACTCCCATCCGTTGGTGCAGCAGGTCTGGGCCTTCGATTACGACATCGACAGCGGCACCCCTTCCAACCGCCGCGTGTTCATCGACATGCATCAACACGGCGGTCGCCCTGATGGCGCGGCGGTCGATGCCGAGGGCTGTTACTGGATCTGCGGCAACGATGTGGGGCTGATTCACCGTTTCACCCCCGACGGTCGACTGGACCGTTCCCTCACAGTACCGGTGAAAAAACCGAGCATGTGTGCCTTCGGTGGCAGTCGTCTGGACACCCTGTTCGTGACCTCGATCCGCCCCGCGCACGACCAGGATGAACAATCGCTGGCCGGTGGCGTGTTCGCCCTGGACCCTGGCGTAAAGGGTTTGCCGGAGCCGCACTTCAAGCAATGAATGCAACTGTTGGCGCTACACCGCTGTGCCTTGAATAACAAAAACAACAAATCTGGAGACACCCCCAATGGACTTCAAACGCACCATCCTCGCCGCAGCACTCCCACTGGCCGTCACCCTCAGCAGCGCCGCCCACGCGCTGGAAATCAAATTCGCCGACATCCACCCTGCGGGCTACCCGACCGTGGTTGCCGAAGAACAGCTGGGCAAGACCCTGGTCGCCGACAGCGATGGCAAGCTGACCTTCAAGATGTTCGCCGGCGGCGTGCTCGGCTCGGAAAAAGAAGTAGTCGAGCAGGCCCAGGTCGGTGCCATCCAGATGGCCCGGGTCAGCCTGGGTATCGTCGGCCCGGTGGTGCCGGACGTGAACGTGTTCAACATGCCGTTCGTGTTCCGTGACCAGGCGCACATGCGCAAGGTCATCGATGGCGAGGTCGGCGACGAGATCCTCGACAAGATCACCCAGTCCGAATTCAACCTCGTGGCCCTGGCCTGGATGGATGGCGGCACGCGCAACATCTACACCAAGAAACCGGTGCGCAGCCTCGAAGATCTCAAGGGCATGAAGATTCGCGTGCAAGGCAACCCGATGTTCATCGAAACCATCAACGCCATGGGCGGCAACGGCATCGCCATGGACACCGGCGAAATCTTCAGCGCCCTGCAGACCGGTGTGATCGACGGCGCGGAGAACAACCCGCCGACCCTGCTCGAGCACAATCACTACCAGAACGCCAAGTTCTATAGCCTGACCGGGCACCTGATCCTGCCCGAGCCGATCGTGATGTCGAAGATCACCTGGAACAAACTCACCCCCGAGCAGCAGGCCCTGGTGAAGAAAACCGCCAAGGCCGCGCAAGCGCAGGAGCGCACCCTGTGGGATGCCAAATCGGCCAGCAGCGAAGAAAAACTCAGGGCTGCCGGCGTCGAGTTCATCACCGTCGACAAGAAACCTTTCTATGAAGCGACCGCCTCGATCCGCGAGAAATACGGCGCGCCCTACGCGGACCTGATCAAGCGCATCGAAGCCGTCCAGTAACCCTCCCTGCATTCAAGAAAGGCCCGGCACGCACTGACCTGGGTGTAGGTCAGTGCGTGCCCGGTTACGGTGGAACCCGATGAAGAATCTACTGCTACGTTTCAATGACAAGCTCTACATGACCTGTATCTGGGTCGCGGGGCTGTCCGTCCTGGCCATCGCGCTGATCATTCCCTGGGGCGTGTTTGCCCGTTATGTGCTCGGCACCGGCTCAAGTTGGCCCGAGCCCACGGCGATTCTGCTGATGATGGTCTTCACCTTCATCGGCGCCGCCGCCAGTTACCGTTCCGGTTCGCACATGGCAGTGGCGATGCTCACCGACCGCATGTCGCCGCAAATGCGCCAGGCCATGAGCGTGTTCTCCCAATTGCTGATGGCGACCATTTGCCTGTTCATGACCGTCTGGGGCAGCAAGCTGTGCCTGTCGACCTGGAACCAGTTCATGAGCGCCCTGCCGACCCTGCGCGTGGGCATCACCTACATGCCGATTCCCGTGGGCGGTCTGCTGACGCTGATCTTTGTCCTGGAAAAGCTCTTGTTCGGTGACCAGAGCAACCGTCGGGTCGTGCGCTTCGACCTCGTTGAAGAAAACGAAGGGGCTGCCTGAATGGACGCTTTTATTCTGTTGGGCAGTTTTATCGCGTTGATCCTGATCGGTATGCCGGTCGCCTACGCGCTGGGGCTTTCCGCGCTGATCGGCGCGTTCTGGATCGACATTCCATTTCAGGCGCTGATGATCCAGGTCGCCGGCGGCGTGAACAAGTTTTCCCTGCTGGCGATTCCGTTCTTCGTGCTGGCCGGCGCGATCATGGCCGAGGGCGGGATGTCCCGGCGCCTGGTGGCGTTTGCCGGGGTACTGGTCGGGTTCGTGCGCGGTGGCTTGTCGCTGGTCAACATCATGGCTTCGACTTTCTTTGGCGCGATCTCCGGCTCCTCGGTGGCCGACACCGCCTCGGTCGGTTCGGTGCTGATCCCGGAAATGGAACGCCGCGGCTATCCCCGGGAGTTCGCCACCGCCGTGACCGTCAGCGGTTCGGTGCAAGCCCTGTTGACCCCGCCGAGCCACAACTCGGTGCTCTACTCGCTGGCGGCAGGCGGTACGGTGTCGATTGCCTCGCTGTTCATGGCCGGCGTGGTCCCGGGCCTGTTGATGAGCGCGTGCCTGATGGTGCTGTGCCTGATCTTCGCGAAAAAGCGTGACTACCCCAAGGGTGAAGTCATTCCGATGCGCGAAGCCCTGAAGATTTGCGGCGAAGCGTTGTGGGGCCTGATGGCGATGGTCATCATCCTTGGAGGGATCCTCAGCGGGATTTTCACGGCGACCGAGTCGGCAGCCATTGCGGTGCTGTGGTCGTTCTTCGTGACCATGTTCATCTACCGCGACTACAAGTGGAGCGAGCTGCCGAAACTGATGCACCGCACGGTGCGCACGATTTCGATCGTGATGATCCTGATCGGCTTCGCCGCCAGCTTCGGCTACATCATGACCCTGATGCAGATCCCGGCGAAGATCACCACGATGTTCCTGACCCTGTCGGACAACCGTTACGTGATCCTGATGTGCATCAACGTCATGCTGCTGTTGCTCGGCACCGTGATGGACATGGCGCCGCTGATCCTGATCCTCACGCCGATCCTGATGCCGGTGATTCTCGGCATTGGCGTAGACCCGGTGCAGTTCGGCATGATCATGCTGGTGAACCTGGGGATCGGTTTGATCACACCGCCAGTGGGCGCGGTACTCTTCGTGGGATCGGCCGTGGGTAAGGTCAGCATCGAGTCAACCGTCAAGGCGCTGCTGCCGTTCTACGCCGTGCTGTTGCTGGTGTTGTTGGCCGTGACTTACATTCCTGCGCTGTCGTTGTGGTTGCCGCATTTGGTGTTGTAACCCGTTTGATCTCGCAACGCTTTAACTGTAGGAGCCCGGCTTGCCGGCGAAGGCGTATTCAAGTATGCCTTCGCCGGCAAGCCGGGCTCCTACAAGAGTAATCCGCGCATTCACTCTTGATCGCTGGTGAACATGAAACCAACATTGCTCGAACTCGAAGACGAATTCACCCGCCTCACCCTCGCCCCCGAACTCGGCGGCAGCATCGTCAACTGGTCAGCGCGCAACACGGGCCAACCCTTGCTGCGACACGCCGATGAGCACGCCTTGAACACCGGCCTTCCCGGCAAACTGGGCTGCTTTCCTCTGGTGCCGTGGTCCAACCGCATTGCCAAAGGGGGGTTCGATTGCCCGGATGGCTGGCAACAGCTGAGACCCAACAGCCTCACCGATCCCCTGCCGATTCACGGCAGCGCCTGGCAGCAGCCGTGGCAGGTGGTTTCCACTACCGCGCAAGAAGTCGTGCTGCAACTCGATAGCAGCGAGCCCTTTGCCTATTGCGCCCGTCAACGTTTCCATCTAGGCGAAGGTAAGCTGAGCATCGAATTGAGCGTCACCCACCTGGCCGAACGCGCGGCCTGGCATGGCCTGGGACTGCACCCGTATCTGCCGCGCAGCGCAGGCACGCGGCTACAGGCCAAGGCTGGGCAAGTGTGGTTGTGCGACAGCTCCAAGCTGCCAACCGAGCTGGGTTCATTACCGGCCGAATGGGATTTTCGGCAACTCAAGGCACTGCCCGACACCTTGGTCGACAACGGTTTCTGCCAATGGGATGGCCACTGCCTGATCGAGCAACCCGACCTCGGTTACGCGCTGGAGTGCCAGGCCACCGGCAGCGATTACTACCTGCTCTACTGCCCGGCAGACCTGGGTTTTTTTTGCATCGAACCAGTCAGCCACCCCGTCAACGCGCACCACTTGCCCGGTCGGCCAGGGTTGCGCTTGCTGCAGCAGGGGCAATCGGCAGAATTGACGTTCAGCCTGCAATACCGGGCGCTGTAAACCTCACGCACGCAACAGCATGTAGCCGGCAACGATCAGGCAGACGCTGGCGAATCCCACCTGCAATGCCCGCGCCGGCACTCGCGCGCAGAGTTTTCGGCCGATGATCATGCCGACGATGCTGGCGACGATGAAGGCAACGCCCAGGCCGTCGATGCGCACCCCGGCATGCAAGGCGCCGATCACGCCGATGGCCGAGATCAGGCTGATGACCATCAGGGACGTGGCGATGATGCCGCGCATCTGCACGTCGGTCAGCTGCTTGAAGGCCGGCACGATCAGGAAGCCACCCCCCACGCCCAGCAAACCCGAGACCACACCGGTCACCGCACCGAGGGCCGCGAGGGTTGCGGTGCATTTGGCGGTCCAGGAAAAGCGCCCGGTCTGCTGGTCGAGCATGCAGTTCTTCTGGCCCCAGTTGGCGTGACCATGATCGCTGGGGCCCTCGTCCTTGCGTTCGCGACGCAGCATACGCGCCGCCACCATGACCATCAGCAGGCTGAACAGGATCATCAGGACTTTTTCCGGCAGCCGATGGGCGAAGTAGATGCCCAACGGGGAAAATATCGCACCCAGCAAGGCGATCAACAGCGCCGCGCGATAGCGCACCAAGCCATGGCGCAAACCATCGATGGCCCCGACCGCCGCCGCGCTGCCCACCGCGAACAGCGCAACGGGCGCCGCCGCGGTCATGCTCCAACCCAGCCCCAACACCAGCGCCGGCACCGCCAGAATGCCACCCCCGGCCCCGGTCAGTCCGAGCACCAGTCCCATGACCATCCCAAAAAAACTCGCCAGCAACATAGAACGCTCGTAATCCATGACAAAGGCCGGGAACGCCCGGTATCGATAGAGTGACAGGATAGAGCCCGCAGGTTTTTTTTCATCACTGAATGCATCGCGGGCTGGTCAGCGCAGGGAAAATGAAACTACCCTCATGAAGTGCCCATGAAGAAAAAACCACATGCCTGCCCTGATTGAAGCTTTTTTTGACGATGCCTCGTCTACCTACAGTTACGTCATTTATGAAACCGACGGCGGACAATGCGCGATCGTCGACCCGGTACTCGGCTACACCCCGGCTGCCGGACGAACCGACACCCTGCAGGCCGACCGGATCATCGCTTTCGTGCGCGAGCACCGCTTGCAGGTGCAATGGCTGCTGGAAACCCACGCCCACGCCGATCACCTGTCTGCTGCACCTTACCTGCGCCGGGAGCTGGGCGGCAAGGTCGCCATCGGCCAGTCGATCTGCAAGGTGCAGGGCGTGTTCAAGCGCCTGTTCAACCTTGAACCGCAATTCTGCATCGACGGCTCCCAGTTCGATCACCTGTTCGCCCCGAGCGAGTCATTCCGCATCGGCAACCTCAAGGCCACCGCCCTGCATGTGCCGGGTCATACCCCTGCGGACATGGCTTACCTGATCGACGGCGACATCATCCTGGTCGGCGATACCCTGTTCATGCCGGACGTCGGCACCGCCCGCTGCGACTTTCCCGGCGGCGACGCGCACCAGATGTTCGCCTCGATCCACAAGCTGCTGGCCTTCCCCGCCAGCGTGCGCCTCTACGTCTGCCACGACTACCCGCCCGAGGATCGCGAGCCGCAGTGCATGAGCACCGTCGGCGAACAACGCAAGAGCAACATCCACGTGCGCGACGGCATCGACGAAGCCGCGTTCGTCGACATGCGCACCCGCCGCGATGCCGGGTTGGGCATGCCGACGCTGTTGCTGCCGGCGATACAGGTCAATGTGCGGGCGGGGAATCTGCCGCCGGCGGAGGACAATGGCGTGGTCTACCTGAAAATCCCCCTGAACAAGTTCTGACGTCGTTCGTCCCCACGCTGCGTGGGAACGATCAGGTACCCAAGGTCAAGCCATTGGCCGGCAACGGCAACGCCGTCTTGTAGCGCACCTGCTTGAGCGCAAAGCTCGAACGGATATTGGCAACGCCGGGGACTTTGGTGAGGAAATCCATCATGAAGCGTTCCAGCGACTGAATGGTCGGCACCAGCACCCGGATCAGGTAGTCCGGATCGCCGGCCATCAGATAACACTCCATCACCTCGGGACGATCGGAGATCGCCTCTTCGAAATGCTGCAACGCCTCCTCCACCTGCTTTTCCAGGCTGACATGGATGAACACATTGACGTGCAGCCCCAGCAGGTCGGCATCCAGCAGGGTCACCTGCTCACGGATCAGGCCCAGTTCCTCCATCGCCTTGACCCGGTTGAAGCACGGCGTCGGCGACAGGTTGACCGAGCGGGCCAGGTCGGCGTTGGTGATGCGTGCGTTCTCCTGAAGACTGTTGAGAATGCCGATATCGGTACGGTCCAGTTTGCGCATGAGACAAAAACACCTGTTTTTTATGTTTATGCAGATTTTTTATCTGTAAATGATCTTGAGCGCAACGAAACACAGAGAAATATTCTTCTTGGCCGGGCCTATGATTGTTGTAGGACAAGATTTCTTCCACAGAACGAAATCTGTCAGCTCACTACAAGAAATTCACAAGATCGAGCGTAGAAGCCATGAACCAAGCGTACGAACCGCTGCGCCTGCACGTCCCGGAACCCTCGGGCCGCCCCGGCTGCAAAACCGACTTCTCCTACCTGCACCTGACCGATGCCGGCACGGTGCGCAAACCCCCTATCGACGTAGAACCGGCAGACACGGCCGACCTGGCCCGTGGCCTGATTCGCGTGCTCGACGACCAGGGCAATGCCTTGGGGCCGTGGGCCGAAGGCGTGCCGGTGGAGATCCTGCGCAAGGGCATGCGCGCCATGCTCAAGACGCGGATCTACGACAACCGCATGGTGGTCGCCCAGCGTCAGAAAAAAATGTCGTTCTACATGCAGAGCCTCGGCGAAGAAGCCATCGGCAGCGCCCAGGCCCTGGCCCTGAACATCGACGACATGTGCTTCCCGACCTACCGCCAGCAAAGCATCCTGATGGCCCGCGAAGTGCCGCTGGTGGACCTGATCTGCCAACTGCTGTCCAACGAGCGCGATCCGCTCAAGGGACGCCAGCTGCCGATCATGTACTCGGTGAAAGAGGCCGGTTTCTTCACCATTTCCGGCAACCTCGCCACCCAGTTCGTACAAGCTGTAGGCTGGGCCATGGCCTCGGCGATCAAGGGCGACACCAAAATCGCCTCGGCCTGGATCGGCGACGGCGCCACCGCCGAATCGGACTTCCACACGGCCCTGACATTCGCCCACGTATACCGCGCGCCGGTGATCCTCAACGTGGTCAACAACCAGTGGGCCATCTCCACCTTCCAGGCGATTGCCGGTGGTGAAGCCACCACCTTCGCCGGGCGTGGCGTCGGTTGCGGCATCGCCTCGCTGCGAGTCGACGGCAACGACTTCTATGCGGTCTACGCCGCTTCCGCCTGGGCCGCCGAACGCGCGCGCCGCAACCTCGGCCCGACCATGATCGAATGGGTCACCTACCGCGCCGGCCCGCACTCGACTTCCGATGATCCGTCCAAATACCGTCCAGCCGACGACTGGAGCCACTTCCCGTTGGGCGATCCGATCGCTCGTCTCAAGCAGCACCTGATCAAGGTCGGCCACTGGTCCGAAGAGGAACACACCGCCGTCAGCGCCGAGCTGGAAGCCGAAGTGATCGGCGCACAGAAAGAAGCCGAACAGTACGGCACCCTCGCCGGTGGCCAGATTCCAAGCGCCGCGACCATGTTCGAAGACGTCTACAAAGAGATGCCGGAGCATTTGAAGCGCCAGCGTCAGGAGTTGGGGATCTGACATGAACGATCACAACAATAATATCCAGCTGGAAACCGCCATGACCACGACCACCATGACCATGATCCAGGCCCTGCGCTCGGCCATGGATGTGATGCTTGAGCGCGACGAAGACGTCGTGGTGTTCGGCCAGGACGTCGGTTACTTCGGCGGCGTGTTCCGTTGCACCGAAGGCCTGCAGACCAAGTACGGCACCTCGCGGGTGTTCGACGCCCCGATCTCGGAAAGCGGCATCGTCGGCACTGCCGTGGGCATGGGCGCCTACGGTCTGCGCCCGGTGGTGGAAATCCAGTTCGCCGACTACGTGTACCCGGCCTATGACCAGATCATTTCCGAAGCCGCCCGCCTGCGTTATCGCTCGGCCGGGGAATTCACCGCGCCGTTGACCCTGCGCATGCCTTGCGGCGGCGGCATCTACGGCGGCCAGACCCACAGCCAGAGTATCGAGGCGCTGTTCACCCAGGTATGCGGCCTGCGCACCGTCATGCCGTCCAACCCCTATGACGCCAAGGGCCTGCTGATCGCCTCCATCGAAAACGATGACCCGGTGATCTTCCTCGAGCCCAAGCGCTTGTACAACGGCCCGTTCGACGGCCACCACGAGCGCCCGGTGACCCCGTGGTCGAAACACCCTGCCGCACAGGTTCCCGACGGCTACTACACCGTGCCGCTGGACGTTGCCGCCATCGCCCGCCCCGGCAAGGACGTCACCGTGCTGACCTACGGCACCACCGTGTACGTGTCGCAAGTCGCCGCTGAAGAAAGTGGAGTGGACGCCGAAGTCATCGACCTGCGCAGCCTGTGGCCCCTGGACCTGGAAACCATCACCAGGTCGGTGAAGAAAACCGGGCGCTGCGTGATCGTTCACGAAGCGACTCGCACCTGTGGTTTCGGCGCCGAACTGACCGCGCTGGTGCAAGAACACTGCTTCCACTACCTGGAAGCGCCGATCGAACGCGTCACCGGTTGGGACACCCCCTACCCGCACGCGCAAGAGTGGGCGTATTTCCCAGGGCCGTCCCGTGTGGGTGCGGCGTTGAAACGGGTCATGGAGGTCTGAATGGGCACGCACGTTATCAAGATGCCGGACATTGGCGAAGGCATCGCAGAAGTTGAATTGTCTCAATGGCATGTGAAAGTCGGCGACATGGTCGTCGAGGATCAAGTGCTGGCCGATGTCATGACCGACAAGGCGATGGTGGATATCCCGTCGCCCGTACATGGCAAGGTGATTGCCCTTGGTGGGCAACCGGGCGAAGTCATGGCGGTTGGCAGCATCCTGATCAGCATTGAAGTCGAAGGCGCGGGGAACGTTAAGGCGTCGGCGCAACCGGCACCGGTGAAAGAAGCGCCCGTCGCTGCGCCTGAAGTCGAAGCCGCAGTGGAGGTCAAACCAGTCGCCGCCGCTGCAGCACCAAAAACCACCGTCTGCCCGGGACCGATAGTCGCTCGCCAAGCCAATGAGCGTCCACTGGCCTCCCCGGCCGTACGCAAACATGCTCTGGACCTGGGCATTCAGTTGCGTCTTGTACGTGGCTCCGGCCCGGCCGGTCGTGTGCTGCACGAAGATCTGGACGCCTATCTGGCTCAAGGTCAATCCAATGCTTCGTCGGTCAGCAGCGCTTATACCCAACGCAACGACGAAGAACAGATCCCGGTGATCGGCATGCGCCGCAAGATCGCCCAGCGCATGCAGGACGCCACGCAACGTGCCGCTCACTTCAGCTATGTCGAGGAAATCGACGTGACTGCCGTGGAAGAACTGCGCGCGCACCTCAACGAAAAACACGGTGCCACCCGCGGCAAGCTGACCTTGCTGCCGTTCCTGGTCCGCGCCCTGGTCGTCGCTCTGCGTGATTTCCCGCAGATCAACGCCCGTTACGACGACGAAGCCCAAGTCATCACCCGCTTGGGCGCGGTGCACGTGGGCATCGCCACCCAGGCCGATATTGGCTTGATGGTGCCGGTGGTACGTCACGCCGAAACTCGCAGCCTGTGGGACAACGCAGCGGAGATCTCCCGCTTGGCCACTGCCGCCCGTAACGGCAAGGCCAGCCGCGATGAACTGTCCGGCTCGTCCATCACCCTGACCAGCCTCGGCGCGCTGGGTGGCATCGTCAGCACCCCGGTGCTGAACCTGCCGGAAGTGGCGATCGTCGGCGTGAACAAAATCGTCGAACGGCCGATGGTAATCAAAGGCCAGATCGTGATTCGCAAGATGATGAACCTCTCCAGTTCCTTCGATCACCGGGTGGTCGATGGCATGGACGCGGCACTCTTCATCCAGGCCGTGCGCGGCCTGCTCGAACAACCCGCCACCTTGTTTGTGGAGTAAACGATGCAGACTTTGCACACCACGCTGCTGATCATCGGCGGCGGCCCTGGCGGTTACGTGACGGCGATCCGTGCCGGTCAGCTGGGCATTCCAACCATTCTGGTGGAAGGCGAATCGTTGGGCGGCACCTGCCTGAACATCGGCTGTATTCCGTCCAAGGCGCTGATTCACGTCGCCGAGCAGTTCCACCAAACCCGGCATCACAGCCAGCAGTCGGCGTTGGGCATCACCGTGTCAGCGCCCACGCTGGACATCGGCAAAAGCGTCGAGTGGAAGGACGGCATTGTCGATCGCCTGACCACCGGCGTCGCGGCGCTACTGAAAAAGAACAAGGTCCAGGTCATTCAAGGCTGGGCCAAAGTGGTTGACGGTAAAACCGTCGACGTCGGCGACACGCGCATTATTTGCGAACACCTGGTACTGGCCACCGGGTCCAAAAGCGTGAACCTGCCGATACTACCGATTGGCGGGCCAATCATTTCCTCCACTGAAGCCCTGGCGCCAACGTCCGTGCCCAAGCGCCTGATCGTGGTCGGTGGCGGCTACATCGGCCTGGAGCTGGGGATTGCCTATCGCAAGCTCGGTACCGACGTCAGCGTCGTCGAGGCTCAGGAACGCATCCTGCCGGCCTACGACGCGGAATTGACCCAACCGGTGCATGAAGAACTGAAGAAGCTTGGTGTGAGACTTTACTTGAATCATAGCGTTCAAGGCTTTGATTCAAATACAAATACTCTTCAAGTCCGCACGCCCGATGATCGTACTTTGAATCTGGAAACAGATCAGGTGCTGGTCGCTGTGGGCCGTAAACCGAACACCCAGGGCTGGAACCTCGAAGCGCTGAACCTGGACATGAACGGTTCGTCGATCAAGATTGACAACCGCTGCCAGACCAGCATGCGCGACGTCTATGCCATCGGCGACCTCAGTGGCGAACCGATGCTCGCCCACCGGGCCATGGCCCAGGGTGAGATGGTGGCCGAGCTGATCAGCGGTAAATCCCGCGAGTTCAACCCCACCGCCATTGCCGCCGTGTGCTTTACCGACCCGGAACTGGTGGTGGTCGGCCAGACCCCGGACGAAGCCAAGGCGGCAGGCCTGGACTGCATCGTGTCGAGCTTCCCGTTCGCCGCCAATGGCCGGGCTATGACGCTGGAATCGAAAAGTGGCTTCGTGCGCGTGGTCGCTCGTCGGGACAATCATGTGATTGTCGGCTGGCAGGCGGTGGGGATCGGGGTCTGCGAATTGTCCACGGCGTTCGCGCAAAGCCTGGAAATGGGCGCGCGGCTGGAGGACATCGGCGGCACCATCCATGCGCACCCGACGCTCGGCGAGGCGGTGCAGGAAGCGGCGTTGCGTGCCTTGGGCCACGCGTTGCACCTGTAACTACCCCACCATGATCGTTCCCACGCTCTGCGTGGGAATGCAGCCCGGGACGCTCCGCGTCCCAAGAGCCGACGCGGAGCGTCCGTTGAGGCATTCCCACGCAGAGCGTGGGAACGATCAAACAAGGAATGCATTGCGGGCTGCGAAATAGGTCCGGAATGAAGTATTGTTGTCCCCATCCAGAAAACGTCAGAAACATTGAACCGTTTCGGCGGTTGTTAAGTGATAGAGGGTGTCATGGGTAACGAAAGCATCAATTGGGACAAGCTGGGTTTTGACTACATCAAGACCGACAAGCGCTATCTGTCGCACTGGCGTAATGGCGAGTGGGACGCAGGCACCCTGACCGAAGACAATGTGCTGCACATCAGCGAAGGCTCCACGGCCCTTCACTATGGCCAGCAATGCTTCGAGGGCCTGAAGGCCTACCGTTGCAAGGACGGTTCGATCAACCTGTTCCGCCCGGACCAGAACGCCGCACGCATGCAACGCAGCTGCGCGCGCCTGCTGATGCCACAGGTGTCCACCGAGCAGTTCATCGAGGCGTGCAAGGAAGTGGTGCGCGCCAACGAGCGTTTCATCCCGCCTTACGGCACCGGCGGCGCGCTGTACCTGCGCCCGTTCGTGATCGGCGTGGGTGACAACATCGGCGTGCGTACCGCACCCGAGTTCATCTTCTCGATTTTCTGCATCCCGGTCGGCGCCTACTTCAAGGGTGGCCTCACCCCGCACAACTTCCTGATCTCCAGCTACGACCGTGCCGCCCCGCAAGGCACCGGCGCGGCCAAGGTCGGTGGCAACTACGCCGCCAGCCTGATGCCGGGCTCCCAAGCCAAGAAGGCGCACTTCGCCGACGCCATCTACCTGGATCCGATGACCCACACCAAGATCGAGGAAGTCGGTTCGGCCAACTTCTTCGGGATCACCCACGACAACAAGTTCGTGACCCCGAACTCGCCGTCGGTGTTGCCGGGCATCACCCGCCTGTCGCTGATCGAGCTGGCCAAATCGCGCCTGGGCCTGGAAGTGATCGAAGGTGACGTGTTCATCGACAAGCTGTCGGACTTCAAGGAAGCCGGCGCTTGCGGTACCGCAGCCGTGATCACGCCAATCGGCGGCATCAGCTACAACGACCACCTGCACGTGTTCCACAGCGAAACCGAAGTCGGCCCGATCACCCAGAAGCTCTACAAAGAGCTGACCGGCGTGCAAACCGGTGACGTCGAAGCGCCAGCAGGCTGGATCGTCAAGGTCTGACCTGACGCCCCCCCTGTAATAAAAATCGCCGCCTCGAATTCGAGAGCGGCGATTTTTTTTGCCCCATCAATCGTCCCGCGTCAGCACTTCCAGCAACTCGATCTCGAACATCAGGTTCGAATTCGGCGGGATCTTGCCCATCGTGCGCTCGCCATAGGCCAGGTGCGCCGGAACCAGCAATTTGCGCTTGCTACCGACCCGCATCCCAATCAGGCCCTGGTCCCAGCCCTTGATCACCCGCCCGGTGCCGATCACGCACTGGAACGGTTTACCGCGACTGTAGGAAGAGTCGAATTCGCTACCGTCCTCCAGCCAGCCGCGGTATTGGGTAGTGATCAGCGCGCCTTTGACGGCGGCCTTGCCGTCACCCGGCTCAAGATCAATGATTTGCAGTTCGTCGTTCATGTTCTTAACTCATCTACAGTGCCCTGGACTTGCGGGCGCGGACGCAGGTTTTCGCAGAATCCGCTGCCGATGGCAACCCGCGGAACCGAACGCCCCTGCGTCGTTCACATAAGTATCGACTTCGCGTTCAGAAAGGGATCCTCTGATGACCGGCCTGCGCAGTTTCATTCCACCCTACATTCTGCACCGCATCGTCGCGCACGGATCTGAACGCCAGCGTTCCAGCGCAATGACCACGCTGGCCCATCTGCGCACCCTGTGGCACCCGCCTGGCCCTCCGGTGCGCCTTGCGGCTGCTGCGATCCTGCCGGCGTCCGGCAAACCTGGCCAGGCGCAGCGCAGCGTGCATGATGCCCAGGGCAAGATGCTCCTGCCCGGCATGCCGGTGCGCCTTGAAGGTCAGGCTGCGAGCGGCGATCCGGCGGTCGATGAAGCCTACGACGCGCTGGGGGCCAGCTACGATTTCTTCTGGAAGGTGCTGGGTCGCGATTCCATCGACGACAAGGGTTTCGCCCTGATCGGCAGCGTGCATTACGGGCAGAACTACGAAAACGCCTTCTGGAACGGTTCGCAGATGGTCTTTGGTGACGGCGACGGGGAAATCTTCGAGCGTTTCACCCGCTCGCTGGACGTGGTGGCGCACGAACTGACCCACGGCGTGGTCGAGAGCGAAGCGGGCCTGGTGTATGCCGACCAGTCCGGGGCGTTGAATGAATCGCTGTCGGATGTGTTTGGCGTCCTGACCAAGCAATATCTACTGGGGCACACCGCCGACCAGGCGGACTGGCTGATCGGCGCGGATTTGCTGACGCCGCGCATCAAGGGCATCGGTTTGCGTTCGATGGCCCACCCGGGCACCGCCTATGACGACCCGCTGCTGGGCAAGGACCCGCAACCGGATCACATGCGCAAATTCGTGATCACCCAGGAGGACAATGGCGGCGTGCACATCAATTCAGGTATTCCCAACCGGGCGTTTTACCTGGCAGCCAAGGCCCTGGGCGGATTCGCCTGGGAACAAGCCGGGCGCATTTGGTACGACGCGCTGTGTGACAAGCGCCTGAGCCACGAGACCTCATTCAGTGCCTTTGCCAAACTGACCGTTGAGCATGCGCGCCGGCGCTTCACAGCCAATGAGGCCCAGGCGGTGCAGCGTGGCTGGTCGCAAGTGGGCGTCGATTCGACGCGGGAGGCACCATGAAAACCCTGCCACCCCTGGACGACCGGACGGTTGTGCGCCTATCCCGCCAGGGCGGCTTCGCCGCGATCCAGGCCCTGTCGCGCCCCCGGGAGATCGAATTCGCCCAATGCGATATCGAGCAGCGCTCGCGCATTTGCGTACTTCTCGAAAGTTGCCTGCCGCTGGCCAGCCCGACCACAGGCAGCGGCGATCAGCGCTTTTACCAGGTCGAGCTGCGCTATCGCGAAGGCGAGAAAGTCGACCAAATGGTCTTGAAAGTGCCGGAAAACCAGGCTCCCGCCGAGCTTGTAAGGCTCTGGGACGTGGGCCAATTGTTGTAGCGGCGCGGCATTGTTCGCTCGATACCAGTGTCGCGCGATAGCCTTGAACCCAAACCTGCCTTTATCCTTGTCGACTCGCTTTACCGAGTTGATGGAGTTTTTCTCATGCCCCATGAAGGCAGTCTGTTACAAGCCGCAGTCGTATTTCTGCTCGCGGCCGTGCTCACCGTTCCCCTGGCCAAGCGCCTGCAGTTGGGCGCGGTTTTGGGTTATCTGTTTGCCGGGGTAATCATCGGCCCCTCGGGCTTGGGCCTGATCGGCAATACGGAAAGAGTCGCGCACATCTCGGAACTCGGCGTGGTGTTGCTGCTGTTCATCATCGGCCTGGAGTTGTCGCCACGACGGTTGTGGGTGATGCGCAAGGCGGTGTTCGGCGTCGGCCTGGCGCAAGTACTGCTGACCGGCGCGCTGCTGGGCGTGTTGGCGCTGTATGTCTTCGGCCAACCCCTGAACACCTCGATCGTGCTGGGCCTGGGACTGGCCCTGTCGTCCACCGCGTTCGGCCTGCAAAGCCTTGCCGAACGCAAGGAGCTGACCAGCCCCCACGGGCGCCTGGCGTTCGCGATCCTGCTGTTCCAGGACATCGCCGCGATTCCGCTGATCGCCATGGTGCCGCTGCTGGCTGGCAGCAGTGAAAACCTCAGCGCGGCCGACGATGTCAACCAGGGGCTGCGCGTGCTGATCAGCATCGCCATTGTGGTGGTCGGCGGGCGCTACCTGCTGCGCCCGGTGTTCCGCGTGGTCGCCAAGACCGGCTTGCCGGAAGTGTCCACCGCCACCGCGTTGCTGGTGGTGATGGGCACCGCCTGGCTGATGGACCTGGCCGGTATTTCGATGGCCCTCGGTGCATTCCTTGCCGGCCTGCTGCTGGCGGACTCCGAATACCGGCACGAATTGGAAGCACAGATCGAACCTTTCAAGGGCCTGCTGCTGGGGCTGTTCTTCATGAGTGTCGGCATGGGCGCCAACCTGGGCCTACTGCTGCGCGAGCCCATCGTGGTGCTGGGGCTGACCGTGCTGCTGATCGCCGTCAAGCTGCCGTTGCTGTTTGTCGTGGGCCGACTGGCCGGCGGTTTGAACAAGATCAGCGCCATTCGCCTGGGCATCGTGCTGGCGGCCGGCGGTGAGTTCGCCTTCGTGGTGTTCAAGATCGGTCGTGATCATGGCCTGTTCGATCCGCGCCTGTACGACTTGCTGGTGCTGGCGATCACCCTGTCGATGGCGTTGACGCCGCTGTTGATGCTGTTGTGCGCGCGCCTGGTCAGCCCGAAAGTGCAACCGGTGGTGGTACCGGAGCACTTTCGCGCCATCGACGCCGATGAACCCCGCGTGGTGATCGCCGGCATGGGCCGCATGGGTCAGATCGTCGCGCGTATCCTGCGGGCACAGAACATCAAGTTCGTGGCCCTCGATACCTCGGTGGAAACCATCGAACTGTCGCGCAGCTTCGGCGGCGTACCTGTGTACTACGGCGACCCGATGCGTCCGGAAATCCTCAGCGCGGCCAAGGTCGCAGACGCGGAATTCTTCGTCATCGCCACCGACGACCCGGACACCAACATCAAGACCGCAGAACTGGTGCACAAGCTCTATCCGCACATCAAGATCATTGCCCGCGCACGCAACCGCCAGCACGTGCATCGCCTGGTGGACCTGGGTGCCCACGCGGTGCGTGAAACCTTTTATTCCAGCCTGGAAATGAGCCGGCAGACCTTGATCGGCCTGGGACTGACCCACGAGCAGGCCGATGCCAGGATCAAGCGTTTCAAGCATCATGACGAACAGGTGCTCGAAGCCCAGCACGCGATTTACGACGACGCGGTGAAGGTCAAGCAGACGGCGCAGGAAGCGCGGGCGGAACTGGCACGGTTGTTCGAGTCGGACCAGCTGGAAGAGCAAGCGAAGAACAGTTGAGATGAGTTTGCCGGCCATTTGGCCGGCAACCCGACCCCTATCACACACGGACTCCACCATGGCTGGCGAAACCGCTCTCAAGGAAATCTTCAACGCCGAGCGCTTGCGGCACATCGCCACCGAGATGACGGCGGTGTATCCCGGCTTCGATGCCAAGGATTTCCTGAAACTGGCCAATCATGGCCTGGCCGAATTGTCGGTGATGCAGCGCCTGGCCCGCGTCAGCGAATGCCTGCACGCGGTGCTGCCGCTAGGTTATGAAGCGTCGCTTGCGGTATTGCGCGCCCTCGCCCCTCGTCTCAACAGTGGCTTTGTCAGCATGTGCCTGCCGCACTACGTGGCGACCTATGGCGCGGACCGGTTCGAACTGTCGATGGAGGCGCTCAAATACTTCACCGCGTTCGGTTCCTCGGAATTCGCCATCCGCCATTTCCTGCGTGGCGATCTGCAACGCTCGCTGCAACTGATGCATGACTGGTCGCTGGACGCCAACGAGCATGTCCGACGCCTCGCCAGCGAAGGTTGCCGGCCGCGCTTGCCGTGGTCGTTTCGCCTGGAACAGGTGCAGGCCGACCCGCGACTGGCCGCCGGCATCCTCGACAACCTCAAGGCCGACACCAGCCTTTACGTGCGCAAGTCCGTGGCCAACCACCTCAACGACATCACCAAGGACCATCCCGAGTGGGTGCTGAACCTGATCGAGGGCTGGTCGCTGGACAACAAACACACCGCTTGGATCGCCAGGCATGCCCTGCGCAGCCTGATCAAACAGGGCAACCTGCGTGCCCTGGCGATCATTGGCGCGGGCGGCAAGCCTGAGGTGCAGATCATCGATGTACAGGTCAACCCGCCGGTGATCGAACTTGGCGAAAAAATCACCCTGTCCTTTGCGGTGAAATCCACGGTGCAGGACAGCCAGCGCCTGGTGATCGATTACGCCATCGACTACGTCAAGGCCAATGGCAGCACCTCGGCCAAGGTCTTCAAGCTCAAGGCCCTGACGCTGCCAGGCAACGCCACGCAGTCCATCGCCCGTGGCCAGCACATCAAGGAACTGACCACCCGCCGGCATTATGCGGGCAGGCATGCGGTGCATGTGCTGGTGAATGGGGAGCGGCTGGCCAGTACGGCGTTTGAAATCCTCGCCTGAAACACACCTGCGAAAACGTGGGCGACCTATACCTTGTAGGAGCCAGGCTGCCGGCGAAGAACGATAACGCGGTGTTACAGATACACCGCGGTGTCCGGTTCGCCGGCAAGTCGGATCGCCGCACCGCTGGCTCCTACAGGGTTTTCACCCGTCGTGAGGGGGGTTGGGCCCCAGCAGCAGGTCCTGCTCACGCTCGCACAAGTCCACCACGTAATCCCACATCACCCGCAGCCGCACCGATTTATGCAGCTCGCGGCGGGTGCTGATCCAATAGCTGCGCTGGATGCTCTCCTGGGGGAACAGCGGCACCAGCGCAGGATCGGCGCTGGCCATGTAACACGGCAGCACGGCAATACCCAGGCCCGCGCGCGCAGCCTGTTGCTGGGCGATAACGCTGGTGCTGTGGAACACCACCTGCGGGTTGCGGCAGAAGCTGTTGAGGAACATCAGCTCCTGGCTGAACAGCAAGTCGTCGACGTAGCCGATCCAGGCATGCCGCCCCAGATCTTCACGATTGCGCAGCTCTGGCGCACGGTCGAGGTAGTCCTGGCTGGCATAGAGCGCCAGGCGATAGTCCGTCAGTTTGCGCGTGACCAGCATGTCGGCGGCCGGGCGTTCCAGGTGAATGCTGATTTCCGCCTCGCGGTTGAGAATGCTGACGAAGCGCGGCACCGCCACCAGCTCCACTTCCAGCCCCGGGTAACGCTCGAACAGGCCGTTCATGCGGCTGGCGAGGAACATGATCCCCAGCCCTTCGGTCACCCCCACCCGGATCTTGCCCAGCGGCGCCGTGGATTGGGTGATTTCCTCTTGCGCCAGCAGCGCGACGTTCTCCATCGCCTCGGCGTGCTTGAGCAAGGCTTCACCGGCCGGGGTCAGCTCGTACCCCTGGGCATGCTGCACGAACAGTGCGGTGCCCAGGCTCTTTTCAATGGCCTCGATGTGCCGTGCCACGGTGGCATGAGTGGTGTTCAAACGGCGCGCGGCGGTGAGCAAACGCCCGCTACGCTGTAGCTCGAGAAAGAACCGCAGGTCATTCCAGTCGAACATCGTCCATCCTTAGTTGAGCGTTGTTTAAAAACGAACAGCAGCTGGGTAAAAACTAACATTCTTTTAACGAAAGCTAACAACTAGGATGAACCCACAAGAACAACAAGCGAGGTCAGGGATGCACGCTTCCCTTGATGAATACGACTACATCGTGGTCGGCGCCGGTCCGGCCGGTTGTTTGCTGGCCAATCGCCTGTCGGCCAACCCACAGCACCGCGTGCTGCTGCTCGAAGCCGGCGGTCGCGACAACTATGCGTGGATTCACATCCCCGTCGGTTACCTGTTCTGCATCGGCAACCCTCGCACCGACTGGTGCTTCAAGACCGAAGCGCAAGCCGGCCTGCAGGGGCGCACCCTGAGTTACCCGCGCGGCAAGGTACTGGGCGGCTGCTCCTCGATCAACGGCATGATCTACATGCGCGGCCAGGCTGGCGACTACGATGGCTGGGCGGCCGACGGCAACCCCGGCTGGCGCTGGCAAGACGTGCTGCCGCTGTTCAAGAAAAGCGAAAACCACTTTGCCGGTGACTCCGAGTTTCATGGTGCCACCGGCCAATGGCGAGTCGAACGCCAGCGCCTGTCGTGGCCGATTCTCGATGCTTTTCGCAGCGCTGCCGAGCAAAGCGGCATCGCCAGCATCGATGACTTCAACCAGGGTGATAACGAGGGGTGTGGCTACTTCCAGGTCAACCAGAAGGCCGGTATCCGCTGGAATGCGGCCAAGGCGTTTCTCAAGCCAGTACGCAATCGCCACAATCTAACGGTCCTGACCGGCGTCGAGGTCGACCGCGTGCTGCTGGAAAACGCCCGGGCCTCGGCGGTCAGCGCCCGTTGGCAGGGTCAGGCCAAAACCTTCAGGGCGCGCAAGGAAATCATCCTGTGCGCCGGCTCCGTTGGCTCACCGAGCATTCTGCAGCGTTCGGGTATCGGCCCTCGCCCTCTGCTCAAGCGCCTGGGCATCGGCGTTGTCCATGAACTGGCCGGCGTCGGCGGCAACTTGCAGGACCACCTGCAGTTGCGCCTGATCTACAAACTGGAGAATGCCCGCACGCTCAATCAGATCGCCGGCAGCCTGTGGGGCAAGATGGGCATGGGCCTGCGTTACCTGTATGACCGCAGTGGTCCGTTGTCGATGGCGCCGAGTCAGCTCGGGGCCTTTGCGCGTTCAGGGCCAGAGCAAACCTCGGCCAACCTTGAGTACCACGTCCAGCCGCTGTCGCTGGAGCGCTTTGGTGAGCCGTTGCATGCCTTCCCGGCGTTCACCGCATCAGTTTGCGATCTGCGTCCGCAAAGCCGGGGCAAGGTGGAGATCCGCTCGGCCGATCCACAGCAAGCGCCACTGATCCAGCCCAATTACCTGAGCCACGCGGAAGATCTGCGGGTGGCCGCCGATGCCATTCGCCTGACCCGGCGCATCGTGGCCGCGCCGGCCCTGAAGGCGTTCAAACCGGTCGAGTACCTGCCCGGCGACAGCCTGCAAAGCGAAGAACAACTGCATGAAGCCGCCGCGCGGATCGGCACTACCATCTTTCATCCCGTCGGCACTTGCCGCATGGGCCACGACGTGGACGCGGTGGTCGATGCCGAACTGCGCGTGCATGGCATCCCCGGCCTGCGCATTGCCGACGCCTCGATCATGCCGCGCATCACCTCGGGCAACACCTGTTCGCCTACGCTGATGATCGCGGAGAAAGCCGCACAACTGATCCTTGCCACAACCGCAGACACGGCCCTTGTGGGAACGAGCCTGCTCGCGAAAGCGCAGGTTCTTCAACATTGAGGGTGACTGACCCACCGTATTCGCGAGCAGGCTCGCTCCCACCAGGAATTTTCATCTGATTCACGGACACGCGACACCAGTGGAACAACAAAAACAATCACTGTGAGGGATACCGAAATGTCAGAACACGTTCAGCCCCTGGAAGCCGTGCGCAGCGCGGGCACCAGCGAGCAAACCCAGAAAGTCATCTTCGCCTCGTCGCTCGGGACGGTCTTCGAGTGGTATGACTTTTTCCTCTACGGCGCCCTTGCGGCGGTCATCAGCAAGCAGTTCTTCGCCGGGGTCAATGACACCACGGCGTTCATCTTCGCCTTGATGGCATTCGCCGCCGGCTTCATTGTCAGGCCGTTCGGCGCCCTGGTGTTCGGCCGGTTGGGGGACATGATCGGGCGCAAATACACCTTCCTCGCCACCATCGTGCTCATGGGCCTGGCCACCTTCTGCGTCGGCTTGCTGCCCAATTACGCGAGCATCGGCATCGCCGCGCCGATCATCCTCGTGGTGCTGCGCATGCTCCAGGGCCTGGCACTGGGTGGGGAATACGGTGGCGCCGCGACCTACGTCGCAGAACACGCGCCAATGGGCAAACGCGGTTTCCACACCAGCTGGATTCAATCAACCGCTACCCTCGGCCTGCTGCTGTCGCTGCTGGTGGTACTTGGCTGCCGGTACTTCACGGGCGATCAGTTCGAAGTCTGGGGCTGGCGCATTCCGTTCCTGTTTTCGATCATTCTGCTGGGCATCTCGACCTGGATTCGCCTGAGCCTGCACGAGTCGCCTGCGTTCGTGAAGATGAAAGAGGAAGGTAAACTCTGCAAGTCGCCGATCCGCGATTCCTTCGGCAAGTGGGAAAACCTCAAGGTGGTGCTGATCGCCCTGTTCAGCATCAACGCCGGGCAAGCGGTGACCTTCTACGCTGCGCAGTTCTATGTGCTGTTCTTCCTCACCCAGTTCCTGAAAATGGACCCCGCAGTGGCTAACGGCTTGCTGATCGTCAGTGTGACCATCGGTGCCCCCTTCTTCATTTTCTTCGGCTGGCTGTCGGACAAGGTCGGGCGCAAACCCGTGCTGATGCTTGGCCTGCTGCTCGCCACTGTGTTGTACTTCCCGATCTTCAAGACCCTGGCCCACTACGCCAACCCGGCCATCGACCTGGCCAGCCGCCAGGCGCCGATTACCGTGCTCGCGGACCCGGCCACCTGCACCTTCCAGTTCGACCCGGTGGGCAAGGCGAAATTTGACAGCCCGTGCGACAAGGTCAAGACCTTCCTGGTCAAGCAGGGCCTGCCGTACCAGAGCGCAGCGGCCCCGGCCGGCAGCGCCGTGCAGGTCAGCGTCGGCGACGTGAAGATCGATGGTTTCGACGAAGCGGCCCTGCGTGGCGCAGTGACCCTGGCGGGTTACCCGCAACAGGCCGACATGCAGCAGATCAACAAGCCAATGATCGTAGCCCTGATCGTCGCGCTGATCATCATCTCCGCCATGTGCTACGGCCCGCTGGCGGCGCTGATGGTCGAACTGTTCCCGACCCGCATCCGCTACACCTCGATGTCCCTGCCCTACCACATCGGCAATGGCTGGTTCGGTGGGTTCCTGCCGACCGTGTCGTTTGCTCTGGTGGTGTACACCGGCGACATCTTCTACGGGCTGTGGTACCCGGTGCTGATCACCGGGGTGAGCCTGGTGGTAGGGATGCTGTGTTTGCGTGAGACGCGTAACGTGGATCTGAACAAGAACTGATTGAAAATCAAAAGATCGCAGCCTTCGGCAGCTCCCTGGAATGCGTTCCCCTGCGAGCTGGCGCAGGCGGCGATCTTTTGATGGCGACTCACTCCTCGAGCTCGACGACCTCGAACTTCACCTGATCCGGATAGAACGCCATGTATCGGCGAATCTGTTCGACAGAGACTTTTGGGGTCTCGTAACTCCACACCGCATTAGCCCCTTCATGTCCCGGCACCTGCAAACTGAAATAGCTGGCATCGCCCTTGTATGGGCAATAGCTGGTGTGGTCGGTACGGGCGTAATATTTCTCGTCGATGTCTTCTCGCGGCACGTAGTACACCGGTGGGTAATTGGCCTCCAATAGCACTAGCGCACGTGAAGACGCTGCCACCTGAAATCCGTGAAACTTCACCAACAGGCAGCCGGGCTGTTCGGCGATGGTGATGACAGGGCTGGGTCCGGAGCTTTTCATGGAATGGGCACCTCATGACGGTAATGGACCTGTAACAGCTGGGCTTGCCGGCAAGGGGCTACACGACGCCCCGGAAAATCTCGGTTTATCAGGTATAACCCAAGTTGCAGAGCTACGGCGGCTTCGCAGCCGAACGGGTTCACCGCGTTGCGCAAACACGCGCAACGCTTTTGCTGTACATCCATACAGATAAAGATTGCTCTCGCGCCCCACTCACGCCATCCTGTGCATCTTGCGCACATTGATCGACGATGGTGGTTATGCGGCTGTACCTCTGTGAAAAACCTTCCCAGGCCAAAGACATTGCGGCCGTGCTCGGCGCGCGGCGGCGCGGTGACGGCTGCTGGCTGGGAACGGACGTCACGGTGACCTGGTGCATCGGCCACCTGCTGGAAACCGCGCCCCCGGATGCCTATGACGCGCGCTACAAGCGCTGGGTACTGGCAGACCTGCCGATCATTCCCGATAAATGGAAAATGACCGTCAAGCCGCGCACGGCCAGCCAGTACAAGGTGGTCAAGCGCCTGCTCGGCGAAGCGCGCGACCTGGTCATTGCCACGGACGCCGACCGCGAGGGCGAAATGATCGCCAGGGAACTGGTGGAACATTGCCGCTATCGCGGTCCGATCCAGCGACTGTGGCTGTCGGCGCTGGACGATGCCTCGATCCGCAAGGCCCTCGCCGCGCTCAGGCCCGGCGCGCAGACCTTCAGCCTCTATCACTCGGCCCTGGGACGCTCCCGTGCCGACTGGCTGATCGGCATGAACATGAGCCGGCTGTTCACCTTGCTCGGACGCCAATCCGGTTATCAGGGCGTCCTGCCGGTCGGCCGGGTGCAGACGCCGACGTTGCGCCTGGTGGTGGATCGCGACCGTAGCATCGCCGCCTTCGTGCCCGTGCCCTACTGGGCTGTGGAGGTGCAACTACTGCATAACGGCACCACCTTCACGGCACAATGGCGGGCGGCCTCCGAAGTGTGCGACGACCAGGATCGCTGCCTGAACCAGGCGCTGGCCCAACAAGCGGCAGCCGCCATGCTCGCCGCCGCAAGCGCCAGGGTCGTCAAGCTGCGCACCGAACGGATGCGCGAAGTGGCGCCGCTGCCGTTCGACCTCGGCACCTTGCAGGAAGTCTGCTCGAAAAAGCTCGGGCTCGGTGCCCAGGAAACCCTCGACATCGCCCAGGCGCTCTACGAAACCCACAAGGTCATCACCTACCCGCGCAGCGACTGTGGTTACTTGCCGCTCAGCCAACACAGCGAAGCACCGGGCATTCTCGCGGCGCTACACCAGGCCGACCCGGCACTGAACGCGTTGCACGACTACCTGGAGCCCCAGCGTCGCTCACGGGCCTGGAACGATGCCAAGGTCAGCGCGCACCACGGCATCATTCCCACCGCCGCGGCGAAAAACCTCGATCGCCTGGTGGGCAAGCAGCGCGCGGTCTACACCTTGATCCGCGCCCGTTACCTGGCGCAGTTCCTGCCCAATCACGAATTCGACCGCACCCAGGCCGACTTCGATTGCGCCGGCGAGGCGTTGCGTGCCGTCGGCAAGCAAATCGTCGAACCCGGCTGGAAACGCGCCCTGCCCGAAGCCCTTGCACCCGCCAAGGGCCGCGAAGCACCCGCCCCGCAAACCCTGCCCAACCTCAGGGAAGGCATTGATTGCGCAATGGCCGACGTACAACTCAAGGACCTCTGGACGCAACCGCCCAAACCCTTCACCGAGGGCGACCTGATCAAGGCCATGAAGAACGTCGCCAAACTGGTGGAAGATCCATTGCTCAAGCAAAAGCTCAAGGACACCACCGGCATCGGCACCGAAGCGACCCGCGCCTCGATCATCCAGGGGCTGCTCGACCGTGGCTACCTGGTCAAGAACGGCAAGGCGCTGGCCGCGACCCCGGCCGCTTTCAGCCTGATCGATGCCGTCCCGCGCGCCATTGCCGACCCGGGCACTACCGCCATCTGGGAGCAGGCCCTGGACATGGTACAAAGCGGAGAAATGAGCCTTGATGAGTTCGTCACCAAGCAGGCTGCCTGGATGAGCAAGCAAGTCAGCCGTTGCGCCGGCCTGAGCCTGACCATCAGCGGTCCGGCCAGCCCTGCCGGGCGAGGCGCAACGCCGTGGAAAAACAAACGCAAGCCGGCCAAGCGCAAGCCTGCGAGCGCCAGCAAACGTGGAACAAAAGCAGCGAAGTCAACGTGATAAGCCGCACGCCTACACGTTGTTGAGTCCGGTTAAACATCGATAGCTCGCGAAACATCACCGCGCAACAGAGTGCGATCATCCTCAAGACGTTCAGTGATGCCTCGGTCACGGATTTCAGGCAGTTTCTGAAAAATCTGGCCAAGAGTACCGGTGACGCCAGAGAACTGGGTGTTGCAGGATGGCACCCGGCTCGACCCGTTCAAGGTCACCCTGGTGGGCGATCGCATGTATGGCCGGGGCACCGAGGATGACAAGAACGGCATCGTGGTCGCGCTCTACGCCATGAAGGTGATCAAGGAAGAGAAACTGCCGATGGCCAGGAATTTCAATCTGCTGGTAGACACCACCGAGGAAACCACGGGCGACGCCATCCCCTATTACTTCGAACGCAACCCGACGCCCAACTACAACCTGGCGCTGGATGGCGGCTACCCGGTGGTGATCGCCGAGAAAGGCTACGGCACCGTCATGGCGCAAGGACGTCAAACTGACCGTCACCGGTGTGTCCGCCCACTCCTGCGAACCCGAGTCCGGCGTCAATCCGGTGGCCAGGATGCTGGACTTCATCAACAGCCTCGACGGCCAGGTCGCGCTCAAGCACAACCACATCACCGACGCCGCCCGCTATGCCGCCGACAACTGGGGCCTGGATGCACCGCGTCATCGTTCTTCGCGGGCAAGTCGGATCTGCGCCCGCTCGCTCCTACAGGTGTACCAGCGAACAATAACGCTGAACGCCACCATCCCTCAGTGGTCACAACCAGTGATGGCATCGCAACTGATCACTGGCCAGAGGCCTGCTTCCTTCAGCAGCGACGCTTGCTATTCACACATTCCAGGGTGCGCCGGATAACCTTCAGTAAGCTCGGGTCCTGCCTGACACAGGCGCCGACTGCTGCTGCCATCCAATGCTCCCTTATCGGAGTACGCAAATGACTCAATCAATACGGTTCTTCCTGACAGTCTTGCTCGCTATTGCAGCATTGGCATCGGCCAGTTTCCTGAACACGGCAGGCGCCGCCACCGCCGAGGATCTCAATACCGACTCCCGACAAGCGTTGCAGACGCTCTACAAAACCAATCCCTTCTCCGAAACCATCTCGCAAAAAGCCAAGGCCGTGCTGGTCTTCCCGAAAATCATCAAGGCCGGCCTGGTATTCGGCGGCGCCTACGGCGAAGGCGTTTTGATGAAGGGCACGAAAGTTCAGGACTATTACAACTCCGTCAGCGGTTCCTGGGGATTGCAGGCTGGCGCGCAGTCATATGGCTATGTGGTTTTCCTGATGACCGACAAAGCGGTGCAATACATCACTGAAACCAAAGGCTGGGAAATCGGTGTAGGACCCACCGTGGTTGTGGTGGACGAAGGAGTTGCCAAGAACCTGTCCAGCTCGACGCTCAAAGACGACGCGTACGCGTTCATCTTCGACCAGCAAGGATTGATGGCCGGGATCAGCATCGAAGGCACGAAGATCTCCCTGATCAAACGCTAAAACCGGCAGTTCAGTTGAGCGTCGGTCGAGCGATGGCAGCCTTTGGCAACGTGGGTTGATCTCCCAGCAGGCAAGGCTGCCACTCGATAACATCAAGGCCTGCTTACCAGAGCGCCATATCGTAGGTGAAATAAATGCGATTGCTGTCGCGCCCACGTGCGAAGTCAGCACGGTAGACATAGTTACGCAGCTTTACACCCACGCCTTTGAACGCACCGCTCTGGACCACGTAAGCCAGTTCGGTATCGCGCTCGGACTCTTTGATGTGGGTATCGGACTTGCCATCGTTGCCCTTCAGGTAACGGGTCATGAACGTCAGGCCTGGCACGCCTGACGGTGCAAAGTCATAACCGTAGCTGAGCATCCAGGTTTTCTCGTCCTCCTCGATGAACTTGCCGATACCGGCGTTGCTGAACGAGTAAACCGTGGAACCGCTGATGTAGGGCAGCCCGGCATCGCCGCTGAGGGTTTGATAACCACCGCCCACTGTGTGCCCCGCCACCGTGTAGGACACCAGGGCACTGAGCATGTCGTTATCAATCTTCGAGGCATAGGCGCGGCCCGCGTCATGACTGTTGAAATAGCGCAGGTCGCCCGTCAGGATCCCACGGCCTAACGCAATATCGTGCTGGATGCCGGCGAAGTCCTGGCGATAGAAATTTTCCAGCTCGCCGTGGAAGTAGCTCAGGCGCGTGTTCTTGCCAAGTTTGTAGTCGCCGCCGGCATAGGTGAAATCCCCGCCCTTGTCGCCCGAATAGCCATCAGGAACGATCGGGACGCTATCGGTGGAATCACGCAGTTTGAACCGATCCAGACGGCCGCCGGTCAGGGTCAGTTTGTCGATACCCAGGCTGGTGACCTGGCCACCCTCATAGGTCTGCGGTAACAAGCGTGCATCGTTGTAGATCAGTACTGGCGTCCTGGGTAGCAGTGTTCCGTACCTGAGGGTGGTCTTGGCCAGCTTGATCTTCGCCGTGGCTGCGGCACTGGAGAACTCATCGGCGGCGCGTCCATCGTCGTGCACCGGTAGCAGCCCGGTACCGCTGCGGCCACGCCCCGAGTCCAGCCTTACTCCCAGCAAGCCCAATGCATCAAAACCCACGCCCAATGTCCCCGGGGTAAACCCCGACTGATAGTCCAGCAGGAAGCCCTGAGCCCACTCGGTACGCTCACTTTTAGCAGTGCTCGCCGCACGGGCACTCAATCCATGTTCATCACGAAAGTTTTCATTGAAGTAAACATTGCGCAGCTGCAACTTCAGTTTGCTGTCGGCGATGAAATCGCTCGCATCAACAGCGGCAATCGGTAATACCCCCAGGAGAGGTAAAAGTGCCCTGCCAATCAGAGAATGGGGCATGTCGAACTACTCTTGTTGTTGTTTTTCAGAATGCAGGTATCCGCGTGCCGGCAGTCGGCGCGTGAAATGCGTCTAGAGGTGAGTCAGGGGAGAATCAGGCGAACAGCGTCAAGGCACCGGTCAGCAGGGCCAGGGCGGTGATCACCAGAGAGGTGAGCACTGCCCATTTCACGGTGGCGCGCTGGAAGTCGCCAATGTCGCGATCGACCATTCCGACCAGCAACAGGGTCGAAGCCACCAGCGGGCTCATCAAGTGCACCGGCTGACCCAGTACCGATGCCCTGGCAATTTCCACCGGGTCAATACCGTAGGCTGCGGCCGCGTTTGCGAGGATCGGCACGACGCCGAAGTAATAGGCATCATTGGACAGCACGAACGTCAGCGGCATGCTGGTAATCGCCACCACCAGCGGAAACAGGTGCCCCCAGGACGGTGGAATCCACTCCACCAATGTCTGTGCCAGTGCATCGACCATTTTCGTGCCGGAGAAAATCCCGGCGAAGACACCCGCTGCGAACACCAGCAGCACCACGGTCATGGCGTTGCCGGAATGGGCGAGGATGCGTTCCTTTTGAATGTCCAGCTGCGGGTAGTTGATCATCAGCGCCAGGACGAAACCGATCAGGAACAAAATCGCCGAATGGGCCAGGCCCATCACCAGCGCAATCATCACACCTGTCACCAACAGCAGGTTCACATAGGCCAGCTTCGGGCGCTTGTACGGTGTGTCTTCAAGAATGGCCTTGATGTAGCAATCACCACCGCCGCTCTGCAGCTGCGTATTGCCGATTCGCTTGCGCTCGGCGCGCCCCAGCAAAAATGCCGTGAACACCACCCAGGCGGCACCGCCGATCATGGTCGGCAATAACGGGATGAAGTATTCCCCGGCATCCACCCCCAGCGCGGCAATCGCCCGGGTGGCCGGACCGCCCCAAGGGCTCAAACCGCTCATGATGCTTAGCGACAGCATGGAAATCGTTGCCAGGATCATCGGATTCATGCCGATGCGCTTGTACAACGGCAGCATCGCCGCACAGGTGATCATGTAGGTGGTCGTG
This sequence comes from Pseudomonas sp. NPDC087336, assembly GCF_044744285.1. Taxonomy (NCBI): domain Bacteria; kingdom Pseudomonadati; phylum Pseudomonadota; class Gammaproteobacteria; order Pseudomonadales; family Pseudomonadaceae; genus Pseudomonas; species Pseudomonas sp. NPDC087336. The sequence continues at coordinate 131,022 of NZ_JBIUYA010000009.1, read as the reverse complement.
CCATCGCCATCCAGCGCGACAGTCAACGACAGCAGTGCGGTGCCGATGGCGATTTTCATCGGATCGCCATTCACCCGCTTGAGGATCTTGCGGATCAGCGGATCGAACAGACCCGAGTCGATCATCAACCCGAAAAACAGGATCGCGAACAGCAGCAGCGCGGCCGACGGCGCGACCATTTTCAGGCCGTCGAGCATCATTTTCCCGGTGGTCCCGCCAAAACCGCCGATCAGGGCAAAGACGATCGGCACAACGGTCAACGCGACGATTGGCGACAAACGCTTGGACATGATCAGGTAGGTGAACACTACCACCATGGCCAGGCCGAGTAAGGCGAGCATAGGGCATCTCTCTTGTTGTTATTGATGGCGAGGCCGACGCGCAGGCGAAAGACCCCGAGACTACCAGACGTTGCTGTCCGCTATGTCCGGTGGTGGGTAATGACGAGCGGGTTTCATGGCATCACCCATTGTTAAAATTGTGCTGATACAAAAACGCAGGCACCGTCAGATCACTAGCCGGCGAGTCGCTGGGAAATCGGGGCGTAGACGAAACCGGAGAACAATCGTCGTGCAGTACGCACCACCGAGGCGCGGATGGTCTGACCGTTATCGCCGATGTAGGACAACACGACATCGATGCCGCCACTCGGGTGCTCGATACGCACCTGTTGCAGGCGCGAACCTGCGGTGTTGCCGAGCATCCGGGCCACTACGCTGCCCTCGCTGACACAGGCAGTCGCCACGCCGATGGAGCCGGTTATGGCCAGCGCGCGATGGCAGTTGTGGGGCATGAAGTAGCGCACCTGCAAGGTGCCACCCGCCTTGGCCGGTGAAACCAGCACCGGTTTGGGGATGACCTTGTCGCTGACATCGCCCAGCCCCATCGCCCTGCCGGCCTGCAACCGCAAGGCTTCGAGCTGGCGCAGAAAATCCTTGTCGGCGTCCAGCTCGGCCGGGGTTTCATCGCCGCGCTTGGCCAGATGACGGGCCTCGATGATCAGCATCGGCATGGCCATGTCGATGCAGGTAACAGGAACCCCATCGAACACATCCAAGGCGTTGCCAGTCGGGAAAAGTTTGCCGGTCTTGCTGCCGGCAGCGTCGAGAAAGGTCAACTGCACGGGTGCCGCACTGCCAGGCACACCATCGATGACCGTGTCGCCCTCGTAGCTGACGTTGCCGTTGGGTGTGTGCACGTCCGAGGTGACGAAGGTGCCGGTGTTGAGGTTGCGAATGCGCACCCGGGTCAATCCGTTGCCCGCCTTGACCAGACCCTGCTCGATGGCAAAAGGGCCTACGGCGCAGAGCATGTTGCCGCAGTTGGGTGCCGTGTCGACCCGACGCTGGGACACCATGACCTGGACGAACAGGTAATCGACATCCGCATCGGGATGCAACGAAGGGCTGACGATCGCGACCTTGCTGGTCTGTGGGCTGCCGCCGCCGATTCCGTCGATCTCCAGCTCGTGACCCGAGCCCATCACGGAGAGCAACAGTTCATCGCGCTCTTCAACGCAAACCGGTAGATCCCAGGCGAGAAATACCGGCCCCTTGGAGGTCCCACCGCGCATGAGTACACAAGGAATACGTTGCATGGTCACTCACTCTTGTTTATCAATCGGGTTAATTGATGTCTTGCAAACAAGAGTGACAGGGAACAACTGGTGTTTCCAATGCAAAGATTGGCGCTATTATTCCACTTCACGAATGAATAAATCAGGCCGTGCCAAGGCCGTATCGCTTCTCTTGGGTGAGACAAACACATGGAATATGAGCTTCAGGACATCAGGTCTTTTGTAAAAATCGCTGAACTGGGCAGCTTTCATGAAGCCGCAGAAGCGTTGCATTTGTCTCAGCCGGCCTTGAGCCGGCGGATCAAAAAACTCGAGGAGGGGTTGGGCACTGCCCTGCTTGATCGAACAACGCGCAAAGTCAGCCTGACCAGTGTCGGCCGTGACTTTCTACCCAAGGCACGTCGACTGCTGGACGACTTCGACGACTCGATTCTGAATATCCGCGAATTGGCGGAGCGGCAAATCGGTCGGGTAACGCTCGCCTGCATCCCCACCGCGGCGTTCTATTTCCTGCCATCAGTGATCCGCATCTACAACGAACGCTATCCGAAGATCCGCATTCGATTGCTCGACTTGAGTGCCAACGAAGGTCTTGAGGCGGTGCTGCGCGGTGAAGCCGATTTTGGCATCAACATGATGAGCGGCCAGCACCCCGACATCGAGTTCGTGCCCCTGGTCAATGAACCCTTTGTCCTCGCCTGTCGGCGCGACCATGAGTTGGCCGGGCGCAGCTCGGTCAGCTGGTCCGAACTCGGCGACTATCGGCTGATCGGGGTGGGAAGGCTGAGCGGCAACCGCATGCTGCTGGACCATGCGCTGTCAGGCCTGAGCTGGCGTCCGCAGTGGTTCTACGAAGTCCAGCATCTTTCCACGTCATTGGGATTGGTCGAAGCAGGCCTTGGCGTGTCGGCGATGCCAAGCCTGGCCATGCCCGCAGGGGATCATCCAACACTGGTCAGCGTTCCGCTCATCGACCCTGTGGTCAATCGCTCCTTAGGGCTGGTTTATCGACGAGGTGCGTCACTGTCCCCGGCAGCAGAAAAGTTCGTTTCGATACTGCTTGAACAGTGGCCACAGTGATGCCTGCCCTACCCCTTTACCCGAATTCAGTGCGAATGGATGATCAACCCGTCAAATGGACCATGGGGGCGCGGGGATAAACTTTGACTCGATCCATTGTTTGAAAGCGACAACCACGGCACCTGGAAATTTGGCCGATGGTCTGATGCAAAGCCCCCATACCGTATTCGGGATTCCTCATGATTTATCATCTAAACGAGAGCAGAATGAGCTGGCTGTCGTTCGAATGACGTGTCGCACTCAATTGGCGAGTGGTCATATCGGATTTTCTCGCAACGGCGAGCTCGCTCGTTGTCGACTGCAGGGGCCGGAGGAGGCGTTGTGAAACCATTCCCGCTCAAACCCGGCACCTGGACCCTGGACGTCTTTCTGCAAGCGTGCATGCCTCGCCGTGATGCCGTTCCCCCCACCTTGACGGAAAAAGCCGTGATCCCGGGCATTCCCGATGCCCGCTACAGGCTGGACCACGACCTGACGCCGTTCATTGAGGATGCGGTTCAATCCAACAAACGTGAGCGCGAGCTTCTCGCCAAGGCCGGGAAGCCGAACGATATCCTGCCGCTGGCCAGTATGCTGGCCGTTTCCGGCGGTGGCGATGCAGGCGCATTCGCAGCGGGACTGATTGCGGGATGGACCGCCCATGGCACCCGGCCCATGTTCAAGGTCGTCACGGGGATTAGCGCGGGTGCCCTGGTCGCCCCGTTCGCTTACCTGGGGCCTGAGTACGACGGCGTGATCCGGGACGTCTGCAATGGAGTCGGCCCAAAAGACATTTTTCATTCGCGAAACGTGCTGACCCGACTCGCCAGCGACGGCATAGCGGACAGCAAGCCACTGTCGCGGCTCATCTCAAAACACATCACTGCGCAGATTCTGGCGGCGATCGCCGTGGAATACGCCAAAGGCAGAATCCTGCTGATCGGCACCACTGACCTTGATGCAGGGCGACCCGTCACCTGGAACATGGGCGCAATTGCCGCAAGCCAGGCACCGGGCGCGCTCGAGCTGTTTCGTAACATCATGATCGCGTCGATGAGCATTCCCGGGGCCGTCTCACCCGTCATGATCGATGTGGAGGTTGACGGCAAACAGTTTCAGGAAATGCACGTGGACGGCGGGGTCATTACTCAAGTGTTTCTTTACCCGCCTGGCACGCTGGTGAGGCTCAACAGGGCCACCGGAGTCCCTTTGCGACTCGAACGTCATTTCTATGTCATTCGCAACGGAACACTGGAGCCGCAGTGGTCCGGGACCAAGCGCCGCACATTGAGCATCGGCGGTCGAGCCATCAGTGCATTGATTCAAACCCAGGGGATCAGCGACCTGGAGCGGATCTACCGCATGGCACAGCAGGATGGAGCGCAATTCAACCTGGCGTACATCGGCTCCGACTTTAATGTTGCGCGCACCCGGAAATTTGATGGCGAGTACATGAAGCGTTTATTCGAATACGCCTATCAACTCAGCGCAAAGGGCTATCCGTGGCATCAATCGCCGCCCTCGCAAAACCCCAGACTACGCACCCATCGCTGAAAAACTTTGCCAGCAACATCGTGAAAGGAGGCGTTTAAAATGCAACTCATCACGTTGAAAATCGAAAAGCCGGAAGATACGAACTTCATCCTGGGGCAGACGCACTTCATCAAGTCCGTCGAGGACATCCACGAAGCCTTGGTCAATGCCGTGCCGGGTATCCAGTTTGGCGTGGCCTTTTGCGAAGCTTCAGGCAAATGCCTGGTGCGATGGTCTGGCACCGATACCGCAATGATTGAACTGGCACAGAAAAATGCCAAGGCCATCGCCGCCGGCCATAGCTTCATCATTTTCCTGGGCGACGGTTTCTATCCGCTGAACGTGTTGAACACCCTCAAGATGGTTCCAGAGGTGTGCCGAATCTTTTGTGCAACCGCCAATCCCACTGAAGTGGTTGTCGCCGAGACCGAACAAGGGCGAGCCATCCTCGGCGTCGTGGATGGTTTCTGCGCCCGTGACATTGAAGGCGACGACGACATCCTGTGGCGCAAGAACCTGTTGCGGCAGATTGGCTACAAGCAATGAATTGCGCTGATAGCCAATCCACTCACTGGTCCGCAGACCCCGTCACGGCGAAAACGTTGCAGGGCACCTGATACAGCACATGCTCCGTCGTACTGCCCACCCATTTGCCCAGCCCCTTGCGATGGGCATTTCCCATGACGATCACGTCGGCCCGCTGATGCGCTGCACAATCGGCCAGCGCCTTGCCAGGTGACGCTTCGACGAAGTGTTGTCGCTCAGTGGGCACGCCGTAGTGGTCGGCCAGGGCGACAAATGTCTTTTGCAGCGACTTGCGCACATCGCTGCTGAAACCTGGCATCGTTACGGCACCCGCGCCTGCGTCGGACATATGTGTACGCGATGGATCGTAGGCATGCAGCAGATGCAGTTCCGCACTGCATTGCATCGCCAAACCGTTCGCCGCCTGGATGATGCGCTCGTTGATGCCGGTGATCTGCGTCTCAGGATGAGACGGATCGACTGCCGCCACGACCACCCGCGGCAGCGGACAGCGGACTTCACTGACCAGATGCACAGGCACCGGACATTCGCGCAACAGGTGCCAATCCAGAGGCGTAATGAAAACGCGCTTGAGCGCTGACTCGTGTTGAACGTCCTTGATCAGCAGATCCGCCTGCATTTCTGCCACATGCAGCAGTATTTCTTGCAACGCGGTGCGCGTAACAAGCACTTCGGTACTCACCTTGATCCCGCGCTCGCGGATCAGGTCGGCCTCATCCTCCAACCATTTTTCGTTCTCTTGCTGACAGGCTTCACGAAAACGTGCCCCAGCACTCTTCAAGCCCAGGAGGTGGGAGTCTTCGATAAACACCGTGATGTGCAGCGCCGCGCGTGTAGCCTGGGCAATGGCGACTGCTCGCTCCAACGCCGGGGTGTGACGCATGGCGGGACCGGCTACCAGAAAGAGTCGTTGATACTGGCTCATGCAACACCTCCAAAAGTTTCGGGGCGTTTCACAACACCGACGATTCACTATCGCCTCAACTATCAATATACGCCTGGATTCCATTAATGGAGCAACGACCACCCCTCGATGGCCGCTTCCCCTGCTTCAATTAGATCAAATGCCCTTATGCGCCTTAACTGGCCCTTGATAATAAGGCAGCCTGTCAATCCGTGGTTTATAGACGCCCGTGGCGACGCTGCGCTGGACATGCGCGGCAATCTCATCCATCCCGTGCAAACCAGACATCGCCTTTGGTCATCATGTATTCGATCAACTTCGATACTTCGATCGAACGCCAGGGTCTGGGCGAACACGATGCTGGAGCGACCCGCCAAAGGATGGTTGGCACCCACCACGACAGCCAGATGGTCTTGCCGATACGGCAGAAACTCCAGGTCACCCACCGCCATCGAACGTCGACAAATGCCCAGGTCGGCATTGCCCTCAGCCACACCTCGCACCACATCAGGACTGAAACGCTCCTCGATGTCGACCTGGATTCTGGGATGTTCCAGCATGAAATCCGACAGTTCCTCCGGCAGGAACTCCATGATCGATGAGATGTTTGCCAATATCCGGACATGCCCGCGGGCGCCTTCGGCGTACTCGCTGAGTTCGCTGTCCAGCCGCTCCATCGCCCGCGTCAACGACCGCGCGTGCCGAAAACCAGCAGGTGGGCCAGACCGATCGCAACGGCCACTTGCTGGTACCGTGGAGCAGCGCCTACTACCGCGGCAAATACGAGATCGATCCGCTCAACCTGCCGGCCAACGTGCGCAGCCCGAACGTCGAGCAACGCATCGCGGTGCGGCGTGGCAGCGGCTATCTGCTGGAGTTTCCGCTAAGCCGGGTGATCGCGGCGAGCATCGTGCTGGTGGACGCGCAGCAGCAGGAATTGCCCTTGGGCAGCGGTGTGGTGCATGAGCAGATCGGCACGCAAACCGTGGTCGGCTGGGACGGCCTGGTGTACCTGGAAAACCTGCAGGCGCAGAATGATCTGCGGGTGACGTTGGGTGATGGCAAGAGCTGCCACGTGCAGTTTGCCGCCGACCTGACGCAGGATCAGATCCCGCTGATCGGACCGTTGGTGTGCCGATGAAGTGGCTGATGCTGCTGGTGCTCTGGCTGCCGGCCCCCGCCTGGGCCTTGTGTTCGGTGGTCGGCACTACGCCAGTGGCATTCGGCTCATTGAGTTCGATTGCCGTGCGCACCACATCGCAACCCGGTTCCACGCTCAACGGCGGCTTGAGTTGCAGCGGCTCGCTGTTGACGTTGCTGACCAGCAACGATCACTTCTGGGCTACCGTCACCTCGACCCAGAGCGGTTTGCTCGGCCCCACCGGCGATGTCATCGGCTACACGATCTACGCCAACAACAGCACCAGCTACCCGCTGACCCGCGGCACCGCCTTCGACTTCGCGCGCAACGGCATCATCGATGCGCTTGGCTTGCTCGGTGGCACGGTGCCCAAAACCGTGCCGCTCTACCTCGGCACGACGATTGGCAGCAACGTGGCTGCCGGGGTCTACACAGAAACCCTGAGCATTTTCTGGAACTGGAACTACTGCTCGGGTATCGACGTCGGCAGCGTTTGTCTGGGGCGTGATATCAGCAGCGGCACTACGACGCTGACGGTGAACCTGACCGTGGCCAACGACTGCACCATCACCGCGCCGAACATCGCCTTCGGCAGCGCGCCGGTGGTCAGCGCCTTTACCGCGGTGACCGGGCAGACCATCAACCTGGCGTGCACCAAGGGCAGTGCCTACACCGTGGGGCTGAGCGATGGGCAGAATGCGGTCAGTGTCGGCGGGCGGCGGCGGATGATCTCGAGCGGTAATTACCTGGCCTATGACATTTTCAAAAGTGCCGGCACGACACGCTGGGGGAGCGTGGGCAGTGCGCGTCGGGCAAGTTCCGATGCCGAGGTCAATCCGGGGAATGGACTGGGGACGGGGAGCCAGATCTTCAATTACAACGCGAAGATCTATACCGACCAGGCGACTCCGCCGGCGGGGACTTACCTGGACAGCGTGGTGTTGGATATGGGGTTTTGATGTTTGGTAGCTGACCCGGATTGTATGGATGTCCCCAGATTTTTGTAGGAGCGAGCATGCTCGCGATGGACCAGCTCGCTGCGGATATAGCTGGCATCTCCTGGCAACCAAAGCCCCTCTTGCCCAAAAGCGGCATGCACGTATCTAATATCACAGGCATAAATTGGAGAATTCACCTGGCCGGAATATGCAGAGAAGGTCGCTACCGGCTGCCCTGTCTTTCTGCCGGTCGGCGCACTGGAGCAGCATGGACATCACATGTGCATCCACATCCCCTTCAGACAATCCAGACTCATGGCATCTTGCGTGCATATTCCTTTCGTCGCGGTCTATTGACCGGACACTCGAGGTAAAATCCTGAAGCCTGTAAACAAGGCTTACAATCACAAAAACGAGATGACGCCACCCGTATATTGGCAGCTTGCCGCGGAGCACGTCACTGATGCAGTCGAGGAGCGGTAATCATGGCGAAACTCCAGGTGGCGAGACCCGCCGCAGGACGCTCGGCGAATGAACAACAGCCAGTGAAAACCGTGGGTTTCCTGGTCATCCCCAACTTCACCACCATCGGCTTCGCCTCCGCCGTGGAAACCCTGCGCATGGCGAACCTGGCCGCGCGCAAACCGATGTTCCGCACCGTCATCATCGCCGCCAGCCTGGACCCGGTGACGGCCAGCAACGGCATGCGCATCCTGCCCGACCACAGCATCACCGATGCACCAAAGCTGGACATGCTGTTCGTTGTCGGATCAAACCCGATCGTCTCCAACCACAGCAGCCGACCGCTGCTCAATTGGCTACGCAAGCTGGCGCATGATCAGGTGCCACTGGGTGGGATTTGCACCGGTAGCCACTTGTTGGCGCGCGCCGATCTGCTCAAGGGCTATCGTTGCACGATTCACTGGGAAGACATCGAGGCACTGAAGGAGCGTTTCCCGGGGATCATCATTTCCAACCAGCTGTTCGAGCTGGACCGTGATCGCTACACCTGCTCCGGCGGCGTGGCTTCCATGGACATGACCCTGCAGTTGATCGCCCGCGAACCCGGTGGTCGGGACATCGCTGCCCACACGGCCGAGTTGCTGCTGTGTGATCGGATCCGGGGGGCGCAGGAGCAACAGCGTGTGCCATTGCGGCAGAAGCTGGGCACCTCGCAGCCCAAGCTCAGCCAGATGGTGGCGATCATGGAAGCCAATCTCGAGGAGCCGGTGGGCCTTGAGGAACTCGCGCGGTTGAACGAGGTGTCGGTGCGCCAGCTGGAACGTCTGTTTCACAAGCACCTGCAACGCACGCCGAGTCAGTACTACCTGGAGTTGCGCCTTGCACGGGCGCGACAGCTATTGCTGCGCAGCGAATCGCAGGTTCGTGACATCGCCCTCGCCTGCGGCTTCGTTTCGCCGGCGCATTTCTCCAAATGCTACAGCCGATTCTTCGGTGTATCGCCTATTGGTGAGCGCAAGCAGGTGGCTGCGGTGCATTGATTCAATATTGGTGCTGGTCGGACTGGCCTCTTCGCGAGCAAGCCCGTTCCCACATTTTGACCGAGTTCTACCTGATGAATACGGTCAAATGTGGGAGCGGGCTTGCTCGCGAAGACTTCCTCAAGAACACACCAGGCTGTCAGTCCTGCAAAGCCTTATGCGCCGTCTCCCGACTCGCCAGCATGGCAATCAACGCCACCGCCGCAGCCGCCAACAGATACCAGGCCGGGGCCATTTTGTTGCCGGTCAGTTGGATCAGCCAGGTCGCGATAAACGGCGCGGTGCCGCCGAACACCGCGTTGGCGATGTTGAAGCTGAAGGCAAAACCACTGAAGCGTACGCGGGTGGGGAATATCTCGGCGAGGAAGCACGGCAAGGTGCCGTCGTTCATCGCCAGGATCGCGCCAAACGCAATCTGGATCATCAGAATGACGATCAGGGGCTGATTCTCCAACATCCCGAACAGCGGAAATGTCAGCGCCAGGAACAATACCGAAGCGGTCACCAGCATGGTCTTGCGTCCGAACCGATCCGACAGCTTGCCCATCAGGAAAATCAGCCCGATATAGGTCGCCAGCGACACCGTCGACGCCAGGAACGAATCACTTTCGCTCATGCCCATTTCGGTGGACAGGTAGGTCGGCATGTAGCTGAGCAACAGGTAGAACGCCACGGCATTGAGGCAGGTCGCGCCGATCCCGATCATCACGCTGCGTCGGTGCACGGTCAGCAATTCGCGAACCGGAGCGTGGCTCGCGCACTCCTTCGCTTCAAGGCGTTTTTCCATCTCCAGGAACTTCGGCGTGTCTTGCAGACTCATGCGGATATAGCGCCCCACCAGCCCGAATGGCGCCGCCAGCAGAAAGGGTAGACGCCAGCCCCAGCTGTGCAGATCCTCGACACTCATCCACGCATGCAGGCCGGCGACGAACACCGCACCAAACAGCAAGCCCGCCGCCGTGCTCGCCGGGACAATGCTGGTGTACAAACCGCGCTTGCCCTCGGGCGCATACTCGGCGAGAAAGGCCGAAGCCCCGGCGTACTCACCTGAAGCGGAAAAGCCCTGGAACAAGCGAATCAGCAACAACAAGGCCGGAGCCCATAGGCCGATATGGTTGTAGGTCGGCAGGATGCCGATGCAAAAGGTCGAGATGGACATGATCAGAATCGACCAGGACAGCGCACTGCGCCGCCCGTATCTGTCACCGAAATGCCCCCAGACCAGTCCCCCCAGCGGGCGGACGATGAACGACAGCGCGAACACTGCAAAAGTCGCCAGTAGCGCAGTCGCCTTGTCGGTTTGCGGAAAAAACGTCAGGGCGATGACGGTTGCCAGGTAGCCGTAGGCCGCATAGTCGAACCACTCGACAAAGTTGCCCATGAAGCTGGCACTGGCAGCGCGCCGCAGGGCCTTGCGTTCGGCTGTCTGTTCAAGTTTGTCTGCCATGGTTGGAGTCAGGCTTGCGGTTTGGGTGCTCATTGTGCACCTCCGGTGGTAGAGGTGCGGTTATCGAAATGAAAGGTCGGAACGTAGGACATGACAAAACCCTCTATTGTTTTACTTGGCAGGGTTAAGGCTCGGTCGATGCTGCGCGTTCTTGGGCACGCATGCGTCATTTTTTTCCGGTTTATCTCAGCCACCGGGAAGATTTTTCGCCAATCGTCAGAGCAAAACGCCGCACAGGTTCACTGTGCGGCGCAGGGTCTTATTTCTTGATGATGTTGTGTTCCGGGCCATACGGGAACTTGGTGATGTTTTCCCCGCCCTGCTCGTTGACGATCAGGATGTCGTGTTCACGATACCCGCCGGCACCTGGAAGGCCTTCGGGCAACATGATCATCGGCTCAATGGAGACCACCATCCCCGGTTCCAGCACTGTGTCGATGTCTTCGCGCAGTTCCAGTCCGGCTTCGCGGCCGTAGTAATGGCTCAGCGTACCGAAGGAGTGACCGTAGCCGAAGGTGCGGTATTGCAGCAGATCGTGCTCCAGGAAGATCTCGTTCAATTGCAGCGCGATATCGCAGCAGCGCATCCCCGGCTTGATCAGTTTGAGGCCGGCCTCGTGCACTTTGACGTTAACTTCCCACAAGCGCAGATGCTCGTCGGAGCAATGGTCCAGGAACAACGTACGTTCCAGCGCGGTGTAGTAACCGGCGATCATCGGGAAGCAGTTGAGGCTGAGAATGTCGCCCTTGTTGACCTTGCGCGACGTCACCGGGTTATGCGCGCCATCGGTGTTGATGCCGGACTGGAACCAGGTCCAGGTGTCCATCAGCTCGGAATCCGGGAAGGTGCGGGCAATTTCCCGCACCATGGCCTGGGTGGCGTGCAGGGCCACTTCGTATTCCGGAACCTGATCACGCAAGGCTTCGACGATGGCGGCACCGCCGATGTCCGCGATTCGTGCGCCATGACGGATGATCGCATGTTCTTCGGCGGACTTGATCATGCGCATGCGCATGCACGGTGCGGCGATATCCACCAGTTCAGCCTGCGGATAGCGGCTGGCGAGCTTGTCGCGATTGAGCAAGTTCAGATGGTCGAACTCGATACCGATGCGCCCGGCCTTGGGCAAGGCCTGCTGGATCGCGACGAAGTAGTTGTCGCGCTGCCAGTCGGTGTAGACGATGTTTTGAGTGCCGACGGTACGGCGCCACGGCTGGCCGCCGTCGATGTTGGCGCTGATGGTCACGGCGCTGTCCTGGGTCACCACCAGCGCGTACTGACGCCCGAAGGAGCAGTACAGGAAATCGCTGTAGTAGTTGATGTTGTGATAGGAGGTGAAGACGGCCGCGTCGATATTGTTCTGCGCCAGATAAGCCCGCAATTTGGCCTGGCGGTTGGCATATTCTTGAGCCGAGAACGTCGGACTTACCTTTTCGCCGTTCTTGATCTGGATGGTTTTCGGCATTTGCATGTCATTTATCCTTGTCATTGATTGAGCTACAGGAGGCGCCAATCTGGCGGGCCGCTGAAGATCATTCGAACAGATGCAAAGCGAGGTTTTTTGCGCGAATCCGACCTGTAGTTGGCCATATCCGCTGTTTGCGAAACTGTCTACTCAGGCCCCTGCGCCAGAAACAAGAATGCCCCCGGCAAGCGCGGTGAAGGCCGCTTGGCGGGGGCATTGGCCAATGGGTAACGCGGTCAGCGCGGGAGCGACGGTGCGACGATGCGATCCGTTCTCGATGAAGCCGGTGCATTCAACGTTGAAGCCCGCTGACTGTGCGCTTTCGCCCCCATATGCTCACGAGGGTGCGCGCCGAAGTACTGGCGATAGCAGCGAAAGAAATGCTGCAGCGAAACGAACCCGCACTCCGTAGCGACATCCGACAGCGACAGCTCACCGGCCCGCAACATCTGACGCGCCTGTTGCAGGCGCAAGTCCAGGTAGTGCCTGGACGGCGAGCAACCCAGACTGCGCTTGAATAGCCGCTCCAGATGCCGCCGGGAAATACCCATGGTCTCGGCCAGTTCGTCGATACCCAGCGTTCGGCTCAGGTGCTCGTTCATCAACGCCAGTGTTGCCTGAAGTTTTTTCGGGACGTCCTGCATGGGCAGTAGCGGCCGGGCCTGGCGTGCTGCATGTTTTTCCATCCGTAGTATCAAGCCACGACCGTGGAACCTTGCGAGAAGCTCGTGCATCAACCCTTGAACAGCCTGCGGGCCGACACAAGTCAGACGTTGGCGATCGACGCAGAATGGCGCAGCCACCGGTGTCAACTTGCTGAAAGCGGCAAACTCCAGTGATGCACCGGGCTCTGGCAAGCTGCAACGGACACCCTCCAGGGCGCCAATCTGCGCCAGTAACCAGCCTGCCTCGCCGAAGGCCCCGAGGCTGATCGGTTGCGCCGCCCAGTGGCTCAGCTGCTGGCGCAGGTCTGGATCAAGATGCAGGTTATCGCCACCACAGAGGATCAACACATCGAACGTTTGTGCCTGATCCAGTCGCGCGGTGGCGGTTGCGATGCCGTTGCTGGCGTTCAGTTGCTGCCTGTCCAGGCTCAGCATTTGCCACTGGCAAACATCGTGCCCTGCCAACTGGTTGGCCAGGCGCAGTGGCTCCAGTGCATTGGCCAGGGTGTACATATCGAAGGCTTCCATCAACCAGAAGCCGATACGCAGCATCGGCGGTTGTGGCCGCTCGGTTTCAGTCAGTTGCAACATGTCCTGCTCTCCCGTCGATCAAGGTAACTCAGCACTCGATCGCGTTGACCGCCAATCCGCCACGGGGGGGCTCGTTGTAATTGTCATGCATGTCGGCAGCGGCCATCGCGCAAGCCGAACCGACTTCGCCTTGGTGGGAATTGGAGGGGCCGACTCCAATCTTGAACAAGTCAAAAACACTGATAGCCATCAATCGATCTCCGTGCCGCTTCAGGAATTCACCCGATTGTCGGCGTCAGGAACCATCAAGATGTGTCAGATATCGACTCCTAAGTGCTCGTCACTACCAAAGACGAGCTGGATGTGTGCCCGCACCAAGCCCCGAACCTTTCAAAGCTAATGCAGATGCACTACAACAATGCCTTGACGTACGGCGCACCGCGCAGCATTACCGCCTCGGCGAAGTATCGCTTCCAAGGAAGCGGATTGGGTGGCGCTGCTCGCGACGACCCAGGATGAACGCGACGAAAAAAGCACAACACCTGTTGTGCTTTTTTTGTGTTTGCAGCACCACGACACCTATGAAAAACCTGCCCACAAGCCTAATGCTGTTCACTTAAGCCATCGTGGTTCAATGGGGCACCCACATCGCGGACAGACCTGCATTCAGGTCGGCTGTCAGGCCGCCTCTCTATGGCTTTTGATTTTCTTTCCACATCGAGCCACTAAAGTGAACTGCATTATGCCCACAAGCCAGCTTTATATGTTACGTTATATCAATACATTGCCTGTCGGACGTTGACCGGCAGAGTGCCCCCCCCCCTGACTGCGACTCTCGATGACAAACCCTGTTCAGATACCGCCCATCACCAGCCTGAGCCAACGCCTGATGTCCATCGATGCCCTCAGGGGCCTGGTGATCATTTTCATGCTGCTCGATCACGTGCGCGAAACGTTCTTTCTGCACCGCCAGGTCACCGACCCAATGCTCATCGACAGCACCGAGCCGACGTTGTTTTTCAGCCGCACGCTCGCCCATCTCTGTGCACCGGTGTTCGTTCTTCTCACTGGCCTGTCAGCATTCCTGTACGGTGAAAAGCACCAGGGCAAGCCGTCGATGTTCCTGTTCAAGCGCGGCCTGTTCCTGGTTGCGCTGGAGTTCACCCTGGTGAATTTCGCCTGGACCTTCCAGTTCCCGCCCACTGTGATCTACCTGCAAGTGATCTGGGCGATTGGCGTCAGCATGATTGCCCTCGCGGCTCTGGTCTGGTTACCTCGGCCAATCCTCTGTGCCTTGGGCCTGGCCATAGTCGGCGGGCACAACCTGCTCGATCCCCTGCACTTTCCACCCGGATCGGCGCTTCACCTGCCTTGGGCGATCTTGCATGATCGCGGCTGGATCGAATTTTCCGAGCACTTGCGCCTGCGCAGCTCCTACCCCGTGCTGCCGTGGATCGGGGTCATCGCACTGGGTTACTGCATCGGCCCCTGGTTCGCACGCTCAACCCCGGCCGCCGTGCGCCAGCGCCATCTGTTGCTGGCCGGGGCCGGCGCATTGGTCGGTTTCATCGCCCTGCGCCTGGTCAACGGTTATGGCGAGGCACAGTGGGTGGTCCACGAAAGCACCACGCTCACCCTCATGGGTTTTTTCAACATCACCAAATACCCACCTTCCCTGCTGTTCCTGTGCCTGACGCTGGGCGTGGGGCTGTTGCTGCTGCTTGGCTTCGAGCGGGCCCGGCAGCGCCAATGGATCAGCATCCTGGCGGTATTCGGCGCGGCACCGATGTTTTTCTACCTGCTTCATCTGTATGTGCTGAAAATGCTTTATCTACTCAGCGTGGCGTTGTTTGGCCTGAACCAGGGCGACTACTTCGGCTTCGACGGCATAGGGGCCGTGTGGCTGACCGCCGTGATCCTGGCGGCAACGCTGTATCCACCGGTGCGCTGGTTCGCCGCATTGAAGGCGCGTCGTCGTGATATTGGCTGGCTCAAATACTTCTGACCGGGACTTCTTATCGGAGCTTAGGTTCGCCTCGGGCGGCATGATCGACTACCATGCCGCCGCCGGTTCCCAAACGGGAATAATAGGGAATCCGAGATGCTGCCAACGCATCAAACGGAACTGCCCCCGCAACTGTAGGTGCCGAGCCTGCTCCTGAACTGCCACTGGGATCGATTCCCGGGAAGGCTGGAGCATGCCATGACGCATCAGTCAGGAGACCTGCCGGCCAAGCAACAATCACTAACCGGCGGGGTGTCCGGGAAGGACATCTTTGCGCGCGTGTCACTTCGGTGATCGGCCTTGCGCTGCTTTTTCGGCAGCGCTCGATGATGTGTTTTCCAGACCTTGCACCCTGGCTGCGTGTACGGTTCAAATGGAGATTGCATCATGCTGTTGCCGCGCTTTTTCGCCCTTGTCACAGGCCTGGGTCTTTCTGCCCTCACCTGTGCCTCCCCTACCCATTACCCGCTGACGATCGAGAACTGCGGCAGCACACTGACGTTCGCCCACGCCCCTGCCCGGGCTGTGACGATCGGCCAGGCCGGCACTGAAATGCTCTTCGCCCTGGGACTCGGTGACAAACTGGTCGGCACTTCGCTGTGGTTCAATGATGTGCTGGCCAAGTACAAGGGGCAAAACGACAGGATCGAACGCCTGGCCGATAACGAGCCGAGTTTCGAGTCGGTGATCGGCAAACGCCCGGAGCTGGTCGCCGTCGAGCTTGAGTGGATGGTCGGCCCGCAAGGTGCCGTCGCTACCCGCGAGCAGTTTCACGAACTGCAGATTGCGACCTATCTCATGCCCTCGGACTGCGAGTCCAAGGACAACCTGGTGGGCGCCGACGGCACCCGCCTGCAGCCATTTCGCATTGACAGTCTCTACAAGAGCATCACCCAGCTGGCGGAGATTTTTGATGTGCAGGCGCGTGGGCAGCAACTGAACGCGCAACTGCAGGCCAGCCTGGCCAAATCCATTGCCGCGGTGCGAGACAAAGACCTCACGCACACCAGCGCGCTGGTCTGGTTTTCCAGTGCCAGCCTGGATATCGATCCCTATGTTGCCGGGCACAAGGGCATTCCCGACTTCATGCTGGGTACCTTGGGCGTGCGCAATGTGGTGCAGTCCGACGAAGAGTGGCCAACCGTTGGCTGGGAAACCATCGCCAAGGCCAACCCGACTTTCCTGGTCATCGCCCGCATGGATCGCCGTCGTTTCCCGGCTGATGACTATCAACAGAAACTGCAATTCCTGCGCAGCGATCCCGTGACCCGCAACATGGACGCGGTGAAAAACAACCGCATCATCATTCTCGACGCCATGGCCATGCAGGCCAGCGTGAGAATCTTTGACGGTCTCGAATCGCTGGCAACGGCCATCAACAGCTACGACCTGCCAAAATGACCGCGACGCTGATTCGCACTCTGCTTGCGCTGGTGATCCTGCTTGTGGCCGTGATTGCCGGTGTGGCCATCGGTGAAACCCGCATCGAACCCGGTGTGGTGTTCCAGGTGCTGGCCAACAAACTGTGGGCGGCCGGGTATGCCCTCGATCCCATCGACGAGGGCATCGTCTGGAACTACCGCCTGACTCGCGCGCTGGTGGCGGCAGCTTGCGGGGCGGGCCTGGCGACCTGTGGGGTGATCCTGCAATCGCTGTTGCGCAACCCGTTGGCCGATCCCTACCTGCTCGGCATTTCCGCGGGGGCCTCGACGGGCGCGGTGCTGGTGGTGTTGCTGGGCCTCGGTGCCGGCGCGATGTCGATGTCGGCCGGGGCCTTTGCCGGTGCCGTCGCCGCCTTCGCCGTCGTTGTGTTGCTGGGCCGTGCCAGCGGTTCGCCTGGTAGTACCGGCCAAGTCATCCTGGCGGGGATTGCCGGGTCGCAACTGTTCAATGCGCTCACGGCATTCTTGATCACCAAGTCGGCCAGTTCCGAACAGGCGCGCGGCATCATGTTCTGGTTGCTGGGCAATCTCAGCGGCGTGCACTGGCCATCCGTGTGGCTGGCCGCACCGGTTGCAATAGCCGGTCTCGCGGTGTGCCTGTGGCATCGCCGTGCACTGGATGCCTTCACCTTTGGCGCCGACTCCGCGGCCTCGCTCGGCATTGCAGTACGGCCTGTGCAATTTCTGCTGATCAGCTGTGCCGCCCTGGTGACAGCGGTGATGGTGTCGATCGTTGGTTCCATCGGTTTCGTCGGACTGGTGATTCCCCACGCCGCCAGGCTGTTGCTGGGCACTCGGCATACGCGCCTGCTGCCGGCCAGTGCGCTGGGCGGTGCGGTGTTCCTGGTGGCCGCCGATGTACTCTCGCGGACGTTGATCAAGGGCCAGGTGATTCCGGTCGGCGTAATTACCGCATTGGTCGGCGCGCCGGTGTTCGCGCTGATCCTGGTCAGTCGCAGGAACGCCCGATGAATGCTGTTGCTCCAGTTATCGACGAAGCCGTGCTGAGTTGTTCCAGCCTCGGATTGCATATCCGTAATGTTGAATTACTGCACGACATCCACCTGGACATTCGCCGTGGCGAAACCCTGGGCCTTGTCGGGCCCAACGGTTCAGGAAAATCCACGCTGCTCAAGCTGCTGGCCGGCGTGCGCCTGCCCAGCCGGGGAGTCATCCAGCTCAACGGCCAAGACCTCAAGGCACTGTCACGGCGAACCATCGCACAAACCCTGGCGGTGGTTGAACAGCAGGCCGACACCCAGGATGTGATCAGCGTGTTTGACGCCGTGGCCCTGGGCCGAACGCCGTGGCTGTCAGCCTTGAGTCCATGGTCGAAGGCGGACGAGGACATCGTCCATCAAGCCTTGCGTGACGTTGATGCGACGCATCTTTTGCGGCGCACCTGGCGTAGCCTCTCCGGCGGCGAGCGTCAGCGCGTGCATATTGCTCGCGCCCTGGCCCAGCGCCCGCAGATCCTGGTGCTGGACGAACCGACCAATCACCTCGATATCCAGCACCAGCTGGCGATTCTGCAGGTGGTTCACGCATTGCCGGTGACCACCGTGATTGCCCTGCACGACCTCAACCACGCACTGACCTGTGATCGCCTGGCTGTGCTGGAAAAGGGCCGCCTGGTCGCCCTTGGCAGACCGCTCGAGGTGTTGACCCCACAACGCCTGCTGGACACCTTCGGCGTCCACGCGCACTACCTCATTGACCCCTTCGACGGCGCGCACATCCTGCGCTTGCGCTCATCCTGACTCGTTTGTGGACACCCCGAAATGCCTACCCGATCGGCCATTCTCCTCGCCCTGGCAAGCCCATTCGCACTCGCTGATTCGGCTCAATCGCAAGCCAATGGATTTGTCCAGGACAGCGCCTGGAGCCTGCTCAATCGCACGGTCTACGACCATCGCGAGTACCTTAATGGCGCCCGCAATGGCGCTGCGCGTAATGCCTACAAACCGCGTGACGAGCGTAATGGCTACGCCGAAGAATGGGCCTACGGGCTGATGGGTACGGTGCAATCGGGCTTCACCCAGGGCCCGATCGGGGTGGGTATGGATGCCCACGCCTACCTCGGGACACAACTGGACAGTGGCGGTGGCCGCGCAGGGAAAGCACGATTGCTGGGGCTCGACAACCAGGGACATCCCAAGGACGCGTTCAGCCGCGGCGGCGCGGCGGTCAAACTGCGCCTGTCATCGACCGTACTGAGCTATGGCGAGCAGCGGGTGAAAGCGCCGGTGTTCAGTTCGTCCGACAGCCGCCTGCTCCCGGAGACCGCCACCGGCGTGTTTCTCGCCAGCAACGAATTCGAGGCACTGAAGCTGGTCGCAGGACACTTCACCGAAAGTACCGATCGAAACGCCAGCAGTCATGACCAGGGCTTTGTGGTCAACTACTCCAACGCCGCGAAAAGCAATGCCTTCGATCTCGCGGGCATGGTCTTCACGCCGGGAAAGAACCTGAACCTCAGCGTCTATACCTCGCGCTATGAAAACACCTGGAACCAGCATTACCTGGGTGGCACCTTCATCCAGCCACTGGACGAAACCCGCGCGTTGTCACTCAACCTGAACCTGTACCGCACCACCGATGAGGGCAAGTCGCTATCCGGCAGGATCGACAACACGACCTGGAGCCTGATGTCCACTTACACCCAAGGCCCCCATGGCTTCAGTCTCGGGTATCAGAAGGTGGACGCCAACACGCCGTTTGACTACGTCACCCGTGGCGCGATCTTCATCAGCAACGCCGTGCAGCTGTCGGACTTCAACGCTCCCCATGAACAGTCCTGGCAAGCCCGCTACGATCTGGATGCCACCCCCTGGGGGTTACCGGGCCTGTCCATGAGCGCCGCCTATGTGCGCGGCAGCCGGATCGATGGCAGCCATGTCGACCCGCAAGGCGGCTACGCCTATCTGGGTTATGGCGAAGGCGGCAAACATTGGGAACGTGACCTACTGGTGCGCTATGTGGTGCAAGGTGGCGCGGCGAAAGGCACCACCCTGTCGTTGCAACACAATGTGCATCGAGGCAATACGGCCCAGGCAGAACTGGACACGGATCAGGTACGCCTGGCTGTGGAGTATCCGCTGACGGGAAGGTTTTGAACCTGTTTGCGGTCAACGCCCTGGACAGACACCACTTAAGCCCTGATGCTTTGACATCGCTGGCAAAATGCGTTGGCCATGGAAGACATTTCCTCGTGGGCTTTGTGTGACAGTGACCCTCTCAAGCTCCACTACATCTGGAGCCTTTGGCAGATCGGCGAGGCGAGCGAACACGACTGGCGAGTAGAGTTGGACGCCACAAGGGAAACGATCGCACAAGGACGCATTGGCTTCGCTGACTGTTACATCGTTGGCCGAATAGATCCCCAGCTCGCGCGCGAACGAGCCAAAGCAGACACCACCCGCCGACGGAGTAAATTCGAACTACAGGTGCGCCTCCAACAGACGCTACTGACCTGGTACTCAGCGATGGATGAAGTGCTTCCCGGCAGAGTGCGATTCGGGTTTCCTTCAAAAATCCCCACCGCAGACAACCTTGATGGAAGATATTCGGTAACGGCCTTTGATCAAATGATCGCATCGCTCCCCAGAAAATAATCAGCCCTCTCGCCGACAGGGATTTCGAGGCTGGTGCAAAGAGCGTGAATTGATGTAAAGGCAATGTATAGGTGTAGTAGCCAGCCGCTGACAGAAAGGAACGCAAAATGCTTTATTTCCAGCAAATGTTGGGCATTGCCGTGTTTTCCATCACCGGTGTGTTGGCCATCAAGAAAGCCGATGTGGATCTGTTCGGTGCCGTGGTGCTCGGCATCATCACCGCTATCGGTGGAGGCACGATCAGGGATCTGCTGCTGGATCTGCCGATCTTCTGGATTGCAGACTTCAATTACATCTGGGCCGCCTTGTTCGCTGCGCTGCTGGCGTTTTTTTTGACCCAAAGACTGCAACGACGTTACCGTCTGCTGCTTTATCTCGATGGTTTGGCGGCTGCGCTGTTCGCGTTGGCGGCGACCGAAAAAGTCCTAGCATTGCAGCTTGCCGCGCCCTTGGCAGTGATGATGGGCGTGCTGACCAGCATCGGCGGCGGTATCGCACGGGATGTGCTGGCTGGCAGGGTTTCACTGCTGATGTCGCGAGAGATTTACGCCACGCCCCTGTTGTTGGGATGTACGCTCTACGTGCTGTTGCGAGACGTGTTCCCCTCGATCTGGATTGGCGGTTGGATTGCCTTGATTTTCACCATCGGTCTGCGGTTCCTGGCCATTTACAAGCATCTTCAGATGCCAGCGATTTTTTCTACCCGGCAGGGATGAATCGCCACCCTACGACGAACGCTGGAATGGACCCTCTCGACTATAAGGATTTAACGTTTATGGACATCACCTTTTCTCAAGTCAGCGAGCGTTTGAACGATCGCCGGTTCACGGTCGCAGGCAACACCCACGGGCTTTCTGGAACAGGCACTGTGTTTCATTACCATGTCGAGGGCGATGCCGTTTGGGGAACCTACCAGGGCGGCAGGATCCGCATCGGCAATCAGGTCGGCCGCGTGACAGGCCCCGATACCATCGAGCTTCTTTTTCATTGCCTGACCACGGAGGGTGAGATTCTGTCCGGCTGGTCTCGTGGCACGGTGGGCGTTGATCACGCGGGACGCACTACCCTGTCCTTCGTATGGGGTTGGTTGTCGGGTGCTACTGGAGGCGGGGAATCGAGTTACGTCGAGCTTGTCGCGTAGCAAACAACGGGCGGTGGCGCCGTCAGACTGCAAAAAGCCATGCAAGCCATGATCTTCACATTGTGGCGAAACCGGAGGATGAAATGAAAGGAAGCTGCGCTTGTGGGGCTGTAGGCTATGAGATCGACAGCATTGATACGCCCATCAGCCATTGTCACTGCAGTACCTGCCGCAAGACCCATGCCGCTGCTTATGTATCCACGGCTGGCGTATTGAAAGAGCACTTCAGGTGGACACGAGGCCTGGACGCATTGAGGCCTTTCGAGTCGTCTCCCGGGAAGATTCGACACTTCTGCTCCCACTGCGGATCGCACCTTGCGGCTGAGCGTAACGGCTCGAACGCGATGATCGTGCGCGTGGCGACGTTGGTCGAGGATCCTGGCTCCAGGCCCGAATATCACATCTGGACGGAGCAGGACGTCGCGTGGCTCAATGGGGAGGGTCTGCCAGGCTACTCACAATGGCAGCCTGGACGATGATGGAAAGTTTGCCTGGCCATATTCACGACTCGCCATCAACCAGTCTCACCCTGTGGCAGTCAGCGGGCCCCAGTTTCTGCCCGCTTGCCGAACGCACCTCAATCGGCATCAGCGCCTGGCCGCTCGCGTTGTCCTGCAACACAGAACGGGTCTCCTGTGGCTCGAACAAAAATCGTTCGCCCCACTGCCTCATGCAGACCACCAGCGGAAAAATCTCCCGTCCTTTCTCCGTGAGCACGTACTCCTTGTAGGCGCTGCCATCCGACGCCGGCCGAACGTCGAATATCCCGACCTCGACCAGCGCCTTCAGTCGCGATGCCAGAATATTCTTGGCCACGCCCAGGCTCTTCTGAAATTCGCTGAATCGGCGAATGTCGTCAAAAGCGTCGCGGATGATCATCAGCGACCAGCGATCGCCGATGGCTTCCAGTGTTCTTGCGACCGGGCATTCGCTGCCTTGCGGTGAAGCGTCGTCGAGCATTTTTTATCCTCGGGAAATGTGGTTGCAATTTGAAACCTGATGCTGCAACAATAAAAACAGGTTTTCAATTGCAACCAGTTTAACCCCATGGAGGCGCGCATGACAGCAGATACCGATTCAGCCACCCAATGCCGGGTCAGGCAGCCTTCGCACATACCGCCGGCTGAAACCTGCGAAAGCAGCAGGATCGAGCGCTCTCCAGGGCTTGCACCAAAGCTCACGTTGTTGTTTTCCATCACCTGCGCGCTGGCAGTGGCCAACGTTTACTTCGCGCAACCGTTACTCGACGCCATGGCCCAGAGCCTGGGCGTGGCCTCATCAATGATCGGGATTGTGGTGACGGCCACCCAGGTGGGTTACGCGCTGGGGTTGCTGTTCATCGTCCCGCTGGGGGATCTGGTCAACCGCAAGCGGCTGATTGTGGCGCAAGTGTTTCTGTCTGCGCTGGCACTGGCGGCGGTCGGTGCTGCCCAGCAATGGCTGGCCCTGTTGAGTGCCATGATCGTGATGGGCTTGCTGGCCGTGGTGGTTCAGGTACTGGTGGCCTACGCCGCCGTGCTGGCAACGCCGTCGCAACGCGGGCAAGCCGTCGGGACGGTCACCAGCGGTATCGTCCTGGGCATTCTTCTGGCGCGGTTTGCCTCTGGCCTGATTGCTGACATCGCAGGCTGGCGCGCCGTTTACTTTGTGTCTTCAGCACTGATGCTGACCCTCGCGACGGTGCTGTACAAATTGGTGCCCGTCACGGCGGCGCCAAGGCATCAAGACACCTACCTCAGGCTCATCCGTTCGCTTTTTACACTGTTCATCACCGAGCCCAGGTTACGCGCCAGGGGCCTGCTGGCGCTGCTGATCTTTGCCGCTTTTTCGGTGCTCTGGACCTCCATGGTGCTGCCCTTGAGCGCCCCGCCGCTGTCGCTTTCACACACGGCCATCGGCCTGTTTGGCCTGGCCGGCGTCGCCGGTGCCCTGGCGGCCAGAAGAGCCGGTCGCTGGGCCGATCAAGGCCTGGGGCAACGCGTGACCGGCATTTCCCTTGGGCTCTTGACGCTGTCCTGGTTGCCCATTTCATTTGCCCAGACGTCCCTGCTCGCGTTGGTCTGCGGCGTCGTGCTGCTCGACTTCGCCGTGCAGGCAGTACACGTCACTAACCAGAGCGTCATTTTCGCCGCACGACCCGACGCGCACAGTCGCATGGTCGGTGCCTACATGTGCTTCTACTCGGTCGGCAGCGCGCTCGGCGCCGCGGCCGCGACCCTGGTTTATGCCCAATGGGGCTGGATGGCGGTCAGCCTGCTGGGTGCCTTGATCAGCGCGGCGGCCCTGCTCTTGTGGTTTGTCACCTCGCCGAGTCAAGACGATCTGCACTGAATGCAATACGTTCTGACGCCACGGGCGTGGCATCAAAGGCAACACTGTCCGCACTCCCAACGCACACCGCGCCGGGTTGCTGATTAGTGTTCCCCACCACTCCTGGAAGCCTTGATCATGAAAACCTTAAGCATTGAGAACAGCAGCACCAACACCGTACAGATCCCTTCAACGCTCGGGATCAAAACCATGGCGCTTGGCACCTACGGTGCCTACTTTGCGCTCGCCGTCATTTACTTCTGGTTCGGCGGGATGAAGTTCACCCACTACGAAGCCGCCGGGCTGGTGCCCCTGGTGAGTAACAGCCCTTTCCTGGGTTGGGTCTACGACATTTTCAGTGTCGATACCTTCTCCAGCCTGCTCGGCATCCTGGAGGTCTCGATCGGGGTCCTGATCGCAGGTCGCCTTCTGTCACCCAAGCTTTCGTTGATTGGCGGTGCGCTATCGGCCGGGCTGTTCTTCACTACCTTGAGCTTCATGTTCTCGACCCCCGGCGTGATTGAACCCGGCCTCGGTTTTCCAGGCATTTCGGTGGCGCCGGGGCAGTTTCTGCTCAAAGACATCGGCTTGCTGGCCGCCTCGATCTTTGTCGCCGGCCACTCCCTGACCGAGTTGCAAAGCCGTTGAACCGATGATCGACCCTGCGCGATGGCCTGGAGCAGAGATGCTTTCAGGTCATTGCCCCATCATCATCTTCTCCCGCCAGATCTTTCATCCAGTCCCGCGGGCTGTAGCCCGTCTTGCGCCGAAACGCGCGTGCCAGTGCCGAAGGGCTTTCATAGCCGACCTCGGCGGCGATCAGCGTAATCGACCGCCCTTCACGCAGACGCTTCTGCGCCAGGCTGATACGCCAGCTCAACAGATACTCGGCGGGCGTCTGCCCGATCACGTCCCGAAAATGCACGGCGTAGGCCGCGCGCGACATGTTCGACTCTCTGGCCAGTTGCGCAATCGACCAGGCACGCTCCGGTGCGTTGTGAATCTGCACCAGGGAGCGCGCCAACCGCGGATCGGCCAGGCCAGCCATCATTCCGGTACGCAACTGTTGGTGATCAAGCAGATGCCGAAACAACAGGATGATCAGCAGTTCAAACAAGCGCTCCAGCGCTGCCTCCCTGCCACAATGCGCACCCGCCGCCTCGCCGAACATCCATTTCAGGGTATCGGCGAGCATGGGCAGTTCATCGAGGGAGAGCACCAGGCAATCGGGTAACGAAGCCGCCAACGGGTTATCGACCCCGCCCTCGAATTCCATTGAGGCACACAACAGTTGAGCGCCCTCGGATTCACCGGCAAACAGCTGATGCCGGCTCGGGCGAGGCATGAAAATCAGGCTGGGCCGGGTCAGCAGCACGTCCTTGCGATCAGCGCCCAGCAAGGTGACGCTACCGGCCTGCAGCAGATGAATATAACCACGCCGCTCAGCGCCATCGTAGGACGCCAGTCCGCACAACCTGCCGTTGTAAAACAGGTTTGCGCGCACGCCGAACTGCGAAAACAGGGTAGACAGGCGATCCATGGGCGATCTCTTGGCCAGACATAGACGCTCAGATCATAGCACCGGCGGTTTGTGCTCCGACTCAAGCCCTGAGCCCCGGATCAGCGCCGCCTTCGGCGAAGTGCACTCAGTCATCGCCTACCTTGCAAAGCGAAGCCCGGTGGTTGCATCGAAAGGTGGTGCAGCCTGTCTGACGGCGCGGGGCGCGCAACCGCTGTCCCACGCTTAGGGGAAACTACCCCCATCTATGGGCTGTAATACCCGCTTCGGCCCCGGCGTTTCCTGGCGAAAGGGTTGCAAGCTAGACCGCCCAGGCGCGGCATTGCATTGGCATGGATAATGCTGATCATGCAGGGCTTGGTTGAGTGGTTGAAGCTGCTGGAATGCAGCATACCCTGGAGCACTCCCTATGCCTGCAATCGACCTGCTGTACAAACGCTTTCGTCCTGGAACAGTTGACTCGATTGCACCCACTCAACAATTCAATCTCCTGCGCTGGTTTTCGATTGCCAGCTTCCTTCTCGTCAGTGTGATTGCATTTGGGCTGGGCTCTTTGTCGACGAGTTTCCTGGTCGCGGAAAGCCTCGAGCGCGATGCCCTGACGTCAGCCCAGTTCATCCAGACCATCGCAAAAGGTGACATACGCCATCACGGACTGGCGGGTATGCAGATCGGGGAGTTGCTGGCATTCAATCAACAGAAGACGATGCCGCAAGACAAGACGCAGATCGCACAGCCCATCAGTTTCGAATTCCTGGACTATCTTGCGCAGCTCCCAAACTCGCTCCTGATCAATATCTATTCCCCACTTCGAACAGTGGTCTGGTCAACCAACAAGACGCTGGTTGGGCGAGCATTCTTGAATGACGAGCTTGAGCAGGCATTCAGTTCCAAGGAGCGGATATCCACCAAGTACAGCAATGTCGATGCAGACCGCAGCGAACAGAAATTCCTGCACCCCCCGAAAGAATTCTTCATCGAAAGCTACATCCCTATTGTCGATGACCAAGGGAAAATTCTGGCGGTGGTTGAAATCTACAGGGAGCCTGCAGACCTCATTGAACGCCTCAACCACGGGCACTGGCTAATCTGGTTCTCCACCATGGGCGGCCTGCTGGTTTATTTCGGGATTTACTGGATTGCCCGACGAATATCGATCCAGTTGGCGTCAAAAGAAGCTCAAGTCGTTGCCAACAAGACTTACGTTGGCTTGGGCGAAGTGTCCACGGCCATTGCCCATAGCCTGCGTAACCCACTGGCCTGCATCCGTTCAAGCGCAGAGTTGGCAAATGACATGGATGGCCAGCCTGCAAGGAAGCACCTCGACGATATTGTCGGTCAGGTGGACCGGATGTCGCGATGGGTGCAGGAATTACTCCTGTGCCTGGGCCCGATCCGCGGCGAGGCAGAGCTGGTGGATCCGATGGAGATGGTCCAGGTCGCACTCGACAGCTTCAGCGCGCAACTGAGTGCATCAAAAATCCAGGTGGCGTTCAAAAATGAATCCACACCCCGGGTCATCAGCAATCCGCTGTTACTCTCGCAGATTTTAAGAAGCGTCATTGCCAATGCCATAGAGGCGATGCCGACCGCAGGAACCCTGAACATCGAGGCTCGCCTGGATGATGCCCAACAATGGCTGAACCTGACCATCTGCGACACCGGGGGTGGATCTTCCCGGCAACAGCAACTGATGGCCTTCAAATCTTTCTACACCACCCGACAAGGCAGGCTGGGTATTGGCTTTATCATGGTGAGGCAGATCATGGAATGTTTCGGCGGCGACGCGCGCCTGACAATCCAGGACAAACAGGGAACATCGGTGCACTTGAGTTTCAGGGTCCAGGACGGGAAAGCCAAACCACCGCACTAATCCTTGGCCCGTGCACGCTGCAACACCGCCTCCCCCGCCTGGGGCGGCAGTCGCAGGTTGTCCAGCAAAGCAATGGCCGCAATCACTGCCACACAGAGGAATGTCAGCTGGAAGTCGGCAGTCTCGGCGTGCCCTGCGGTGCCATGGATGTTCATGGCAAGGCGCAGCAACAACGCGCCGATGGCCACCCCCATCGCCATGCTCAACTGGAAGAACATGCTGAACAAGGTTGAAGCGTCGCTCATCTGTTCCTTGGGGATTTCGGCAAAGGCCAGTGTGTTGAACACGGTGAACTGCATGGAGCGCGACAGGCCACCGACGAACAGGATGAACAGGATCAGCGCCGCACTCATGCGCTCATCCAGCAGCGCGCACGCCGCTATCGCCAGGACGCCAAGGATGCCGTTGACCATCAGCACCGGACGAAACCCCCAACGCTGCATCACCCAGGTAGTGAAGGGTTTCATCGCCAGGTTGCCGGCAAATACCGCCAGCACCAGCAACCCGGCATCGAATGCAGAAAGACCGAAAGCCAATTGAAACATCAACGGCAGGAGAAACGGCAAGGTGCTGATGGCAATCCGGAAAATCGAGCCCCCGCACAGGCAGACGTTGAAGGTACGAATGTCGGTTACACCCAGCGCCAACAAGGGTTGCGCATGCCGACGCATATGGCGCCAGGCGAAAACGCCGATAACCACACCGGTACCACTCAGTGCCAGGCCTTGCAGCACATCGTCACGGCTTTGCCCAAGCATCTCCACGCCATACAGCAAGGCAGCGCTGGCGATACCCACCAACAGAAAGCCACTGAAATCGAACGTCCTCGCACTGGCGTCGTCCCGTTTGGGCAGCAAGGCCAGCGCGGCAATCAGGGCCAGCACGCCCAAAGGCAGATTGAGGTAGAAAATCCACGGCCAGGAAGCGTGGGTAACGATGAAACCGCCCACGGGAGGCCCGAGTACCGGAGCGACCAGACCGGGCCAGGTAATGAATGAGATCGCGCGCACCAGGTCTTTCTTCTCGGTGCTGCGCAGCACTGCCAGCCGCCCCACCGGCACCATCATCGCGCCGCTGATACCTTGCAGCACCCGCGCGGCGACAAAGGTTTCGAGGCTGTCACTCAGCCCGCACATCAACGAAGACAGGGTGAACAGGACGATCGCCGAACTGAAGACCAGGCGCGAACCGAAACGATCAGCCAACCAGCCGCTGATGGGGATGGACACCGCTACGGCGAGCATGTAGGCGCTCATGCCAATGTTCAGGTCCACCGCCGCGACGCCGAACGTCCTGGCCATGTCAGGCAACGCGGTCGCGATCACCGTGGCGTCGAGGTTCTCCATGAAGAACGTGACGGCTACCAATAGAGCAATCCATGTTGAGCGGCGTTGGGACATCGGTCATTCCTGTTTGACTGCGTGGTTGCTCGACTGGGTAACCTGGGCACTTTGCGTCATGTAAATGACAACATCAAAAGCGCCGGATTTCCAACGAAGCGCGCAATCCTCCCTGCTCGCGATTCTCCAGTCTGACCTGCCCGCCCAGACGATCTGCGATAGCCCGAACAATGGTCAGTCCCAATCCTGCTCCCTGGTCATTTGCCCGGCTGTAGAAGCGCTCGAACAGACGCTCACGGTCCTCCTCCTTGATCCCGGGCCCCTCGTCCTCGACGGACAGTTCATAGCCCTGTTCCGTTTTGGCGAGCCTGACAGTGATCAACCCATGCGCAGGCGAGAAGTTCGCCGCATTGGTCACCAGATTGTTCAAGGCAATATCAATGGCCGCAGGATCGACTTTTACCTGGCTGACGTCGCCGCTGACATCGAACGCCAGTTCCAGGTTTTTGCCCAACAACCAGGGCGTCAGCTGAATCAGGCTGTCGCGAACCGTGGCCGCCAGATCAATGTATTCGGGCGGTTGAACGCCTGCCTGGGGTTCGATACGCGCCATCGTGAGCAATTGGTTGACCAGTCGGCTGGTCCGGTCCACGCCAGCGATCAGATGTTCCAGCGATGCGCGGCGCTCCTGCTCGCTGCCCGCCTCCATCAGGTTTTGCGCATGCACCCTGAGCACTGCCAGCGGCGTGCGCATTTCGTGGGCGGCGTCGGCGATAAAACGTCGCTCGCGCCCCAGTACTTCCTGAATCTGCGCGAGCACGCGGTTGAGCGCCGCTTGCATGGGCTCCAGCTCGCTGGGCAGTGGCGACAGATGCAACGGCTCCAGTGAACCGCTGTGCCGTGCGCGCAAGGTCGCCGCCATATTCGCCAGCGGCTTGAGACCCCAGCCGATGGCCAGCCAGACCATAGCCGCGAGCATCAGGCTGCCCAACATGTTGGGCCATAGGGTATGGCGCACGATCCGGTTGACCAGGTCCGCCCGTACGTCGTCCCGCTCACCGACCCAGATCCGCAGGTGATTCTGCTTGTCTTCCAGCAGGAACGCGCGCCAGTGGCGATTGTTGAGGTCCACCACATCGCTGAAGCCGGGCCTGGAGGGAGCAACGGTAAAAGACGGAGCGCTGGCGGTGTGCACCAGCACTTCGCCCTGGGGATTGAAGACCTGAAAGGCAATCTTCCTTTCATAAGGATGACCGTCACCCCTGGGCACCGCTTCACCCAGGGCTTTGTTGAACGCCTGGTACAACTCGGCGTGTTCCTTGCTGGCCAGTGGCATGCGCAGCACGCCTTGCAGCAATCGCGCGTTTTGCACGAGTTGGGCGTCGTAGACTTCGGCAATTTCGTGATGGCTGTCGTACAGGTTCAAGGCGCTGATCACACCGAGACCCGCGAGCATCAGGCCGATGATCAGCGTCAGGGTGCGACGGCGGATCGACGTCACCGACGCTCCTCCACCAGATAACCGACGCCGCGAATGGTACGGATCAGGTCGGCGGAGAACTTCTTGCGCAGGTGATGGATGTGTACTTCCAGGGTGTTGCTTTCAGCCTCTTCGTTCCAGCCGTAGAGCAACTGCATCAAATGGTCGCGGGTCATGACCCGGCCTGGCGGCGAAAGGAGTTCGTGCAGCAGTTGATACTCCTTGGGCGTGAGCGCCACCGGCTCGCCCTGGTAGCTGACTTGCTGGGTGCCAGGGTTGAGCCTGATGCCAGCGTGCTCGATCAACACCTGCGCGCGCCCGGCGCTGCGCCGTAACAGGGCCCGCAGGCGCGCCTTGAATTCGGCCAGGTCGAAAGGCTTGATCAGGTAATCGTCCGCCCCGGCGTCGAGCCCGGCTATGCGGTCTTCGGTGGCATCCCGGGCCGTGAGAATCAGCACCGGCAGGTTCGAACCGCTGTCGCGCAGGCGCCGCAGCACTTCGAGTCCGTCCATGCGCGGCAGGCCAAGGTCAAGCACCGCAAGGTCAAAGGTTTCGCTGAGCAGTGCATGCAAGGCGCTGCTGCCATCGCGCAACCAATCGACGGTATAGCCTTCGCGCCCCAAAGCTTGATGAATGCCTTCACCGAGGGCCACATCATCTTCAATCAGTAGTAAACGCACGCGGACTCCTGTCAGCCGAGTTTCTTGTTCACATCCACCAGCAGTGTTTCGATCTCTTTGCGACGCCCGGCATCGGCGGTTTCCCGCCCGGGCCGAGGGGCGGCCAACAGGGCCTTTTGCAACGCTGCCCTGGCCTCAGCGTAGCGCTTTTGACGGTAGAGGTGATCACCCCAAAAGTACAGGCTGTCGATGCCATTGGGGTTCATCTGCAAAGCGACCTTGAGCAATTGCTCGGCTTTGTCGGCGTCACCGAAACCGATGGGCCAGCCCGGCACACGATCATACAGCGCGCCGAGGCTGGTGTAGGCCGAACCTTGCAAGGCCTTGGGGTCCAGGGTCAGGGCTTTCTCCAGATATTGCTTCGCGTCCTTGACCTTGCCGAGGGCCCCGAGCCCCCCTTGGGCTCCGGCCCAACTGCTGGTGACGATGCCGGACCAGATCCAGGCCTCGGCCACCGATTGGCGTTCCTGGGTAAACGCGGCCGCCTGGGTAGCGAGCTTTTCGAAGGCGGCGGTGCGTTGCTCCTGCGGTAACTCGTACTGAATATGCGCCCAGCTCTGCTGGATGCCATTGAGACGTTGCTGGTCGGCGGCGTCCAGGGCCCACACGCTCTGGCTCAAGACGCCCAGCAGTAAACACGCGGCAAATTTTTTCATGGTTCGAGGTTCTCGTTGTCTGGCGATTGGCTCAGGCGGCGAATCAGCGGCAATTGCTTGCGCAAACCCCGATCCACCAGGTGGGGCAACAGGCTGTTGAGGCGCACGAAAAAGCGCTCCGGCCAGCCCAGGTACAAGTCTCGGCGGTCGCCGGCAATGGCGTGGATGACCGCCGAGGCGACGGTCTGCGGGTCGTCGACGCTGGATTTGAGCGCGTCATTCAAGGCCTGCGCCGCCGGGCTGTTCATGCTCGTGCGGGTGGCGCGCGGTGCGACGTACAACACACCGACCCGGGTATCCGCCAACTCCCGGCGCAGGGCTTCGGAAAACCCGCGCAGGGCGAATTTGCTGGCGCAATAACTGGCGTAACCGGCGTAGCCAATCGAGCCGTAGGTGGAACCGACGTTTACCACCATGGCGCTGTCGGCCTGTTTGAGCAGTGGCAGCAAGGTTTTGGTCAAGCACACCGGCGCGCTGATGTTCACCGCCAGCATCCCATTGATTTCGCTGTCATCGAGGTGTTCGAGCATGGCGAAATGGTTGACCCCGGCCGCATTGATCAAAAGGTTGATCCCGCCCAAGACTTCGGCGGCGGCCAGCACCTTGCGCCGGTCGGCCTGCAATGTCAGGTCGGCGCCCACCCAGAACAGCCTGTCCCGATAGCGTTCGAGCAAGGGCTCCAGCGCCTCCCGATGCCGGGCCACGGCCAGCACCTTGGCGCCACTGGCGCATAGGGCAGTGGCGATCGCCAGGCCAATGCCGCCGCTGGCACCGGTCAGTACCACGCGAGCCTCAGACAGGCGCATGCGGGTTCTCCCCGTCTCGTGGCAGGCCACGGAACATGTCGGCGTAAAGCCGGTAAACCACCTTGGAAGCATGAATGACGGCCGCCTGATCGCCCGGGTCGTCCAGTTTGTTCATGAGTCGGCGGTAGGTCTGCATATGCTCGATGTCCAGCGAACCGTGGGAATCGAGGTAGCTGAAGGCGCTTTGCGGCAGCGCCAGGCGCTCGCGAATGCTGCCAGCGGCATGGGTGGCCAGGGCGATGCTGGTGCCTTCCAGCACATTGACCATGCCGAACAGCCCCACCGGGTTGCCCCGGGCAATCAGGTCGTAGAGATAGCTGAGCATCAGTTCGATGGCCAACGAAGGCTGACCGTCGCGCACCGCTTCCTTGTCACCGCCACAGGCCTGGATGTCATCGAGTACCCATTGTTCGTGGCCGTATTCATCCTCGATGTACTCACACACGGCTTCACGCAGCCACTCCAGGTGTGACGGCAGGCGTGCACCGCAGGCCATCATCAGCGGCACCGTGTGGCGCACGTGGTAGTAGGCCTGGGCCAGGAAGGCCCGGTAGCTCTCCAGGCTGACCTTGCCCTCGAGGGCATCGACGATGATCGGCAGGTTGAACAGCGTGTTGCGCTCCTGGTGGGTGGCCTCTTGCAGCGTGTCGAAAAAGCTCATGATGCGGGTTCCTCGAAAAGTACCGACTCTGTCAGCTGCGCCCGGTATCGCTCGACGATGGCATCGCGGCGCGGTCGACCGTTGGCCGTCAGCAGGCCATTTGCAGCGGTGAAGGGTTGTTCCAGGCGGGTCCAGTGCTGGACCCGGGCGTAATCGGGCAAGGCCTCGTTGGCCTCGGCCACGGCGACAGCCAATTGCTCGTCCGGGCAGTCCGCATGGTGCGGCCAGAGCAATGCATGGTTGCCCGGCAGGGCTTCGCCATGGACGAAGGCCTGGGCGATATGACGGCGTTGGGTCAGTTCGGCTTCGACCCACTCCGGGTTGACGTTGCGCCCGAAGCTGGTGACGAACTGATGTTTCTTGCGGCCCTTGAGGTAGAGAAATCCCTCCTTGTCGAACTCCCCGAGATCACCGCTGGGCCACCACTCATCAGCGTGCGGCGCCTCGCCCAGGTAACCCAGCAGGGTCGAGCCCTTGATCAGCACTTCGCCGTCGTCGGCCAGGCGAATCTGCACATGGGGCAAGGGACGGCCCACGCTGCCAGGGCGGCAGGCCTGCGGCGTATTGAGGCACACCACCGAGGCACACTCCGACAATCCGTACCCCTCGTAGACCGGCACGCCTGTACGTTGGGCACGATGCAACAAATCCAGGCTAACCCGCGCACCGCCCACGGCGGCAAACCGTAGATGCTTCGGATCGAAGGCTTTCTGCTCGGCCGCGCTGACCAGCATCAGCAGCAACTGCGGCACCAGGATCAGGCTCTGGGGCGATCGCTTGGCCAGGCACCCCAGCAGTTGTGGCACATCCACCCCACTGGCGCCCTGGATTCCCAGGGTTTCCTGGCTGGGCAGGCTCAAGGTCGCGCCGGCATACAACGCGGCGTAACAACCGATGTTCTCCAGCAAAATGGCGAGCGGCAGCAGCGCCAGATGATGCCGGGGATGGCAGCTTCGACTGGCCTGATCCAGTTCGCGGGCGACCCGCAGAATGCTCGCGGCGCTCAAGCACACGCCTTTGGGTGTCCCTGTGGTGCCGGAGGTGAAGGTCAGTTTGGCGGTGCCTTCGGGCATCCGCTTCGAGCCACAGAAGGTGCGGCGCCAGAATCCAGCGGTTTCTTCATAGCCGGCCGCTTGCAGTTGCGCCGCCAGTTGCGGTTCGGCGATCACCCTTTCGGCCTGGCTTTGTTCCAGGCAATGACGGCGCTGCGCCGTGCTGAAAAAAGACGGTAACGCGACACAGGTCAAGCCTTCGAACAGCGCGGCCAGGTCCCAGAGCATCGCTTCGACGCCATTGTCCAACGCCAGGGCAAACACCTTGATGTGTTCATCGCGCAGCCGTTGCTGGCGCTCGATCACTTCGGTGTACAGGGTGGCGTAGTCCAGTTTCAACTGATCGCCCCACAAGGCAATGCCATTGCCCTTGCGTTCGGCGTGATCGCGCAGCGTCTGTTGGAAACGCTCCACTTCAGGCGACATGGCAGCAACCCTCGATGGACGAAGGCAAACCCAGTCGGCTGAACAGACCTATGTTGCGTAAATGAATGAACCCGCTGCGGATATTGCCAACATGAACCCAGGGTTTGCTTTCGTAGTAACTGCCCCAGGCATGGCGGTCTTCACCCAGGCGCGCAGGATCGGCGGCACACAGTGTCACCGGCTTCAAACCCAGGCGATGGAAACTGTTCACCAGGCCAATATTGCCGGTGAACGCCACCCACTCCAGACCGCCCATGGCCAGCACGTAGGTCATCGCGATGATGCTCATGCGTGCACTGCCCGTGTCGGCGGCCGCCAGATTGCCGACTTCGACGATGGCGGAGCGCTCTACGGTCCGGTCCGCTGCGGCGCTGATCAGCGGATCGATCGGCTCGTCCAGATAGCCCTCCAGAAACAGCGGTTGCGTGCCTGCCAGTCGCACCCCGGCCACCGCACACAAGGCACCGGACGCATCCCTCATGCCAAACAGTTCTGGCATGAAATGACGGATGTCGGCGCCGTGGGCCTTGCGAAATCGCTGCTGGATGAAGCCTTCGAAGACCGCCCGCTGCGCGTCGCCGGGCAAGGCCCTGAGCAGGCTCATTGGCGGTGTTTCGGCTTGGCTGAAATACAGCGGCAACTGCACGTTCCAGTTGAATTCGGACATTGGAAAACACCTCCCCCGGATCAATTGGGGAGCAGTATCAAAGGGATTTCTTAACGAAGTCTGAAGGTGATGAGACTATTGAACGCTACGCTTGGCCCAAGGCCCGTTGGTTTTTATCACCGACTGACTCGACAGTGTCCCTTCCAGTCGGATCGACGCCCAGGAGATTTTCCATGCTGGCAGTCACGCTGATCAATGCGCTGGTGGTGATCCTCGCCGTCGTGATCCACTACGAATGCCTGCTGCGTCTCAACGACTGGCTGCCCCGGCTCAAGCTGTGGAGCCGCTTCAGGATTGTCGTCGGGGTATTCGGTGCCCTGCTGGCCCACGCGATAGAGGTCTGGTGCTTCGCGTTGGTCTATTACCTGATGGTGCACTCCGGTAGTTGGGGCAGCCTGACGGGTAACTTCGACGGCTCGCTGATGGACTGCGTGTACTTTTCCTTCACCACGTACACGACCATCGGCTTCGGCGATATTTCACCGGTGGGCGACCTCAAGTACCTGACTGGGCTGCAGGCCCTGACCGGGCTGGTACTGATTACGTGGACTGCGTCCTTCCTCTTTCTGGAAATGCAGAAGTACTGGGAGCGCAAATAATCACATTGCCAGGCGTAGCAGACGGTGTGCGATCAAGTCCCGCTCCCATTCGATCTAAACCGCCAGAACGCAGCACGGCACTTGATACAGGATATGCTCGGTGGTGCTACCCAGCAGTTTGCCCACCCCATGGGACTGGACCCTGCCCATCACGATGACATCCACGTCATGATCATTGGCGAACTCGCTCAGCACCGAAACCGGATGCCCCTGGATGAAATGCCGACGATCAGGGGGAACGCCGAAACGCCCGGCCAACCTCAGGAAGGACTGTTCCAGATCTGTGCGTAGCTCTCTGGTGAGGTCGGCGAGCGCCAGCCCCCCCATGTCCGCCAGATAACCCGCCGCGATATCGCAGGCGTACAACAAATGCAACTCGGCTCCACACTGCAGGGCAAGGCTTGCGGCCTGTTTGATGATCTGCTCATTCAGTTCGTTGTCGGCTGACTCACTGTCTGACACCTCGACGGCTGCCACCACCCTGCGTGGCAATGCGGCGCCACTGCGACCCACCAGAAACACCGGTACTGGACAATGGCGCAGCAGATGCCAGTCCAAAGGCGTGAAGAAAGCGCGCTGGAGCGCTGATTCATGCTGAATATCCTTGATCAACAGGTCGGGTTGCAACTCTGCGACATGATCAAGGATGTCCTGTTTCATGTCCTGAGCCCAAACCACCTCGTTGGTCACCTCGATACCTGCGCCATGCAGGTTTTTTGCCTGGACCTCAAGCCAGTCGCGGTGGTCCTGCAGGTAGCGCTCCCGAGCGAGTTTTCGATCGCCTTCTTCAAGCAGCGATAGCCATTTGAATGAGGGAATCAGCGCCGCGATATGCAGGTTCGCCCCACTGGCCTTGGCCAGCTCTGCAGCATGGTTAATGGCTGAGGTATGGCGCAGGGCCGGGTTGATGATAAGCAATAACCGTTGGTACTGGCTCATGACAGGTCTCCAGTCAGATCATCATTCAAAGCTGGCACGCTGCCTGACCGCCAGCAGACTCCCCGGCACCGAGTATAGTGCCCGCTCTGTATTGCTGCCGATCAGCCGTTCGAGCCCCACCCGGTGCACGGTGCCCATCACCACCCCGTCGGCCAGAAACTCCTCGACGAATCCACTGATCACCGGCACTGGCAGCCCCCATGACGAAATGGCGTCGCTCAGGCGGCACGCCATAGCGGGGCGATCCTCGGGATTGCAGCATTTGCTCTGGTTTGAGCGTCCCCTGCCCCTTACGCCCTCGTGGCTTTCTCCCTGTTTGCTCGCAAAGGGTTGATGGCTAAAGATGGCGCCACGGCGGCACTCTCTGCCGGCGCTACCTCGGGCGTTCTGTCTTCGGCGTCGCCATTGAGGGCCTTGTGCATTTTCTGTGTGTCCAGCGCTCCGACCCATTTGGCGATGGCCATGGTGCCCACGCCATTGCCGATGGTGTTGGTGATCGCACGCGCTTCCGACATGAACCGGTCGACACCCAGCAGCAACACCATGCCCGCCACCGGAATCGTGCCAAGGGACGAGAGCGTTGCCGCCAGGATGATGAAGCCTGAGCCAGTGACGCCCGCCGAGCCTTTGGAGGTGAACATCAATACCGCCAGCACAATCAACTGATCTGTCAGGGTCAGTGGCGTGTTGGTGGCCTGGGCGATGAAGATCGCGGCGATGGTGTAGTAAATCGCCTGGCCGTCCGGGTTGAAGGTCAAGCCCGAAGGAATGATCATGCCGGCCACGGGCTTGGAAACACCGGCCTTTTCCATCTTGGCAATCATCTGCGGCAACACCGACTCCGAAGAGCTGGTGCCGAGCACGGTGAACAGTTCTTCCTTGATGAACTTGAGGAACTTCCACAGGCTGAAACCGCTGTAGCGGCAGATCGGCCCCAGGACAAAGATCACGAACACCGCGCAGGTCAGGTAGACGCAGGCCATCAGTTTGCCAAGGGAAAACAGCGAGCCGAAGCCGTACTTGCCGATGGTGAACGCGATGGCGCCGAATGCACCGATGGGCGCCAGACGCATGACCATGTTAACGATGCGGAACATGCCCTGCATCAGGCTATCGAGCGTGTCGACGAAAACTTTTCCACGTGGCCCCACATACGCCAGCGCGACACCGAGCAGTATCGAAAAAAGCAGGATTTGCAGGACATTGCCCTTGGCAAAGGCGTCGACAATGGTGTCGGGGATGATGTTCATGATGAAATCCATGAACGACGCGTGCTTGACCGCGGTGGTATAGGTGGCGAGGCTTGAAGTGTCGAGGCTGGCCACATCGATGTTCATGCCGGCGCCAGGCTTGAAGACATCGACCACCACCAGGCCGACCACCAGGGCCAGGGTGGAAACCACTTCGAAATAAATCAACGCGCGAAACCCGACGCGCCCCAACTCCTTCATGTTCTCCATCTTGGCGATGCCGGTGACCACGGTCAGGAAGATCACCGGGGCCAGGAGCATCTTGATCAGTTTGATGAACGCATCGCCCAAGGGTTTGAGCGCAGTGCCGGTCTCGGGAATGAACACCCCGACGATGGCGCCGAGGACGACAGCGATGAGTACTTGTACGTAGAGTTTGCCAAATATTCTTTTCATGACAGGGCCCTGATTTTTTATTGTTGTCAGGAAATGCCGAGGAGTCGGACCCAGTGATCCGCCCCTCGGCGTTGTGCCGCAGTACTCCTTTGAATCGCTGGAAATTATCAGCGGTTGATCAAGGCGATGATGGCCTCGGTGATCTGCCGGGTGGTGGCGGTACCGCCCAGATCCGGGGTATGCAGGCCGCTTTCAGTCACCGCTTCGATGGCCGACATCAACTGCTTGGCCGCGGCGGGTTCGCCCAGGTGTTCGAGCATCATCGCCGCCGTCCAGAATGTCGCGATCGGATTGGCGACCCCTTTGCCGGTGATGTCGAAGGCCGAGCCGTGGATCGGTTCGAACATCGACGGGAATTTGCGCGACGGGTTCAGGTTGGCGGTCGGCGCGATGCCCAGGCTGCCGGACAAGGCCGCGGCCAGGTCGGAGAGGATATCGGCGTGCAGATTGGTGGCGACGATCACGTCCAGTGTCGACGGCTTGAGCACCATGCGCGTGGTCACGGCGTCGACCAGTTCCTTGTCGACCTTCACGTCAGGGAAGTCCTTGGCGACCTCAAAGAAAATCTCGTCCCATAGCACCATGCCGTGTCGCTGGGCGTTGGACTTGGTGACCATGGTCAAGTGCTTGCGCGGACGGCTCTGCGCCAGTTCGAAAGCGAAGCGATGGATGCGCTCGACCCCGGCACGGGTGAATACCGAGACCTCGGTGGCGACTTCTTCCGGCAAGCCCCGGTGCACGCGACCGCCGTTGCCGGAGTATTCGCCCTCGGAGTTTTCCCGCACCACCACCCAGTCGATCTGGTCGCCGTTGTGCAGCGGGCTTTTCACCCCGGGCAGCACGCGTGCCGGACGCACGTTGGCGTATTGATCGAAGCCCTGGCAGATCGGCAGGCGCAGGCCCCACAGGGAAATATGGTCCGGGACGTTGAGCGCACCGACGGCGCCGAAGAAAATCGCGTCGAAGGTTTTCAGTTCTTCCAGCCCGCCTTCGGGGATGTAGTAACCGTTTTTCAGGTAGTTGTCCGAGTTCCAGTTGAAGTGTTTGAAATCCAGTTCGAAGCCGGATTTTTTCGACAGGGCCTGCAGCACCTCGACACCCGCCTCGATCACTTCAACACCGATGCCGTCACCTGGAACCGCAGCAATTTTGTATGCGCTCATCGTTAACTCCACTCTCTTCATGTTTTTGTTGTGCCTGATGAACGGGGTGTTCAATCAGGGGGTGAGCGGAGTATATGTAGTGAGTAAATGAGCGTGAGTTACCCAAAATAACTACATAGATGAATTTGAGTTACGAATGGACCAGACCCTGGATTTGTCTTTTTTCTACCTGCTCGCCAACAAAGGCAGCCTGGCAGCAACGGCCCGAGAGCTGGGCGTCACGCCGCCGGCCGTGAGCAAACGCCTGACCGCCCTGGAGGCACGGCTCGGCACACGCCTGGTCAATCGCACCACACGGTCGATGAGCCTGACGTCGGAAGGCGAGCTGTATTTCTCCCATGCCGCGCGAATCCTCACCCAGATCAACGAGCTTGAACAGCTGGTCAGCAGCAGCCGCGCCACCCCCAAAGGCCTGATCCGCGTCAATGCCTCCCTGGGCTTCGGCCGACGCTACATCGGCCCTGCCCTGGCGGCGTTCTTCGCGCAATACCCGGAGGTGGAGATACAGCTGGAAATCAGCGACCACCCGCTTGATCTGGCGACCCACGGATTCGATTTGGGCATACGTTTCGGCACCCTGCCGGACGCCGCCTTCCATGCGCGCAAGATCGCCTCCAACCGCCGCCTGTTGTGTGCCTCGCCGCTCTACCTGGACAAGTACGGCACGCCAAAAAAGCTCGCCGAGTTGCAGGATCACAACTGCATTTTCATCCGCCAGAACGAGTCACCCTATGGGGTCTGGAGCTTCAACAACGGCGGACGCAAGGACAACATCAAGGTGCATGGCGCCTTGGGTTGCAACGATGGCGAGGTGGCGCTGAACTGGGCGCTGGATGGCTTTGGCATATTGCTGCGGGCCGAATGGGACATCGCACGTTATGTGCGCAGTGGCCGCTTGCGCCTGGTGTTGGAAGACCAGACCCCCACCCGCGCCGACGTGTATGCGGTCTACCCGCAACAGCTGCATTTATCCGCGAGAGTGCGTTGCCTGATCGATTTTCTGATCGAACGTTTCAAGCACATCGATAACATCGAGGAAAGCTAGCACCTGAACCGGCGCTACGCCCCTTCCACTCTATTCACCTGATTTATTGCTTCACACCGCTCCTCCAGCAACCGCACGAACATGGTCAGGCTCTGCGACACCGTGCCCCTGCGCCATACCAGCCAGGTGCGCAAGTAACGGAAGGACTCGGACAACGGCCAGACGCTGACCGTGCTGCAGCCGGGCATGCTCTGCAGCATGCTGCGCGGCATCAGGGCCAGGCCGGCGCCGGCGCTGACGCAGGCGAGCATGCCGTGATAGGACTCCATTTCGAAGATCTTGCCCGGCACTGCCGCGTCCTTGGTGAACCAGCTTTCGAAGTGGTGGCGATACGAGCAGTTGGAGCGGAAGGCATAGATGTTTTCGCCGTTCACGTCCTGCGCGCGATGGATCGGGCTGTGGTTGAGCGGCGCAATCAGCACCATTTCTTCTTCGAATGCCGGTACGCCCTCCAGCGCCGGATGCAGCACCGGGCCATCGACAAACGCGGCGGTCAGGCGGCCTGCCAGCACGCCGTCGATCATGGTCCCGGAAGGTCCGGTGGACAGGTCCAGTTCGACCTTGGCGTACTGTTGGTTGTAGGCCGCCAACAGTTCGGGAATCCGCACCGCCGCGGTGCTCTCCAGCGATCCCAGGGGAAATGTGCCCTGGGGTTCTTCCCCGGCTACCGTGGCGCGGGCTTCCTGGACCAGATCGAGAATCCGCCGGGCGTAATCGAGGAAACTCCAGCCGGCGGGCGACAGGCGCAGGCGGCTTTTTTCGCGGATGAACAGGTCGACGCCCAGATCCTGCTCCAGTTGCTTGATCCGCGTGGTCAGGTTAGAAGGCACCCGATGGATGTGCTGCGCGGCCACGCTGATGCTGCCGTGCTCAGCGACAGCTTTGAAAATCTCGAGCTGAACCAGATCCACATCATTCTCCAAACGTGAACAAGACGCTCATTATTATTCAGTTTAAAGAAAACATACAGCACCGTAATCTGAGCGCATTCCTACCCGCAGGACGGTGCCATGACCAACATCAGCAGCCTTACCCACGCCATTTCGATCAACCCGGCGACCGGTGAACAGATCGGCCACTACCCTTACGAATCCGCAGCGGCATTGGACGCCGCCCTGTCGCGTTCCGCCAGCGGGTTCCGTGCCTGGCGCCGCGAGCCGGTTGCCCAACGCGCGCAGCGCTTGATTGCCCTGGGCCGGGCATTACGCGACAACGCACAAGCCTTGGCCACCATGATCACCCTGGAAATGGGCAAGCCGATCGCCCAGGCCCGCGGTGAAATTGAGAAATGTGCACAGCTCTGCGACTGGTATGCCGAACACGGTCCTGCCATGTTGAGCGCTGAACCCACCTTGGTCGAAGGCGGCAAGGCGCGCATCGAATATCGCCCGCTGGGCCCGATTCTCGCGGTCATGCCGTGGAACTTCCCGATCTGGCAAGTGCTGCGCGGTGCGGTGCCGACGCTGCTGGCCGGCAATACCTAC
The DNA here is from genome assembly GCF_044744285.1 of Pseudomonas sp. NPDC087336. NCBI lineage: Bacteria > Pseudomonadati > Pseudomonadota > Gammaproteobacteria > Pseudomonadales > Pseudomonadaceae > Pseudomonas > Pseudomonas sp. NPDC087336. The sequence goes on along the minus strand of NZ_JBIUYA010000009.1, from coordinate 89,167 downwards.
GTGCTCAAGCACGCGCCCAATGTCATGGGCAGCGCCTACCTGCTGCTGGATGCCTTCAAAAAGGCAGGCTTTGCCGAAGGCATCTTCGAAGTTATCAACGTCACGCCGGACGGTGTTTCCACAGCGATTGCCGACCCACGCATCGCCGCCGTCACACTGACCGGCAGTGTGCGCGCTGGCATGGCCATCGGCGCCCAGGCTGGCGCGGCGCTGAAGAAGTGCGTCCTGGAACTGGGCGGTTCCGATCCGTTCATCGTGCTCAATGATGCCAACCTCGACGACGCCGTCAAAGCGGCCGTGATCGGTCGTTACCAGAACACCGGGCAGGTCTGTGCGGCGGCCAAGCGGCTGATCGTCGAGCAAGGCATAGCCCTGGAATTCACCCGGCGGTTTGTCGAGGCCACGCGCCAACTGGTGGTCGGCGACCCACTGTCCGCCGAGACGTACATCGGCCCGATGGCCCGCTTTGATCTGCGCGATGAGCTGGATCAACAGGTGCGCGACACCCTGGAAGAAGGCGCGACCCTGTTGCTGGGCGGCAAGAAGGCCGAAGGCTCGGGTAACTTCTATGAGCCTACGGTGCTGGCCGGTGTCACTGACCAGATGACTTCGTTCAAGCAGGAGCTGTTTGGTCCGGTCGCGTCGATCATCACCGCTCGCGACGCTGCGCATGCGCTGGAACTGGCGAACGACAGTGAGTTCGGCCTGGCGGCCACCGTCTACACCGGCAATGTCGAGCTGGCCCAGCAGATGGCCAGTGAACTGGAAACCGGCGGGGTGTTCATCAATGGCTACTGCGCCAGCGACCCGCGCGTGACCTTCGGTGGTGTGAAGAAAAGCGGATTCGGTCGCGAGCTGTCGCACTTTGGTGTGCGTGAATTCTGCAACGCACAAACGGTGTGGCTGGATCGTCACTGATCGAATCCAACAACCTGGCACACACAAAAACGCCGCTCAATGAGCGGCGTTTTTTTGCATCACAGGTGTGCAAGCCTCAGGCCTTGCAGTCCCAGGCACGGTCGCCGTGCTCGTCCTTGATACGGGTCGGCAGGCCCATCACGTCCAGCGCCTTGAGGAACGGCTCGGCTGGCAGCTCCTCGACGTTGACCATGCGCTGCACGTCCCACTCACCGCGGGCTACCAGCAGGGCTGCAGCCACCGGTGGGACACCGGCGGTATAGGAAATGCCCTGGCTGTCGGTTTCGGCAAAGGCTTCCTCGTGGTCCGCTACGTTGTAGATGAACACTTCGCGCGGCTGGCCATCCTTGGTGCCCTTGACCAGGTCACCGATGCAGGTCTTGCCGGTGTAGCCCGGCGCCAGCGAGCTCGGATCAGGCAGCACGGCCTTGACCACTTTCAGCGGCACGACTTCCAGCCCTTCGGCGGTCTTGACCGGTTGCTCGGAGAGCAGGCCGAGGTTGCGCAGAACGGTGAACACGTTGATGTAGTGCTCGCCGAAGCTCATCCAGAAACGCACGTTGGGCACGCCGAGGTTCTTCGACAGCGAGTGCACTTCATCGTGACCGGTCAGGTACAGGTTCTGCGAACCCACTACCGGCAGGTCGTCGGTGCGCTTGACTTCGAACATGGTGTTGCTGGTCCACTGGCTGTCCTGCCAGCTCCACACCTGCCCGGTGAACTCGCGGAAATTGATTTCCGGGTCGAAATTGGTGGCGAAATATTTGCCATGGGAACCGGCATTGACGTCGAGAATGTCGATCGAATCAATGCGGTCGAAATACTGTTGTTGGGCCAGTGCCGCATAGGCATTGACCACACCCGGGTCGAAGCCCACGCCGAGGATGGCGGTGACGTTCTTCTGCTGGCATTCCTCGAGGTGCTTCCACTCGTAGTTGCCATACCAGGGCGGCGTCTCGCAGATCTTGCCCGGCTCTTCGTGGATGGCGGTGTCCAGGTAAGCGGCGCCAGTATCGATGCAGGCACGCAGCACCGACATGTTGAGGAAAGCGGAACCGACGTTGATGACGATCTGCGATTCGGTTTCACGAATCAGCGTCTTGGTCGCCTCGACGTCCAGGGCATTAAGGGTGAATGCCTTGATTTCAGCGGGCTGTTTGAGGCTGCCCTTGGCCTTGACGCTGTCGATGATGGCCTGGCATTTGGAGATGTTGCGCGACGCGATAGCAATACGACCGAGCTCGTCGTTGTGCTGCGCGCACTTGTGGGCCACCACCTTGGCGACACCTCCTGCACCAATGATAAGTACGTTCTTCTTCAATTTTTCTCTCTCTCCTTCTCAGCCAGCTTACGAGAGGCTGGACATATAGTCGTTGTAACCGAACTCACGAACCACCTCGACACTACCGTCGAGTTGTTTCACTACGATGGACGGCATTTTCAGGCCGTTGAACCAGTTCTTCTTGACCATGGTGTAGCCCGCTGCGTCGACGAACGACAGGCGGTCGCCGATGGCCAGCGGACGATCGAACTGGTACTCACCGAAAATATCGCCGGCCAGGCAGGATTTGCCGCACACCATGTAGGTGTGCTCACCCTCGCTCGGGGCCAGCTTGGCATTCAGGCGGTAGATCAGCAGATCGAGCATGTGGGCTTCGATGGAGCTGTCCACGACCGCCAGGTGCTTGCCGTTGTAGAGCGTGTCAAGCACGGTGACTTCCAGCGAGGCACTCTGGGTGATGGCCGCTTCGCCCGGCTCCAGGTAAACCTGTACGCCGTACTTTTGCGAGAACGCCTTGAGGCGCGCGCAGAACTCATCCAGCGCGTAGCCTTCGCCGGTGAAGTGAATACCGCCACCGAGGCTGACCCACTCGACCTTGTGCAGCAGATGACCGAAACGCTCTTCGATGGTGCACAGCATGTCGTCGAACAGGCCGAAGTCACCGTTCTCGCAGTTGTTGTGGAACATGAAGCCGGAAATCTGCTCGATGACCTGCTCGATCATCGAAGGGTCCCACTCGCCCAGGCGGCTGAACGGCCGTGCCGGGTCGGCCAGCAGGTAATCGGAGCTGCTCACCTGCGGGTTGACCCGCAGGCCACGGACCTTGCCTGCAGATGCTTCAGTGTAGCGCTGCAACTGGCCGATGGAGTTGAAGATGATCTTGTCGCAGTTGTCGAGCATCTCCTCGATTTCGTCATCGGCCCACGCCACGCTGTAGGCGTGGGTCTCGCCCGCAAACTTCTGCCGGCCGAGCTTGAGCTCGTACAGCGACGACGAGGTGGTGCCATCCATGTATTGCTGCATCAGGTCAAACACCGACCAGGTGGCGAAGCACTTGAGTGCCAGCAGGGCCTTGGCCCCGGACTGCTCGCGCACGTAGGCAATCTTTTCCATGTTGCCCAGCAGCTTTTGCTTATCGATGAGGTAGTACGGCGTTTTGATCATTTCGAGGCCTCCGGCAAGGCCAGCCAAAAAAAGGATGCGCATTGTGCCCGCACTGGCCACATATCGAAAGAGCAGAAGTGCAGTTCGTCGGGCAGGGAGTCGCGCGGCAACCTCCTAAAATCGCACTCACAGGCGACAAAAAGATGACGTCAAGGCTAATTGCCATCTTTTTTTCGTCCTGACCGACGACCGGTCTAACGCTGCACCAAAACCGACTATTGTTGTTAGTGACAGGTCCAAAACGGACCATAAGTGCGCTGATGGAGTTCTCATGAATAGAACCAGTCTTGCTGCTGTTGTCACTTCCCTCCTGGCGGGCGTCGCCCCCCCCTTTCACTGGCGCAACACCTTCCGAAGCTCCTGTTTTTGCCGTCGGCTTGTTGGGAAGTTACAGCGAGCTGGAGTTCAAGGGCCGTAGCTCCACCAGTACAGAGCATATCCCGCAAGCTGGAGCATTCCTGAACTTCGGCAACAAGATGACTGGCCGGGGTGGCCTTGTGTATCAGGCGGAAATCACCGGGCAGTATTCCGAAGAAAAACATCAGCGCGTCACCGATGGTCAGGCCGACTTGGACCTGGGCTGGAGAATGGCCCTGGATGCCGACAATTTTTTAGACGTTTTGATCGGGGGAGGCTATAAGTGGAACCGCTATGACCCGGATTTTAACAAGTACGACATCAATCTCACCAATCGCACCCCCTTCGCTAAAGTGGCGGCCGGCTACAACCACGCGTTCAGCACTTCAACCTTGCGCCTGGAAGCTGGGGTTCGCAAGGTCATCAATGGTGACGCGCAGTTGCAAATCCACGGCGTGAGCAGCCAGGAACTTGATCTTGAAGACACCACCAATCCTTTTGTCGAGTTGAACTGGCTGTTCAACCAGCAGGGGGCGATTGCCTTTATCGCCGGGCTCTACTACAACCGTTTCGAATATGACCTGGACGGTCAATTTCAGTTTACCGACTTCGACAAACAGACCCGGGAAGAGTACGGCGCAAAGATCGGCATCGTGTTTTGACCCGAGCCGGCCGTGCCCATAACCTTTCGTCGCAAATGAAATCGCCAGGGGTAAATCCCAGCCTCCTCTGGCGCGGGGATTGCACCGGCCCGCGTTAGCCATCGCGAACGACATAAAACTGACGCGATGGCCATCCAATCAACGCTAAAGGACTCCAGCAAAACGCTTGGTCAGTCACCGGAGATGTAACGTGTCAACTCTCAACGAAATCGCAGCGAACCACGCGAGAATGGCTAAGGCAAAGGAACAGGAGTCGACCGGACTGAGTGAGCGACAACCGCACATTGTAGGAAGCATTGAAATTCCCTCCCCCGTCGAGCAACCGCATATCCCTCTGCACCTCATCGCCGCAGCCCAGGACAACAACCTCGCCCAGGTATCGGCCTTCGTAGCCTGACGGCGCTCGACGCCAGAGATTACCCTGCGCCAAACATTGCAGGAGCCCGGCTCGCCGGCGAAGAGACCCGAACGCGCGATGCGGTATTCGAGGACGCCTTCGCCGGCAAGCCTGGCTCCTACAGTTGATCGGGTACATCCACGAGCGACGGGTTGGTTGTCAGACCACCCGCCTGCAACCCCCACTTTCTAATTCCAAAACAGCTTTGTCGGACAATATGTAGTGTCTAAAAATATTCACTACAAAACCGTTGACGCCTTCGATTTGCCCTTGCATGATGCAGACGTCTCCCCGATCGGGAGTAGCAACACGCTTGAGCAAGCTCGTCTGACCGCCGAGCTGTTTTTTCCGGATACACGCTGCCCACAAGGCAGATTGAAGAAGCTGACCTGGCCTGAACGTCCAGTACAAGGACGAGAAGCGCTGGCGATCCATCCTCATGATGCTTGTGGCCGACCCTCAACACGTCGGCAGGGGCCGAAGGTTATCGCCGCTTCTCTTCGTTGTGACGCTATTGCGTAGCAGTTATTCAACACGACTACATGCAACAGACGCGGTACCCCGCCGATTTCGGCGGACGACTGCTGACGTCCTGGTTTCGGTGCCAGGGATCAACTAACCGATGGGCTACTTGTATTAGCGAATCAACTTTGAAAGATCACCAAATGGTCAAGGGGGCTTTATCATGAACCTGAACAATCAACCTACTATCGAAGAACTGGCTCGTATGTTCGCGGCGCAAAAAGACAGCCACGACAGCCATATCCTGTGGATCAGCAAATCGGGCCAGGTGCATATCGACTGCCTGTCGCCACATGCCCATGAAGCGGAGTTCGACCAGAACAACCAGAACCTGCTCGCCCGACTGAAAATGTACCGTCGCGGCCAGGGCTATGTCGGCAAGAAAGCCGCCGCCGATAAGGACTTCATGGGTAATGTCCTGCAAACGCTGAAACAGGCCTGGGACTCGCTGCAGAACCAGAACGAAGTTCGAGTGATTGACCGGTTCTACTGATTAATTAGTAATTCAATAGAAGAAAGGGCCTGCTCCCGATAAGAGCAGGCCCTTTTTTAATGCCCGCAAAGATCAGTGCCCAGTGCATGGCTGGGTGTGACATCGAGACTGGCTCGATCGATGCCCTGGATGCCGGCAGCCGCACGTTCGTGTCGCTGGCCGAGCACCCGACGACTTGCGCCGTGCATGGCGAATCCGTCGAAGCCGCCTGAGCTTGACCGCAGCGACCGCTCGGGCAGCCGCTGCGCAAGGTTTTTAGCGTTTGATCGACAGGTCGACCTGGGTCATGCGACTGCGAATGGTAAACACACCATCGCCCGAGAGAATCGCGCTGCGCGCGAACAGGCGCCCGCTCTCCCAGTTCGACAGGCCCAGTTCCGGCTTGTTGAGTGCGTACTGGCCATCGACCCAACGGGTGATCCCGTTGCCGACAAAGGGCGCGTTGACCGCGTTGTAGAAACGTTCCTGGGTCGCCGCATCTTCACTGAGCAGCGACACGGTGAATTGCGGGCTGTAGCGGTTGAACAAGGCGATGGCGCTATCCAGGTCGTCGACGATCTTCAGACTGACTTCCGGGGTTTCTTCCCATTCCCACTCGCGACCCAATTGATCTTCCGGCAACGGTTCGGCCAGTGCTTCGGTGCGGTAGCCTTCGGCGCGGTAGACCTCGACACTGGCGGTTTGCCAATCCGCCGGCAGGAACGCTTCGCTGCCCTCTACGATGTGCAACTTGCAGCCCTGGCCGCGTGCCTTGCCGGCCTGCTGCAGCGCGTCGAGAAACAGCGGCACCAGTTCAGCGGCGCGCTCGCGCTGGATCAGGCAGACGTTCAGGGTGTTGCAGACCTTGCGATCGAGGGAGTTACGCACCACGGCGGCGAAGCGCGTGGCATCGGCGTCGGTGTCGGCGATCAACCAGGCACCGCCGGTGCCATGCAGGCTGACGGCGGTGCCGGCCTGTTGCGCTATGCTGCCCAATTGACTGACGGCGCGCCCCGAACCACGGGCCACGGCCAGCGACAGTCGTCGGTCGGCGAACATCGCCCAACCGGCAGCGTGATTGACGCTTTCCACCAACGACACCGCACCGGTCGGCAATCCGGTGTCGTGCAGTGCCGGGTTCAGTGCGTGAGTGACGATGGCCTGTGCCGTGCCCAACGCATCGCTGCCAATGCGCAGCACCGCTGTGTTACCGGTGCGCAACACACCGGCGGCATCGGCGAAGACGTTCGGCCTGCCCTCGAAGACGAACGCGACGATGCCCAGCGGCGCGACCACTTGTTCGACTTTCCAGCCGTCGTGTTCGACGCAACTGATCACTTTGCCGCGGCTGGCCGACGCATCGCGCCAGGCGCGCAGGCCGGCAATCATGTCGCGGCGCATGCGTTCATCGGCCAGCAAGCGCGTGGTCGAGCGACCGCGCGCCTTGGCTCGTTCGATGTCGGCCAGGTTGGCGGCCTCGATCAAGGCCCAGCACTCAGGCGTCTCCAGACGTTGGGCGAACACATCGAAGAAGGCGCTGATGGCCTGGTCCGAGACCGTCGACATCGCCTTGAACGCCGCTTCGGCACGTTCGATCGCCAGCGCTGCCGCTTGCTGGTCCGCCACCGGGATCAACAACAGTTCGCCGCTGACCTGCTCTACCAACAGGTGGTCACCGGGCGCAAAGCGTGCCGCCAGTTCGGGGCTGACCACAGTGACACGATTACCGGCGAATGGGATCGGCGTGCCAGCGACTAGACGTTCGAGCGCAAGAGACATGAAGCGGTATCACCATGCAATGGGCGGGCTGAAAATGTATAGCAAAAGCCGCCGAGCGTCATCCGCCACACCCCTGCACCGATGATCGCAATCGCACCGGTACCGGCCTGGCGCACCTACGCTTAAAGCGTACCCCCCGCGTTTGCTGTTTCGAAGGAGGCCGTCATGAGCGATGAATTCAGAAGCCATGGCGCAGCCCTTGACGACGAAGGTCTGGAAAATGCCCTGGACCTGGCCAAAGTCAGCGCTGCACAACTGTGGGCTGTTCTGGCAGTAGAAACCTCCGGCAACGGATTCTTTTCCGATCGCCGTCCGAAAATCCTTTTCGAGCGTCACGTCTTCAGCCGCTTGACCCACCAGAAGTTTGACGCACAACACCCTGATATCAGCAGCAAAAGCCCTGGCAACTATGGTGCGTCGGGGGATCACCAGTACGACCGGCTCAACCAGGCGATTGAGCTGAACCGCAATGCGGCGCTGCAAAGCACGTCGTGGGGGCTGGGCCAGATCATGGGATTCAACTTCGCCTCCACCGGCTGCGTAGACGTCGAGTCGATGGTCAAGCGCATGGTCCTGTCCGAGAACGAACAGCTGCTGTGTACGGTCGGCACGTTGATCGGTGGTGGTTCCATCGCCGCGCTACGGGCCAAGGACTGGGCGAACTTCGCCCGTCGTTACAACGGCCCCAACTATGCCATCAACAACTACGACGTGCGGCTCAGTGCCGCGTATCAAAAGTTCTCCTACGGCGGCACGCCTGACCTCAGGATTCGCACCGCGCAAACCTACCTGACGTACCTGGGCTGGCACCCCGGCACGATTGACGGCATCGTCGGCAAACAGACCCGCGATGCAATGAATCTGTATCAGGCCAAAGAAGGCCTGGAACTGACCACGGTGCTCGATGACGGGACGCTGGAGCATCTGCGCAGCCGGATTCTGGCGTTGCCGCTCTGACGTAATGTTCACCCAGGCCCTTGTGGGAGCGGGCTTGCTCCCACATTTGAATGCATTCGAGCTGAACGTATCAAAGTGTGTACAGCCCCGCCCCTGACACACCAGGCCTTCAAATCCCCGTGCCAAAGACACACCGCAGATACACCCGGCTGATGAAATACGTCTCAACGGGCACACCCCCGGTCCAACATCCCCGCCTTGAAGGAGATCAACCATGAACGCCACTATTTCATCGGCCGTGAAAGGCCTGCACCTGAACCTTGACCGTGCCGGCAGCTGGATCGCACCACTGACCTTGAGGGTGTTCCTCGCCTGGGAATTCTTCGAGTCGGGCCTGGAAAAATTCAATGGCGAAAACTGGTTCGCCGACATCCAGGAGCGCTTCCTGTTTCCGTTCAACCACCTTCCGGCCACGCTGAACTGGGAATTGTCGATGTGGGTCGAGCTGATCTGCGCCCTCGCCCTGCTGGTGGGCCTGGCCACGCGGTTCTCGGCGATCAGCCTGATCGTGGTGACCATCGTGGCGACCGCCGCGGTGCACTGGCCGGCCGACTGGTCGACCTTGAGCGAACTGGCCCAGGGTTACTCCATCAGCAACAAAGGCTTCGGTAACTTCAAGCTGCCACTGATCTACCTCGCCGCCCTTGTGCCGCTGCTGCTTTCGGGCGCTGGCAAGTTCAGCCTCGATGCGTTGCTGGCCCGTTTTTTCTGGCGCCGCAATCAGCACTGAAACGACACCTACAGTGGGTCAAGCATTATCAAAGCATTTCTTCCACCGCCTCAGGATGCGCATTGCGTTCACGCACATGGGCATGCGGGGTGCGGTCGATCAGCAGGCTTAGCAGTTCCGGACGGCTGTAGTGGCCGCGCGAATCCATCATGCGCTTGCGCTTGTCGATCAGGCTCATGTCGAGGTCGACGATCACCTCACCCTCACCCTCGGTCAACGCCCCCAGCACCTCGCCATTCGGACTGATGATCGCGGTGTAGCAACCGCCGGAGATTGGACCGATCGGGCAGCCGGTGTCGGCCATGATCTGCGCCTGTTGCTGCGGATTGAGCCAGGCGGTGGAGTTGACCACGAAGCAGGCCGCTTCCAGGGCGTGCTGGCGAATGCTGACTTTCATCTGCGAGGCGAACAGGGTGCCGGCGAACGAGCCGGGGTACATCGAGGCGTGGATCTGCTCGCCATCGGCCATCAAGGCGTAACGCGCCAGCGGGTTGTAATGCTCCCAGCACGCCAGTTGGCCGATGCGCCCAACCGCGCTGTCGGTGGCGCGCAGGCCAGAACCGTCGCCCATGCCCCAGATCATCCGTTCATGGTAGGTCGGGGAGATCTTGCGGCGGCTCTGGATCAGTGTGCCGTCGGCGTCGAACAGCAACTGGGTGTTGTACAACGTACCGCCATCACGTTCGTTGACGCCGATGGACACCACCATGCCGGCCTCCCTGGCCGCGGCACCAATGGCATCGGTCGCCGCCGACGGCACCGTCACGGCCTGGTCCAGCAGATTGAGATGTTCAGCGCCCATGGCAAAGGGCGCCTGGACAAACGAGAAATACGGGTAGTACGGCACGATGGTTTCCGGAAACACGGCAAACTGCACGCCCTGCCCGCCGAGCTCGAGAATCTTCTCGACGACTTTATTGACGGTGCCTTCACGGCTGTAGAGCACGGGGCTGATTTGTACGGCGGCGGCTTTGACAAAGGTCATGGCGGTAATCTCATTGAGGGAACGGGCTTCAACGAGATAAATATTACGTAAATAATATTTAGTCCTGAATGTCGAATACACCACCTTTTAGGACATCACCCCCGAGCGGCCCGCTGAATCACCTGCGGCGGCTGCCCGAAAGCACGCAGAAACGCCCGACGCATGCGCTCCCTGTCACCAAACCCGGTTTCGGTGGCCACCACATCGATCGAGTGCCGGCCGGTTTCCATCATCAACCGCGCGGCCTCCACCCGCAGGCTTTCGATGGCCTTGGCCGGCGATTGCCCGGTTTCGGCATTGAACACACGGCTGAATTGTCGAGGACTGAGATTGGCGGCGCTGGCCAGCGCCTCGACCGACAGTTCGGACTTCAGGTTCTGCTTGGCGTAAGTCAACGCAGACTGGATGCGATCGGTCCTGGGCTGCAACGCCAGCATCACCGAAAACTGCGACTGCCCGCCTGCCCGGCGGTGATACACCACCAACTGACGGGCTACCCGCCGCGCGACTTCGGCCCCCAGGTCCATCTCGACCAGCGCCAGTGCCAGATCGACGCAAGCGCTCATGCCCGCGGCCGTCCAGAGGTTGCCATCGTTGATGAAGATGCGGTCCTCTTCGACCTTGATCCTGGGGTACGCCCGCTGCAGCGACGCGGCGTGACACCAGTGGGTGGTCGCCCGCCGGCCATCGAGCAAACCGGCCTCGGCCAGGGCAATGGCCCCGGTGCAGATCGAACCCAGGCGGCGGGTGTTCTGGCTGGCGCGGCGCAAAAACTCGACCAGGCCGGTTGATACCGGGCGAATCAGGTTATCGCCCATCACCAGCAACGTATCGAACGAACGCTGGCCGAACGCTGTGGTTTCTACGGCAAAACCTGCGGAGGTTTTCACCATGCCACCGTGTTCGGACAGCAAGGCCATGCTGTACACCGGCTCTTGCACAGCGTTATTGGCCAGTTCGAACGTGGCACACATGGCCAGGCCCAGGACCTGGAAACCGGGGTAAACGATGAGGCCGATGTGTTGCATGGTGGTTGTCCAGGATGACCTTAAAGGTGGCATGACTAGTTATTCAGCCATAGCACCCCACTGTACGTCAGCCGCCGTAGCGCGGGTGAAAAGCCGCTAGACGGCAATTCGGTCAGACAATCGCTCATTCAGGCCATGCCCCTTCATTTATTGGGTCTATAAATAACAGTACACGGTTGGCCGCAAACAAGAGGCACAGGCCATGGACAGCAAGGATTCGGGCACAAATCTGGCCTTCTGGTTGCCAGGCAGTGCGGTCATCCTGAGTCTGGTGGTATCGATGTTCGCCCTCACCCGCGAACCCTTCCTGGAGCCGCGCCCCATCGGCGCCCAGTTCCAGGCCCAACTGCCCATCGAAGCCCGGCTGTGGCAGGACCCTTTCGACGCCGTGGAGCGTTATCGCAAGAAGCTTGCCGACAGCAAGAACCCGGACGCCGAGAACGTTTGCAGCCCCGACCTCTCTCCCCTGAGCGCAGGACAATCGGCGCCCGACATCATGGTCGCGCTGGTCGAGGGCGGGCCCTACGCCGATGAAGTCGAACGGCGTCGGCGCATCCGCTATGCCTTGCTGGCCGGGTTCAAGAATTCCCATCGGGTACCCGATCAGGAGCAGTACATCCACTGCCTGAAACTGGCCGCCAACCTGTCACTCGAGGCGCCGCAAAAAAGCGCTTTCGTCGATATGCCCTACGAAGTGTTCGTGTCCAATCCCTTTGATCCACCGCTGGCGCTCGAAGGCAAACCCGCACCGCCCGACCGCACGATCGTGTTCTGGCTGAAACAGGACGCGCTCGGTTCGACGCCGCTGCAACAGCTCGAAACCCTACGCGACAGCCTGAACCAAAAAGTCGCCATGGCCTGCGTGCCAGCACCCTGCACGGAGCCTGCGGCCAATGCCGTGCTGAAAGTCATAGGCCCCTCGACATCGACCGTGCTGCGCGACATGTTCCAGGACCAGGACATCGGCAAGGCTTCGGCGAACATCGAAATCTACTCACCGCTGGCCACGGCCGATAACGAGACCCTGGATCGCGGCTACCAGAAACTTTCACCGCCCCTGCAAAACCGGCAACCCATGAAATTGCTGCGCACCGTCAGCGACGACGGCACAATGACCCAGCTGATGCTCGAGGAGTTGAAGTTGCGCCGCGTCGACCCGGCCGCTGGCGTACGCTGCGGTGAGGGCAAACTGAGCCGGATCGGTTCCCCCTGCACCGGCAATCTGCGCCGCAGCGCCAACCGCATCGCGTTGATTTCCGAGTGGGACAGTTTCTATAGCCGCGCCCTGATCGAAAGCTTCAAATTGCAGGTGGCCAGGGACGCCCGACTCGGCGACGGTGACAACCATAAGGGTGCTGTCGACCAGTGGATTTTGCGCTTCAGTTACTTGCGCGGTCTCGACGGACGTCTGCCGGAAGAATCGGCGAGCACCGATAAAACCGCCACTTCCAATGTGGGTAAAAACGCCCCTGGCGTATCCACAATCGACCTCAGCCCGTTGGAGAAATCCGACGGCAACTCCCAGCTCGACTATCTGCGACGCCTCGCCGACCACATCGCCAGCGAAGACGCGGCCTATCGACGCGATGGCGAAAGCGGCATCGGCGCCATCGGCATCCTGGGTGTCGATGCCTACGACAAGCTGCTGGTACTGCAAGCACTCAAGAGCCGGATGCCCTACAAACTGTACTTCTCCACCGATCTTGACGCGCGCATGCTGCAACGGGGCCAGGCACAAACCACGCGCAACCTGATCCTCGCCGCGCCCTATGGCCTGACGCTGACCCGCGCCCTGCAACAGGACGTGCCGCCGTTTCGCGACAGCCTGCAAAGTGCCGTGTTCATCTCGGTACTGGCGGCCTTGGCCCCGCAATCCTTCGATGCCAAACGCGCAAAGTTCGACTATTCCAAATCGGAGCTGCTCTCGCCCGGCATCTACGAAGTGGGCATCAGTGGCTTCATTCCCCTGGCCACGCGACTGGGCGCCTCGCGCCCGACCAGTTGCCAGGCACCCACCCAAGCCCAGTCGGAGCGCGGCATACTGCCCCACGATCTGATGGCGCTGCGTTGCCTGCAAGATCCGTCGCCGCCGCCCTACCCTGAGCCCTCCAGGGCCCTGCGCGAGCGATTCAAACAAAGCCAGTCGTTCTTTTGGGCCGGCCCCTTGACGCTCACCCTGCTGAGCATCGCGGCGTTCATCCTCTGGTGGCGCATCGAGGGCCCCCAAGGCGAACACGACGCACGATTGACGTGGGTACGCGGCGTGCCTATTACGCTATTCATGGTAGCGGCGGCCTGCGCCTTCATTGCCACGCGCTACTGGCATGCGGAGTTCCTGTGGTTCACTTTCGTACTGGTGCTGCTGGGCATCCTGTCTTCGAACCTGCTGCGCCGCTCCACGCGGCGACTGGCACTGCCCCAGGACGCGACGGCGAGTATGACCCCGGGCTCATCCGATGCCTGGGCGTGGTACATCGTGGTCCCGCTGGTGGTGTTCATCCTCGCGCTGATGTTGGCGTACCAGATGCGCAGCACCCTGACCGACAACGGCCTGGGCGAGCCGATGTTCCTGCTCGAAGGCATCAGCGCCTGGCCGACCGTGGCACTGCGCCTGCTGGCCGTGCTGATCTCGCTTTGCGCGTTGACCTGGGGCTGGCGCAAGCTGCGCATCAACCGCGCCGAGATCGAAAGCGCCTTCCATTTGCGCCTGCACATGCGCAAGTACCAGACGACCCTGTGGGGCCAGGTACGGCGTTTGATCCGCCGCGGCAAACGCTGGAGCCTGCGCCGCTGGTGCAATGAACTGGGCCATTGGCTGCTGCTGATTTTCTTCCCGCTGATGAGCGCCAACGAAGACTGGTCGAAGTCCTGCGCCGCCGCCCAGGCCCGCTGCACGGACGGACGCAAGATGATCGTCATTGCGCGCTTCTGGGGCGAGCACTGCATCTGCGGTTCGTTCGGTGCCCGCCTGTTGCGGGCGATGCTCGCCACCTGGGCCTACGTCGTGGTCACCAGCGTGCTGTTCGTGATCTGGCCCATGGAAGGCACGCCCGTACGCGGCGCCTCGGATTGGTGGATGTTGAACTGGCTGATTCCGACCCTGACTTTCCAGCTCCTGGTGTTCTGGGTCATGGACGCCAACCTGTTGCTGACGCGCTTCATCCGTCATTTGAGCGAGCACCATGCGATCTGGCCAGGGACTTTGCAGGCCGAGCACAAGAAAATCTTCGGCATGCTCAAGCATCCCTGCATCGATGAGTGGGTGGATCTGCAGCTGATCGCCAAGCGTACGTCGGCGGTCAACCGGCTGATCTACGCGCCGACCGCGGTGCTGTTGATCCTGCTGGCCTCGCGCAGCAGCCTGTTCGACAACTGGCCGACGCCGCCGGGGCTGATGATTTCCTACCTGCTGACCGCGTTGCTGCTGCTCAGCTCCGCGCTCACCCTGCGCCGTGCCGCGGAAAAGGCCCGCACGGTGGCCTTGCAACGAATCGACGCCTATTTGCTGGAAACACCGGAATCAACGCCCGGCTATGCCAAATTCAAGATGATCCGCGAGCGGGTTGCAACGCTCAACACCGGTTCGTTCTCGCGCTATTCCGAGGATCCGTTGATTCGTTCACTGCTGCTGTCCCTGACCGGTATCGGTGGCTCGGCGATTGTCGATGCGTTGAATTATGCGAAGTTTTAATCAGTTGCTGTTCATAAGAATTGGATGGGGTGTATATCCGTAACCGCAGCAACGAATTTACACCCAATCCAGATATGCATTAGCTTCGCTAGGGGACGGACACTTGCACCTGCGGATCAGCCCAGGAAAACCGATACACCGGCGACGACGCTTGCGCATGACACAACCCGTTATCCGCATCCGCCCCGACGATCGACCAGCGCGCCCGTGAGTTCTCCCCCAGTTCCCGCGCGGCCTCGGGCTTGAAACAGCGTTCCAGCACGTCGTCCGGCACCAGCGCGTAGTCCTGTGGGTGTTCACGCAGCCATTGCGCAGCCCTTTGCACCGTGGAGTCGAGCATACCGAAGTGCACGATCGGTTGGCGGGCGAATAGCCAGTGCCCTTCGCTCCAGTTGACCAGGACCAGGTCCGCGCCATGGGACATGCTGTTGGCCTGCGCCATGAGCGTTTGATTGGGATTGGTCCCGTCCTTCACCGGTTCGACGAAACCCCTGGCGAACCACAGCATCAGCCAGGTCGCGACCAGTGCCGGGAACACTCGTCGCCATCGCGGGCGCTGCCTGAACCAACGTTGCAGTAACCAGGGCACCAGCGGTGCCGCCACCAAGACCAGCCCTGGCAACGCCGGGTAAATGTACAACTTGCGCTTGCCGCTGCTGATACAGAAAAACAGCACCACCAACGCCACCCAGCCGAGCAGCACCAGCACCCGGCCATCGCGTTTTTGCAGCTGGCGGCGCCAGGCCGGCACCAGCCACGGCAACACCAACACCAGCGGCAGCCAGTACTGTGGAATGACGTTGGTGAAGAAGTACCAGAAAGGTTCACGGTGATGCCAGGCGGCGGCATAGCGTCCGGCGGTCTGGCGCAGGAGGATTTCCCGCGCATAGGCGATTTCCTCAGCGGTGCCATTGAGTGCTATGGACAGGGCCAGGGGCAGCAGCCAGATCGCAATCGCTGCCAGCATGAACACAAACCCGAGCAGCCATCGGCGCGCCTGGCCCGGCATCGCCACCACCCCCGACCAATCCTTACGCACCGCATAAGCATAGGGAATCAGCAGCAACGCCGGCAGAAAGCCCACGCCCTTGGTGATCACGCCGATGCCCATCGCCGCGCATCCCACGTAGAACCAACGCCAGGCGGGCCCGACCATTAGATGTCGCGCCAGCCCGTAAAGACCCAGGGTCGTGAACAGAATCAGGAAACTGTCGATCTGCCCGGTGCGCAGGATGCTGTAGGTCTGGTAGGTCGCCAGGTACAACAGTGCTGCGATGCGACCGATACGCTGACTCCAGAGCCGACGGCCCAGGTCGTAGACCAGCGCCGTGACCGTTGTTGCCGACAACAGCCCGGGAATGTACAGCGCGACGTTGGGCAGGCCGGTCAGCCAGACGAAGAACGCCACCGTCCACATGAAGATCGGCGGTTTGTCGCCGTAAATCTCCCCGGCCCGGTGTGGGATCAGCCACGAGCCGTTGTGCAGCATCTCCAGGGCCACACCCAGGAAGCGCTCTTCATCGACGTTCTGCGCCTGACGCAAGCCCAGCCCTGCGCCGATCAACAGCAAGGCCAGCAGCATCAGGCCCAGGCATTCGACCCGGGGCGAGAGGGTTCGGCGCATGGTTCAGTCCTTGGCTTTTCGGCTTTTGGCAATCAATTGCAGGTTGCGCAGGTACACGATGGAGCCGAACGCCTGCCCGGCAATGAACACCGGGTCCTGGCGGTAAATGGCATAGGCAAACAGCAAGGTGCTGCCGACGATGCTCAGGTACCAGAAGCTCACCGGAATGACGCTGCGCTTTTTATATTCGCTGTACAGCCACTGCAAGACGAACCGTCCGGTAAACGCGATCTGTCCGGCAAAACCGATCATTAGCCACAGGGCTTCGCGGGTCATGATCATCCTTCGAGCTCCTGGGCGTGGGTGTTAAGCCGCGTGCGCCTGATCAGCCACCAGACACCGACCAGGTCAACAATGCCCACCAGGGCACGGTCGAGGTTGCCGTACTTGGACACCCCGGCGGTGCGTGCTCGATGGTTGACCGGATAATTGATCGTTCGGCCGTTATGGCGCTGGATCAATGCCGGAATGAATCGATGCATGTGGTCGAAATACGGCAGGCGCAGGAACGCCGCGCGCTCGATCAGCTTCAGGCCGCAACCGGTGTCCGGCGTGGCGTCCTTGAGCAGGCGCCGGCGCAGGCCGTTGGCGAAACGCGAGGCCCAGCGCTTGCTCGCGGTATCGCGGCGGTCGGTCCGGTGGCCGGCCACCAGTTGCACGTCGCCCCTGCCCCGCTCACTGCGCACCAGTGCCAACATGCCCGGGATGTCCGCCGGATCGTTCTGGCCATCGCCGTCGAGGGTGGCCAGCCATTGCCCGCGCGCTTCCCGTGCAGCGTGGTAGAGCGAGGTGCTTTGCCCCAGCGGGCGTTCATGATGCAGGATGCGCAAGGCACCCAGGCCGCTGTTCCTGATCTGCCGCAGCTCGTGCAAGGTGGCATCGGTACTGCCATCGTCGACCACGATGATTTCATACACTTCGTTTGCCAGCGCCTCGCGCACCTCTTCAAGCAACGGCTTGAGGTTGTTCGCTTCGTTCTTGGCCGGAATCAGTACCGATACAAATATGTCTTGGCTCATGGAGTCCCCTGGCCCTATAGGTTTACCGTTATCCGCGGCGAACGATTCAAATCTGATAAAACTGCCGATACCACTGCACAAAGGCCCCGACCCCGGTTTCCACCGACACCCCAGGGCGAAAGTCGACCCAGGCTTGCAGCGCCGAGACATCGGCCCAGGTCTTGACCACGTCACCGTCCTGCATCGGCATGAAATTACGCCGGGCCACGGTGCCCAATGCCGATTCCAGGCACTCGATGAAATCCAGCAGCGCCATGGGTTCACCGCGACCGATGTTGAACAGTTGATGGGTACCCTCGCCCGGCGGCCGTGTGCGCAGGCGGGCGATGCTTTCAACGATGTCGTCGATGTAGGTGAAGTCCCGTGCCATTTCGCCCTGGTTGTAGACGTCGATGGGCAGGCCGTTGAGGATGGCCTGGGTGAATTTGAACGGCGCCATGTCGGGCCGGCCCCAAGGCCCGTAGACGGTGAAGAAGCGCAGGCCGCTGGCCTTGAGGCCGTACAGATGGCAGTAACTGTGGGCCAGCAGTTCATTGGCACGCTTGGTGGCCGCGTACAACGAAACCGGGTGATCAACCGCATCCTCGACGCGAAACGGCAGGCTGCGGTTGCTGCCGTAGACCGAACTGCTCGACGCATAGATGAGGTGCCCGGGGCTATGGTGCCGACAGGCTTCCAGTACATTGAGGAAACCCACCAGGTTCGATTGGGCGTAGGCATCCGGATGGTCCAGCGAATAACGCACGCCGGCCTGGGCGGCCAGATGCACTACGTCGCTGAACCGGTACTCGCGGAACACCTCCAGCAATGCCGGCTTGTCGACGATGTCCATTTTCAGGAAGCGAAAACCCGGCAACGACTCAAGCGCCTTCAGCCGCGCCTGCTTGAGCGCTACGTCGTAATAGTCGTTGAGGTTGTCGATCCCGACCACTTCATGGCCGTCCAGGCACAGGCGCCTGGCCGTATGAAAACCGATGAAACCGGCGGCGCCGGTGACGAGGACCGTCACGAGGCATCCACCCGAGAAGGCGCAGCTGGCGGTGCCGAATGACTGCTGAAAAACCACGCTTGCTTCATGTTCTGTTTCCGCTCATGACATTTCTAACGCGTTGCTCCGTCATGAAGCTTGTAAAACAGAAATATTGCAGTTTCGCTGGCCTTGATGAATTTCAAGGGTTTTCCCGCATAAAAGCGACTACTTCGCATCTGCGCCATGGGGTTTGTAAAACTTGAACAAGCCGATGTTGGCCGTATTGGTGTACTCCTTGGCCCAATCCGGCTTCACCGTGCGGTCATGAAAATACAGCGCCCCCTTTGTGCGATCCGGCAATTGCTTGTTCAACGCCTTGCGCGCGATTTCTTTGGCCATCGCGTAAGGCACCTCTTCCTGCACGGAGTCGGAACGGCCGTCGCACCACCACGAGAACTGGCAGCTTTTGGTCTGCGAGCCCTCCTTGACCACGCCGCATACGGTATCGGGAAAACCCTCATGGCCAAGGCGGTTCATGACCACATTGGCCACCGCTTCCATGTCGGCCGCGTCCTTGCCTTTGGCCTCCCAGTAGATCGAACGGGCGAGACAGGTGATGGCGTCATCCAGCGGCGCCTTGCCCACCGGGTCCACGGCCTGGACCTCAGGCTGGGTAATGGCTTGAGACTTGGGCGCCGCCGCGGGGTTGCTGTCTTGCGCGGCCTTCTGCTCCAGCACCTCGGCCTTGTCTTCGGCAACTTTTTGTTTTTGTTCCTGGTCAGTGGCGAATGCCGGGACAGCGAGCAGGGTCAGGGCGAGGCAGGTGGCTATCCAGTCGTGGCGCATGGTTGGGCACTACTCTGTAGGCAGTATCGCTTCAGTGTAGTATCGAAATGATTGCACATCGGATGCGACATCCCGGAAAAAGGCATTGCGCTCAAGGGGGGCATTTCGCGCATCATGGGCACAGTCAGCTCAAGGAGGATTTCCATGCATTTCCTATCATCCACCCTGCGCCTTGCCGGGTTTTCACTGGGACTTCTGTTTGCCGCCACCGCGCTGGCAAGCGAAGAGTCGCAACTGATCGAGTCGATCAACGTCTACCGCGCCCAATTGCAGCGTTGTGCCGGCCAGGTGTCATCGGAACTGCCACCACTGTCGGCCGACCCGCGTCTGGTATTGTCTGCCGCCAGCGTCGGCAACCTGCAGCAAGCCATGGCCACTGCCGGGTATCCGATGAAGAACGTGCAGGCGATCAGCCTGACCGGGCCGCGTGATGCGCCCTCAGCCATGAAGGCGATCCAGGAAAGTTTTTGCCAGATCGTGCTCGACCCGCAATTCGTCGACGTTGGCGTCAGCCGCCAGGACCACGAGTGGCGCATCGTACTGGCCCGGCCATTGTTGAGCGCACGCCTGGGAGACTGGCAGGCCGAAGGGCAAAAACTGCTGGCCGAACTCAATATCGCGCGCAGCCGCCCCCGCCAATGCGGCGCGCAAGCCTTCAACGCCACCGCGCCGCTGACCTGGAACGCCACTTTGGCGAGCGCCGCCGAAACCCAGGCGCGCAGCATGGCCAACAACAACTACTTCGATCACAAGGACCGCGACGGCCGCACCCCAGGCGACCGCGCGGAACTGGCGGGCTACGACTTCCAGCAGATCGGCGAAAACATCGCCGCCGGCCAGGACAGCGTGCGCAAGGTGGTCGATGGCTGGCTGGCCAGCCCCGGCCATTGCGCCAACCTGATGAACCCGCAGTTCCGCGATCTGGGCGCGGCGTATGCGGTTGATCCCAAGAGCGATGCGGGGATCTACTGGACGGTGATGTTCGGGGCTTTGTAGCAGCTGGCTTGCCGGCAAAGGCGAACTTGAGGACGCCTTTTCCCTTAGGGTCCAGCGGCGGCACCTTGAATGAGTTACAAACCTTGAACGTCAATCCAAGCAGCAATTGAATCCATCATAGACGCACTCGATCAACCGGTTGCCCATAGTGATTGGACGGGGTGACGAGTTGCTCTTAGCCTGCGTTCAACGAATCGGTTCAGCGCAACATCTGTAGAAGTGAGCCGGCGCCTACAAAAAGATCACGCACGCTCTGTGTACCCAGCGAGGATGTCATGTCGGAACGAGTCTTGATCGATGGGTTCGCAAGGCGCGTGGATTATCTGCGGATGTCCGTCACCGACCGCTGCGATTTCCGCTGTGTGTATTGCATGGCCGAGGACATGCAGTTCCTGCCGCGCCAACGGGTGCTGACCCTGGAAGAAATCCATCAGGTGGCTGAGCGCTTCGTCGCACTGGGCACGCGCAAGATTCGCCTGACCGGGGGCGAACCGCTGATCCGCCCTGGCGTTGTGCAGCTGTGCGAGAAAATCGCCGCCCTGCCCGGCTTGCGCGAGCTGTGCATGACCACCAATGGCTCGCAGTTGGCCAGGCTTGCCGAGCCGTTGTTCGACGCTGGGGTCAAGCGCCTGAATATCAGCCTCGACTGCCTGGACCCGCAACGCTTTCGCGAACTGACCCGCACCGGCGACCTGGCGCAGGTGATCAAGGGCATCGACGCTGCCAACAGGGCTGGATTTCGTAACACCAAGCTCAACTGCGTAGTGATGAAGGGCCGCAATGATCACGAGATCAACGATCTGGTGAGCTTCGCCATCGAGCGCGACCTCGATATTTCCTTCATCGAAGAAATGCCCTTGGGCACCATCGATGAGCACAGCCGCGCCGAGTCGTTTTACTCCAGCGCCCAGGTTCGTGAACGAATTGCCGAACGCTACACCTTGATTGAATCCGCCGAGTCAACCCAGGGCCCTTCGCGCTACTGGCGCCTGGCCGAGGCGCCACAGATTCGCCTGGGGTTCATTTCCCCCCACAGCCACAACTTCTGCGACACCTGCAACCGCGTGCGGCTGACCGTCGAGGGTCGCCTGCTGCTGTGCCTGGGCAACGAGCATTGCGTTGATCTCAAGGCTTTGTTGCGCAGCCATCCCGGACAGCCCGGGCGTCTGGAGAACGCCATCATCGAGGCGATGAAACTCAAGCCTTATCGGCACAATTTCGAAGTCAACGACGATGTCCAGGTGGTTCGCTTCATGAACATGACGGGCGGCTGAAAACCATGATCGTCAGACCCAAACCCAACCTGAGTTGTTCCAGATGGGTGAAACACGCGTAGGCCTGTATCCAAAGCGCAGCATCATGGCTAAAGTCACTGGCTCAAAGCGCCCCTGCAAGGAACATTCGCTTGAGTCTCACGCCTGCCCCGAACAGCCAGCCAGAACCCGCAAAGCCTGCTGCAATCAGCCTGCGAGAAGCGTTCCGCTTCTGGCTCAAGCTCGGCTTCATCAGCTTCGGCGGGCCGGCCGGGCAGATTTCGATGATGCATCAGGAACTGGTCGAGCGCCGGCGCTGGATCTCCGAGCGGCGCTTTCTGCATGCGCTCAACTATTGCATGTTGCTGCCCGGCCCCGAGGCCCAGCAACTGGCGACCTACATCGGCTGGTTGATGCACCGGACCTGGGGCGGCGTGATTGCCGGCGCGCTGTTCGTGCTGCCGTCGCTGTTCATCCTGATTGCCTTTTCCTGGGTGTACATCGCCTTTGGCGAAGTGCCGGTGGTGGCCGGGTTGTTTTACGGGATCAAGCCGGCAGTGACCGCCATTGTGCTGCAGGCGGCGCATCGGATCGGCTCCCGGGCATTGAAAAACAGCTGGATGTGGGGCATCGCCGCCGCGTCATTCGTGGCCATCTTCGCCCTCAACGTGCCCTTTCCCCTGATCGTTCTGGGAGCGGCCATCATCGGCTACTTCGGTGGGCGCCTGGCCCCCGAAAAGTTTCGCACCGGTGGCCACGGCGCCGCGCAGAAATCCTTCGGCACCGCCGTGATCGACGACGACACACCGACACCCGAACATGCCCGTTTCAACAGCTGGAAACTGCTGCGCCTGGCCCTGATTGGCGCGGTGTTGTGGACGCTGCCGATGGCCACCCTCACCGCCCTGTTCGGCTGGGAAGGCACGCTGACTCAGATGGGCTGGTTCTTTACCAAGGCGGCGCTGCTGACCTTCGGCGGTGCCTACGCAGTGCTGCCGTATGTATACCAGGGCGCGGTCGGCCACTATGCATGGCTGACGCCGACGCAGATGATCGATGGCCTGGCGCTCGGCGAAACCACACCAGGGCCACTGATCATGGTGGTCGCCTTCGTCGGTTTCCTCGGCGGCTACGTGCAGCAGGTGTTCGGGCCCGACCAGGCCTTCGTCGCCGGTGCCGTCGCCGCCATGCTGGTGACCTGGTTCACCTTCCTGCCTTCGTTCCTGTTCATTCTCGCCGGTGGTCCGCTGGTGGAGTCGACGCACAATGAACTCAAATTCACCGCGCCGCTGACCGCGATTACCGCCGCAGTCGTCGGCGTGATCGTTAACCTGGCGTGCTTCTTTGCCTATCACGTACTGTGGCCCAAAGGCTTCGGCGGTCAGCTGGATTGGCCTTCGCTGCTGATCGCGGTGGCAGCGGCGATTGCGTTGTTTCGCTTCAAGCGCGGGGTGATCGAAGTGTTGATCGGCTGCGGGCTGATCGGGCTGGGGGTGCACCTCCTTCGCTAAAACAGACATTTACAGACGGCACATTCACCCCTAGTATCCAGACACCCCCGGATGGCTTGCCATCTGCCACCGACGTTTTCCTGGCATTGCCTCATGAAACGCATCGTCAACCTGCCCATGGCCCTGCGCCGCTCAAAACTGCGTCACTCCGCACGCCCGCCGGATAGCACCCTGCTCGCCTGATCGCGTCCGCGATTCGTCGAGCCCCCGTCCTTTTTGCTATCGCTGCCAGCCCGCGGCGGATCTTTGTCCGTCGTCGCGCCCTGGCCTGAATCCGTGCGTCCGCGGGACGCCCACGTGAGTGACGAACCATGAAATTCGCAGCCCTTGAAGACGCCCAAAACTTTCTGGCGAACAACCCTGATATCGACATGATCGAGCTGTTCATTCTCGATGCCAACGGCGTGCCGCGCGGCAAGCTGTTGCACCGCGAGGAACTGCTGGCGGTGTATGAAAGCGGGCGCCCGCTGCCCAGCACCATCCTCGGCCTGACCCTGCAAGGCGATGACGTCGAGAACTCCGGTCTGGTCTGGGAGGTGGGCGACATCGACTGCCGCGCCTATCCGCTCGAAGGCAGTCTGGTGCGTTTGCCGTGGCGGCAGATTCCGACGGCGGCGGTGCAGGTCAGCATGCATCCGCAGGAAGGTATGCCGGCGAGCATCGCTGACCCACGGCACCTGCTGATCAAGGTTATCGAGCGTTTGCAGGCCGAGGGTTACCACCCGGTGATGGCGTGCGAGCTGGAGTTCTATTTGCTGGACGCCAAGCGCGACCACAACGGTCGCCCGCAACCGGCGCTGGACGCCGACGGCGGTCGACCGCGACACACCCAGGTCTACGGCCTGCGTGAGCTGGAGCAGATCGAACCCTTCCTCGCCGACCTCTATGCCGCGTGCAAACTCCATGGCATCCCGGCGCGCACGGCGATTTCCGAATACGCTCCGGGGCAAGTGGAAATCACCCTGGAACACGGCGATGCCTTGCAGGCGATGGATCAGGCCGTGCGGTACAAACGCCTGGTCAAAGCCGTGGCCCACCAGCACGGCATGCAGGCGACGTTCATGGCCAAACCCTTCGATCATCTGGCAGGCACCGGCATGCACATGCACGTCAGCATCGCCGATGCCGAAGGTCGCAACCTGTTCGCGTCCGAGGATCCGGCCGGCACCCCGCTGCTGCGCACGGCCATCGGCGGCATGCTGGCGTCGCTGCTCGATTCGCTGCTGCTGTTCTGCCCCAATGCCAACTCCTACCGGCGTTTCCAGGCCAACAGCTATGCGCCGCTGGCCCCGACCTGGGGCGTCGACAACCGCACCGTCAGCCTGCGTGTTCCCGGCGGCCCGGCCAACAGCCGCCAC
Organism: Pseudomonas sp. NPDC087336; assembly: GCF_044744285.1. NCBI lineage: Bacteria > Pseudomonadati > Pseudomonadota > Gammaproteobacteria > Pseudomonadales > Pseudomonadaceae > Pseudomonas > Pseudomonas sp. NPDC087336. Next base: position 64,646 of record NZ_JBIUYA010000009.1, on the reverse strand, counting down.
ATCGAACACCGCATCTGCGGCGCTGATGCCAACCCGTACCTGGCCGCGGCGGCGATCCTGGCGGGTATCCATCGCGGCATCAGCGAGAACCTCGATCCGGGCGAACCGGTGCAAGGCAATGGCTACGCGCAGGCCACGCAACTGCTGCCGACCGACTGGCTGACGTCATTGACGGCGCTGGAAAATTCGGCGTGGGCGCGGGATGCGTTGGGGCAGGAATTTCTGGGAGTGTATCTGGCGGTCAAGCGTGCCGAGTATCGGCAGTTCATGGCTGAAGTGGGTGAGCAGGATTGGCGTTGGTATTTGACTGAGGCGTGAGCTGCAGGTCAACCACACGCAATCCCACTGCAGGAGCGAGCTTGCTCGCGAAGGCGGTATGTCATTCAACATTGATGTTGACTGACACCGCTCTTTCGCGAGCAAGCTCGCTCCTACAGGGTTCGCGCTAATCTCCCACGTTTTGCCTGGACACCGACATGACTCAACAACGCTGCAATTCCTACTACACCGCCACCCTCAACCACGAAACCGATTACCCAACCCTGCAAGGCCAGCACCGCGTCGACGTGGTGATCATCGGCGGCGGCTTCACCGGCGTCGCCACCGCGGTCGAACTGGTGGAGAAAGGCCTGAAGGTCGCCATCGTCGAAAGCCACAAGATCGGTTGGGGCGCCACCGGGCGTAACGGCGGCCAGGTCACCGGCAGCCTTTCCGGCGACGAAGCCATGCGTAAACAGATGCGCCGCACCCTCGGTGATGAAGTCGACGATTTCATCTGGCACCTGCGCTGGCGCGGGCACCAGATCATCGAGCAACGGGTTGCGAAATACGGCATCGCCTGCGACCTCAAGCACGGTCACCTGCACGCAGCGTACAAGCCGAGCCACATGGACGGTTTGCGCAAGGACTATGACGAAGCGCTGCGCCGTGGCATGGGCGATGACGTCAGCCTGCTCGACCGCAGCCAGGTACGCGACCTGCTGCAGAGCGATCTATACCACGGCGCGATCAAGAACACGCGCAACATGCACCTGCACCCGCTCAACCTGTGCATCGGTGAAGCCCGGGCGGCGCGAAGCCTGGGTGCGTTGATCTTCGAAAACAGCGAAGTGCTGGAGATCATTCACGGCGACAAGCCGGGTGTTCGCACCGCCCACGGCCGTATCGACGCCAATCAGGTCCTGCTGGCGGGTGACGTCTACCACAAACTGGAACCGGGCAAGCTCAAGGGCAAGATCTTCCCGGCCATGGGCGGCATCGTCACCACTGCGCCACTGGGAGACCTGGCCAGGCAGATCAACCCTGAAGACCTCGCCGTCTACGATTGCCGCTTCGTGCTCGACTACTACCGCCTGACCGCCGACGGTCGACTGTTGTTCGGCGGCGGCGCCAACTACAGCGGCAAGGATTCGCGCGACATCGCCGCCGAGTTGCGCCCGTGCATCGAACAGACCTTCCCGGCACTCAAAGGCGTGGCCATCGATTACCAGTGGAGCTGCGCGATGGGCATCGTGATCAACCGGATCCCGCAACTGGGCAAGCTCTCGGACAACGTCTGGTACTGCCAGGGCTACTCCGGGCACGGCATCGCCACCACCCACATCATGGGCGAAATCATGGGCCGGGCAATCACCGGGCAGCTGGAACACTTCGACACCTTCGCCGCCTGCCAACACATCCGCGTGCCCATGGGTGACCTGCTCGGCAACCCGATGCTGGCAGCGGGCATGTGGTACTACCAGATGCTGGAGCGACTGCGCTGATAGTGCGACGGCCAGATTCCAACTGTGGGAACCTGCTCGCCCCCACAGTTGGATTTCAGTGACTCAATACACAACTCGCGAGCCAGCTATCAATTCCTTCGATCTTTCAAATCACCAAGCCGAATTTTTTATTTGCGCCGGACCTGTTCAAGATGAGCGCCATCACCCCTGTCACGGATGGAAACGACATGAATCTAAATTTCGCCTTTGCCTGCATGATTGTGGTTTCATTCACCATCGCGTTGGTGCACACCTGATTCGCGTCAGCGCGCTCTCTTTCCATCCAGAGTCGTCCCATGCTTTTCGCCCTTGTATCGAACGGCACTCTCCTCACGCCTGAACAGCCGGATGCAATGGTGCCCTGGTGGAGCTTCAGCTAAACCGTGCTCGCGGCGGCAGCCTTGACGCTGGTGCGCGACCGGCAATGAAGGGGCTGTCGAAGCCGAAGTGGTAAAACGCTTATCGGCCATAGATGGTATGAACGAATAATCAGTTTGAACAATTATCAAATAAGAAAACTAATCAACTCGCCGCAAACTCAACGCTGTAACGACGGCAAGCGTTATAACCGGTGACTTCATACCCATGCAGATTGGCCACCGCCGGTCGATAAATGCCGCCGTCAGTTAACCCTTCAAAACGCCGTGATCTAGTCTGACTGCACGTTCGGCTGGAGCGCACTCCATGTCATTGACTCAAGAGCAAAAACCGCAGCGGCGCAAGGAAATGCGGCTGTTCCTGTTTCTTGTTGTCTGCCTTTTTCCGCTACTTTCGGTCGCTATCGTCGGCGGTTACGGTTTCATTATCTGGTTTTTCCAAATGCTCTACGGCCCGCCCGGGCCGCCCAACTAAAAGCCCTCGATTAGAGCCTGTTGGAGTCGCCCATGGACGAAGCCCTGCATATAGCCAGCCTTGTGGTACTTGCCCGACCTGAACTGTTCGACGCGGTCAAAGCCAACCTGCGTCTATTGGACGGCGTGGAATTACATCAGGAAAGTGCCGCCGGGAAACTGGTGGTCGTCCTTGAGGCCGTACACGAAAACCAGATCCTGCAACGCATCGATCAAATCAACAATCTGCCGGGCGTACTCAACGCTGCGCTGATCTATCACGAAATTCTCGATTCCGCGGGAGACAGCCAATGAGCATGTCACGCCGAGCATTCGTCAAGGCCCAGGCCGCCGCCATTGCAGCCTCCGCGGCTGGCCTGCCGATATTCACCACTGCCAGCAACCTGGTCACCGAAGCGGACATGGTCACCCTGGACTGGAACAAGGCGCCCTGCCGTTTTTGCGGCACCGGTTGCAGCGTGATGGTCGCGACTCGGGACAACAGGGTGGTCGCCACCCATGGCGACGTCAAGGCCGAGGTCAATCGCGGATTGAACTGTGTGAAGGGCTATTTTCTGTCCAAGATCATGTACGGCGTCGACCGCCTGACCCAGCCACTGCTGCGCATGAAAAACGGCCAGTACGACAAGCAGGGTGAGTTCCAGCCGATCAGTTGGGACAAGGCCTTCGACATCATGGAAGAAAAATTCAAGCAGGCCCTGAAAAACAAGGGGCCCGAATCGGTCGGCATGTTCGGCTCGGGACAATGGACGGTGTGGGAAGGCTACGCCGCCAACAAGCTGATGAAAGCCGGCTTTCGCAGCAATAACATCGACCCCAATGCCCGTCATTGCATGGCCTCGGCGGTGATGGGTTTCATGCGCACCTTTGGCGCGGATGAACCGATGGGTTGCTACGACGACATCGAAGCCACAGACGCCTTTGTGTTGTGGGGCTCGAACATGGCGGAGATGCACCCGATCCTGTGGAGCCGGGTCACCGACCGGCGCCTGAGCTATCCGCACGTGAAAGTCGCGGTGTTGTCGACCTTCGAACACCGCAGCTTCGAACTGGCCGACATCCCCATGGTGTTCAAGCCGCAAACCGACCTGTTGATCCTCAACTACATCGCCAACCACATCATTGAAAGCGGCGCGGTCAATCAGGATTTCATCAGCAAGCACACGCGCTTCGCCAAGGGCGCCGACGATATCGGCTACGGCCTGCGTGCGGATGACCCGCTGGAAAAACAGGCCAAGAATGCCGACAAGGCCAATACCTGGACGGACATGTCCTTCGAGCAGTTCGCCGCGTTCGTCAAACCCTACACCCTGGAACGCACCGCCAAGGAGACCGGGGTGGCGCCTGAACGCATCAAGGCGCTGGCCGAACTCTATGCCGATCCCAATCGCAAGGTCGTGTCGTTCTGGACCATGGGCTTCAACCAGCACACCCGCGGAGTCTGGGCCAACAACCTGATCTACAACATCCATTTGCTCACGGGCAAGATCAGCGAACCGGGCAACAGCCCTTTCTCGTTGACCGGCCAACCGTCGGCCTGTGGCACCGCCCGCGAGGTCGGGACGTTCTCCCACCGCCTGCCTGCCGACCTGGTGGTGACCAACCCCAAGCATCGCGCCACCGCGGAAAAAATCTGGAAGCTGCCTGCCGGCACCATTCAGGAGAAGGTCGGCTTTCATGCGGTACAGCAAAGCCGCATGCTCAAGGACGGTGTACTCAACGTGTACTGGACCCAGGCCAGCAACAACATGCAGGCCGGGCCCAACATCATGCAGGAAGTATTGCCGGGCTGGCGCAACCCGGACAACTTCGTGATCGTCTCGGACGTCTACCCCACCGTTTCCGCCCAGGCCGCCGACCTGATCCTGCCCAGCGCCATGTGGGTGGAAAAGGAAGGCGCCTTCGGCAATGCCGAGCGCCGCACACAGTTCTGGCATCAGCTGGTCAGCGCACCGGGGGACGCCAAGTCTGATTTGTGGCAATTGGTGGAGTTTTCCAAGCGCTTCAAGACCGATGAAACCTGGCCCGCGGAGTTACTGGCCAAAGCCCCGGAGTACAAGGGCAAAACCCTGTTCGAGGTGTTGTTCAAGAACGGCCAGGTCGACGACTTTCCCGTCGAGCAGATCGAGACCGGCTACAAGAACGATGAAGCCAAGGCCTTTGGTTTCTACCTGCAAAAAGGCCTGTTCGAAGAGTACGCGCAGTTCGGTCGCGGTCATGGCCATGACCTCGCGGCCTTCGATCGTTACCACAGCGAACGCGGCCTGCGCTGGCCGGTGGTCGACGGCAAGGAAACCCGCTGGCGCTACCGCGAGGGACTCGACCCCTACGTGGAAACCGGCAGCGAAGTGCAGTTCTACGGCTACCCGGACAAAAAGGCGATCATCTTCGCCCTGCCCTACGAGCCACCGGCCGAAGCCCCGGATGCCGACTACCCGTTCTGGCTGAGCACCGGCCGGGTCCTTGAGCACTGGCATACGGGCACCATGACCCAACGGGTGGAAGAACTGTACAAGGCCGTGCCGGACGCACTGGTCTACATGCACCCCGAGGACGCCAAGGCCATGAATGCACGCCGTGGCAGTGAGGTGAAGCTGATCAGCCGCCGCGGCGAAATTCGCGCCCGCATCGAAACCCGCGGGCGCAACAAACCGCCGCGCGGCCTGGTGTTCGTGCCGTTTTTCGATGCCAACAAGCTGATCAACAAGGTCACGCTCGACGCCACCGACCCGATCTCCAAGCAGACCGACTACAAGAAATGCGCGATCCGCATCGAGTTGATCAGCGTGGCTTGAGGAGAACCGTCATGACTTTTCGCATCCTGCCGTTGTTCCTGCTCGCCGTGATCGGCGCGGTAATTGCCGCTGAGGTTGATTACCCCCTCGATGCACCGGGCCCTGACGGACGCCGGCCCGGCGGCACCCTGACGCAAAACGCCCCTGCGCCGCCCCTGGCCGACGACGAAAACAAGGACCTCAAGCGCGAGCGCAACTACCCTGACCAGCCGCCGACTATTCCCCACAGCATTCGCGGTTATCAGATCGACAAGAACGGCAACAAGTGCCTGTCTTGCCACAGCCGGGCCAACAGTCCCCGCAGCCAGGCGACAATGATCAGCATCACCCACTACATGGACCGCGACGGCCAGGCGCTGGCGGCGGTCTCACCACGTCGCTATTTCTGCAACCAGTGCCATGTGCCGCAAAAAGATGTGCTGCCGCTGGTGGGCAACAGCTTCGAGACCATCGACAAGATCCTGCAAGACGACGCCAACGCCGCGCAGAAACGTTGAGGAGGCGCCATGAAAGCACTGTTCGCCCTGCTTAAGGACTACTGGGGCATCCTCTGTCGGCCGAGCGTTTATTTCAGCCTGGGGTTTCTGACGCTGGGCGGCTTTATCGCCGGGATCATTTTCTGGGGCGGTTTCAACACCGCACTGGAGCTGACGAACACCGAAAAGTTCTGCATTTCCTGCCACGAGATGCGCGACAACGTGTTTGTCGAACTGCAGGACACCATCCACTACACCAACCGGTCCGGCGTGCGCGCCAGCTGTCCGGACTGTCACGTGCCCCATGAATGGACCCACAAGATCGCGCGCAAGATGCAGGCCTCGAAGGAAGTCTGGGGCAAGCTGTTCGGCACCATCGACACCCGCGACAAATTCCTCAACTTGCGCCGTGAACTGGCAGAACACGAATGGGCCAGGCTCAAGGCCAACGACTCACGCGAATGCCGCAACTGCCACAACTTCGAGTTCATGGACTTTACCCGCCAGGGCAAACGGGCGGCAGCCATGCATTCGACCTCACTGGCCAACGGCGAGGCCACCTGCATCGACTGCCACAAGGGCATTGCGCACAAGCTGCCGGATATGAGCGGTGTGAAAGGCTGGTAGTGGATCAGTTGCTCGCAACGTGATCGACTCGACCGGCCGTTACCAGCGTCTTCAGCGACGCATCGAACTGTTTTAACGCGTTCACTTGCAACACGGTTTGCTGGTTGATCTGCGCGGCAATCTGCGGCGCCGCCTTGCCATGTACCCACACCGAGGGCATCTGCTCGGCACGTGAACCTTGCGCCTGGCCGATGTATTGCAGGTTCGAATCGTAGAACCTGGCCATGAACCGCGCCTCAACCTGATCATTGCGTTTGGACACCAGGCGACTGTAGGTGTCGAGCATCACCACCACGTCCGGATGAGCCTGCAGCGCCGCATCGAGGTTGTCGTAGACAGTCACCGCCGCGAACTCCTTCTGCAACGACGTCATCAGCCAGCCAATCGCCCGCTGCGGATCGGAGCTGTCGACGAACGCCTGGCTGATCCGTGAGTCCAGCCCGGGGTTCTGCGCCCCCTTCACCGCCACGGCGTGATAGCGCTCGAGATATTGCTGCGTGTTGAGGGTATTCTCGCTGAAGAGCACCGCCACCTTCTGCGTGTGTTGCAAAGGCACAGCGCTGTCGGCAATCGGCAGGAAGCGGCAGGCCGCATCAGCGGCAACCGCCGGTGCGGTGGCCGCCACGCCAGCACTGAACACGGCGACAAAGGCCAGCAGGGTCGAGATTCTCATCGCGCTTATTCCTTCAATGGCGAGATCGGTATGGCGCTATCTTCCTCCCTTGGCGGAAAAACAGAACTTGCATTCTTTAATGATGGGTATCGAGCAAATGAATGGTTGCTATGACGCCGCCCGCTCGCTCGGTTTCCCACAGGCGCCTGCTTGAGGCACCAGATGGATATCGACACGACGGTTGGCCGCGCGGCCGGCTTCGCTGTCGTTGCTGGCGATAGGCTGGCTGTCGGCAAAACCCTGGACCGCGAAGCAACTGTCGGGGATATCGCCCATTCGCTGCATCCAGCCGCGCACGGCCGAGGCGCGAGCGTGGGACAGCTGCAGGTTCTGCTCGGCATTGCCCTTGGCATCGCTGTGCCCGGCGATGACGATCAACCAGTCAGGTTGTGCCTTGATGTCGACCAGGGCGCTGATAAGGACTTTGGTCGAGCCGGACTTGAGTTCGGCGCTGCCGGGAGCGAACAGGGACAGGCTGTCCAGACGCACGGGCTCGGGCACCACGGGTGGCGTCTGAAAGACATGGGTGAGGCGTTTAACGCCCTCCTTGTCCGGGTTCGCCAGCCAGGTCGTCCAAAAGACACCCGCAGCCAAGGTAATTGTCGCGGCGGCCGCGAACAGCCAAGGACAACATGATGCCTCTTTTTCTGCTGACCGTCCGCCAGCACCACAGGCATCGGCGGCGTCGGCAGGATCACCACCGGCATCACTGGGGGCGGTTGCGGCAGTCTCGTCGACAGCGCCACCGCGTCAAACAGCCCGTTGGTTTGCCCGTGGCTCTGGGCGTGGCTCCTCTGCGCCAGTCGCTGCAGCAGGCTATCGACTTGCTGGCGCAGGGCTTGCAATGAGCCCGGCGGGGGCTGCCCCTCTTGACCCAGTCGTGCATGCAGCCGCTCCAGCCCAGCGCCCAATTGGGCAATGGCAGGCAGACTCCAGTGTTGCAGCTCCAGGCTACGCAACAGGGGCTGCAGGCGCGCGAACAGCCAGGCCAGGATGTCCAGGCGCGCCGGCTCCATGGCGGGCCACAGGGTCGGCCATTCGCAGACCAGCGCCTCGATTAGCGCGATCCCCTGAGCCATGCCCTCCAGGCCATGACGGTGACTACGGGCCAGCGCGAACGCCGCGGCCGTTTGCAACTCCGCACCGTTGTGCTGGAACAACGCCAGGCACAACTGCTCCACCTTGGTCCAATCCACATCCGGGCAGGCCGGATGACTCAGTCTGGCCAGTTCTTCGCGCAGCGCCTTGAACTCACTGAAGGTCCCTGGATCGCCGCCGAGCCTGATTCGCATTTCAAACAACGCTGTCATCGCGCATTCCTTTGATTAAACAAGTCCCGACATCGACAGGTAGTGCTGGCGCTTCAAGTGACGCACCAGGACATTGCCGCCCGGCGCCAGGGTGGTGCCGAAGGTCACTCGCCGCCCCCCTTTGAGTTGCACCTCGAGGCTGTACTCCAGATGCCCCGGTCGGGTCTGGGGCAACAACTCGATGCCAATCGTGGCCGCCCTCGGCTCGTACTTGGCCAGGGTGTCGGCCATGGCACTCATCAACCCATGTGCCGATCCGGGCAGGGACTGGTACGACTTTGCTGTGTTGGCGCTTTTGAGCTCTTATTTCTTCCGCCCAGACCTCGTACTTGATCTCATCCGCAAAGCCGGGGAAGCCATCGGGATATGCCACCCCCGTCTCCCAATCCACACGCACCGTCATCCCCGGTTGCCAGCGTTGCGGGGCTATATAGCAGCAACCTCCCCCGCCACCCTGGTAAGGTCCGATAATGTCGATCCCCGAACGGCCATCGACACTGAAATGATTGATGGCCCAGTGGGTGTGGTTGATGGCCTCAAGGGTGCCGGCCTGGATGTCCTGCGCGAATACGGAGGCAGTCAGATCGATGAGCATGGCAACGATTACGTTGTTTACTGCAGGTATGGGCATGAAATTCGGCTCCTGTCTTTGCGGGGTCGAGGCACTCAGGCGTTGCGCAACTTGTCGAGGGTGAAAGCTTCGCGTTCGGGCATCAGCAGCAATCCAGCCTGAGTGGCTTCGAGCATGGCGCCGTAGCAGGCTTGAAAATGCTGTTCGGCGCTCCGCTCGCAAGGCAGTGCATGACGCAGGTTGTTCATGGCCAACGTGGCATCACTGGCACAACCGAGGGTGTCTACCTGGCTGTCGCTCAGCTCGATGGGACTCAACATGGCGACGCTTTCGGGCGTATCGGGAGCCCCTGGAAAGTGCTGGGGAATACCATCGCGATCGAGCCAGCTCCAGAACACCGCTGGACGCAGCCACGGCTGTTGCTGATCGGCTTGCAACACATGACTGAACAGCAGCGGGAACAGACGCGGATCGTGATAGCGCAGCAACCCCGGATAGCCGCCATTGCGTGCTTCAAGACAGCGCCCCAGGTGCTCGGCCAAGGCCTGGAAAGGCCAATGGGAAGCGAGCGCCAGCAGTTGCGAGCGCCCCTGCAAGTCATGCATCAACCCCTTGAGCCACTGCCGCTGCAGCGGCTGCGCCAGGTCAACGCGCACCAGCAACGGAGCCAGTTCTTCGGCCCCGGCTTCCGGCAGCCCGGTGAACAACGAGTACCAGGTCAGTGATGGCTGCACACTGACCACACTTGGAAGCAATGGGGCATTGCTGCCTGCCTGGTCGATGATGATGTCCAGGCAGGTGATTGACGCTTTCGCGCACGAGGCCTCCAGCAAACCGATCCAGGAACCGGGTTGAGTGATCGTCATGCTTGAGTCTCCCTGAGCACGAAGCCCTGCGCTGCGGCCTGGGCTCTTTTCAGGCAGTCCTTGCACACTGAGCCGGGCAGTTCAGGCAGAGGAAAGGGCTCGCTGGCGGCCAGGTTGAACTCGTGACTCGCAGCCTTGACCTTGTGGTCGCCCGCCGTACCCGATTCGATGCCGCCCGCATCCAGGTTGAGGTAGCTGCCGCCGCCGTTGAGGGCGATTTTCTTTTTCGCGGTGATATGGATTTCGTCTTCGGTGCTGGTAATCGACAACCCGAGGCGAGCCAGCAGTTCCAGGGTGCCGTTCTGCGCCTGCACGGAGATCGGCCCGTGGTTGGCAAACAGCTTGATCCCCAGCTTGCGCACGAACAGGCTCAATCCCTGGCCCACACCCATGAACAAGCGCTTGACCACGCTGAGATCAGCCTGGCCGCCGGCGTTGAGCATCAGGTTCTCCTGCGCCGCCAGTTGCAGGTGCTGTCCGCTGCTCAACCCGCGCAGTGTGGCTGAAGTGATTGCCGACTGGACCGGCGTGCCGCTGGGCAGTCTGCTCAAGGACGAGCAGGCCAGCCTGTTGGCACTGGAGCGGCAGTTGAGTGATCGTGTCGTCGGCCAGGATCATGCCCTGGGAGCACTGGCCCAGCGCCTGCGCGCGGCCAAAACCGGCCTGACCGAGGAGCAGGCACCGTTGGGTGTGTTCCTGCTGGTCGGTACCAGCGGCGTCGGCAAGACGGAAACCGCCCTGGCGCTGGCCGACTGCCTGTTCGGTGGTGGGCAGTCGCTGATTACCCTCAATCTCTCCGAGTACCAGGAAGCCCATACCGTCAGCCAGCTCAAAGGTTCGCCACCGGGCTATGTCGGTTACGGCCAGGGTGGCGTGCTCACCGAAGCGGTACGCCGACGCCCCTACAGCGTCGTATTGCTCGACGAAGTGGAAAAGGCTCACCGCGACGTACTCAATCTGTTCTACCAGGTCTTCGATCGCGGCTTCATGCGCGATGGCGAGGGGCGCGAAATCGATTTTCGCAACACCGTCATTCTCATGACCTCGAACCTGGGCAGCGATGAACTGCAAGCCTGCCTGCATGAACATCCTGAAGCAGCGGACAGCACCCTGCAGGAGCTGTTGCGGCCACTGTTGCGCGAACACTTCCAGCCGGCCTTGCTCGCCCGCTTCCAGACCCTGATCTACCGCCCGCTGCAAGTCGACGCACTGCAGCGCATCGTCGCGCAAAAACTCGCCCGGGTCGCTACGCGCCTGCAACGCCACTACGGCCTGACCTGCCAGATCGACAACGCACTCAACCAGGCCCTGGTTGCCGCCTGCCTGCTGCCCGATACCGGCGCGCGCAACATCGACAGCCTGCTCAACCAACAGATCCTGCCGGTGCTCAGCCAGCAACTGCTGCAGCGCCAGGCGACCCATCGGCAAGCCCTGGGGGTGACCCTGGGTTACAGCGACGATGAAGGCATCACGCTGCAGTTCATCGACACACAGGAATCGATGCCAAGCGTCGCCAAGGAGGCTCGAACATGAGCACCCAGCCACGCATCTTCTTCAACCACACCCGCCACAAATTCGCCATCCGCTGGTTCGACGCCGTCTTCGACGTCCTGGCGTTCGAGGGCGAAGAACACCTGAGCCAACCCTTCACCTACCGTATCGAATTCACCTGCACCGAGCAGGACCTCAGCGCCGAGCAGATGCTCAACAAGGACGCCAGTTTCAGCCTGTACCCCCTGCCGCCCAAGCCACCTTACCCAGGCCTGCCAGCGCCCGAGTACAAGCCGTTGCGCAGCCTGTACGGCATGGTCAACCGCTTCCAGCGCCTGTCCAGCTCCCGCGACGAAGCCCGCTACGAAATCACCCTGCAACCGCGCCTGGCGCTGCTCGCACGTGGCCGCCAGTACCGCCTGTACCAGCATCAGTCGGTGCCGGAGATCGTCGAGCACATCCTGCGCAGCCGCCATGACTTTCTCGGCCAGCATTTCCTGTTCCAGCTGGTGCGCGAATACCCCCGTCGCGAGCAGGTCATGCAATACGGCGAAAGCGACCTGGCGTTCATCGAACGGCTGCTGGCCGAGGTCGGCATCTGGTACTGCTTCAGCCACGATGACCGCCTGCAGATCGACGTCGTCGAGTTCCACGACGACCAGCGCCACTACCAGTTCGGCGTAAAGCTGCCGTTGCGTGCACCGGCCGGCTTCGCCAGCGGCGAGGACGGTGTTTGGGATCTGCAGACCCGTCATCAGGTGGTGGAAAAATCCATAAATTTCCGTGCCTATCACCACCGCGACGCCCGGGCCCGGCTCGATGGCGAAGTCGACCAGACCCGCGGCACCACGACCACCACCTACGGCGAGGCCTACCACTACGCCGAACCCTACCGCGTGCTCGGCGATCGCCTCGATCAGGACGAAGACCTGCAAAGCGAAAGCGGTTTTTTCTACGCCCGCCTGCGCCACGAACGCTACCTCAACGACCAGACCCACCTGCGCGGTGCCAGCAGCAGCGCCACCCTGGCGCCGGGCCAGGTGCTGAAAATCGCCGGCGCGCCCCAGGCCTTTACCCCCGGCGCGGTGATCACCGGCCTGCACACCCGCGCCGCCCGCGACCGCAGCATCGAAGTGCACTTCGAGGCCATCCCCTACGCGGAAATGGTCTGCTTCCGCCCGCCGGTCCCGCCCAAACCGATCATCGCCGGCACCCTGCCGGCCCGCGTCACCAGCGGCAAAGCCAACGATCCCTACGCCGAAATCGACCTCGAAGGCCGCTACAAGGTCAACTTCCTGTTCGATCGCGACCCCTGGAAGCTTGGCCAGGAAAGCATGTGGCTCCGCCAGGCGCGCCTCTACGCCGGCGACACCCATGGCCTGCACCTGCCGCTGATCTGCGGCACCGAAGTGGCCATCGCCTTCGAACAAGGCGACCCCGACCGCCCCTACATCGCCCACGCCCTGCACGACAGTGACCATCCGGACCACGTGACCCTGCGCAACTACAAACGCAACGTGCTGCGCACCCCGGCGAACAACAAGCTGCGCATGGAGGACAACCGTGGGGAAGAGCACGTCAAGCTCAGCACCGAGCACAGTGGCAAGAGCCAGCTGAATCTGGGGCATCTGGTGGATGCGCAGAAGCAGAAGCGGGGGGAAGGGTTTGAGCTGAGGACCGATGGGCATGGCGCTATACGTGGCGGCAAGGGCGTGTTTATCAGCGCCGATGTGCAGCCCAAAGCCCAGGGCCAGGTGCTGGACATGCAGGCCGCACTGGGCCGCTTGCAACAGGCTGGCGAGCAACTGCAAGGCATGTCCACCGACGCCCAGGCAGCCCACGCTGATCCCGCCCATGTGCAGGCGCAGTGGGCCCTTATGAATGAACGAATCGACGCACTGCAGGCCCAGGTAGTCCTGCTCAGCGCGCCCCAGGGCATCGCCTTTTCGTCACGACGCTTACGACCTTTACGTTCTCGAGCAGAACGGTGTAGTAAACGACCTCCTGGCCTGCGTCATTGATGCGATACCACTTGAACTCGGCGCTCTTGAAGGTCTGACCCAGGGATGCGCCCTTGAGCAGATAGACGCTGGCGGCATCGATTTCCTTGGTGAACATGAACGGAGTGTGAATCCGTGTGCCTGTCAGCTTGCCGGTGTTGTTGTCAGTAGGAATGGTCAGGCCATGATCCTGGGCCAGCACTTCGATGCTGCCCTCACGCCCTTGAACATCCACCGAACCCTTGATGTCGGCGCCGCCGTCATTTTTCAGCCACAGGTAAACGGGAATTGCCATGTGAAGCTCCTTCTCTCTGAACATGAATGCCGCGTTATGCGACAGGGGGTTGCAAATCCGGCCCCGTAGCGGGGAACACGCAGGCTCCCGGCTCCGGTACCAGACGAATATCGACTCGGCGATTGGCGCTGCGTCCGGCCTCGTTGTCATTGCTGGCGATGGGCTGGCTGGCACCGAAGCCCTGCACCGCAAAACAACTGGCGGGGATACCGCCCATGCGCTGCATCCAGTCGTGCACGGCGGCCGCCCGGGCCCGGGACAACTGCAGGTTTTGCTCGGCGCTGCCAGTGGCATCGGTATGGCCACTGATCACGATGAGCCAGCCAGGCTGGGCCCTGATGTCGACCAGGGCATTGATCAGTACCTTGGTCGAGCCAGGCTTGAGTTGGGCGCTGCCGGTACTGAACAGCGACAGGCTGTCCAGGCGCACCGGCTTTGGATTGCCCGCAAGCCTTGGGACCAGCGACGGATGACGGTGACCGGCAATCGTCGACTGCAGCCTGATGCGCAATCGCTCACCCCTGTAAAGACCCAGTCCCAGCGACAGGGGAGCGCCGTGTCGGTAGTAGCTGTCCAGGCGCAGGGCATCCTCGCGCAGCACCGTAAGTGCCTGCTCGCGCAGGATGAATTCAGGCCGATCGGGTTGTCCTGACACGGGAATGGCGTGGTAACGACGCAGGTCGTCACTGACCTGGCGGACCAGCAGGGTGTTCTGCCAGGCCGAGCTGGCCAGGGCCGTTGTCCCGGCAATGGCGAACATCCACAACGCGATGACGCTCGCGCGGCGCAATGGGGCGCGTTGAGTCTGCGTGGGCATCAGCGCCAACAAGGGATCGGGGAATGGCATTGACGTGCCCTGCCCTGGCTGCGCCAGCCTGACGTCATGCAGTGCAACCTTGTTGCGCAGCCATTGCTGCCACAGGTTGCCCGCGACTGAATGCGCTAGCGCCGGTACGAAGGTGATGGCACAGACCCTCGGCAGGCTGTCGGGATCGCGCACATCACGGGGGGCCAGGTGGGGCATTACCGCGTTGTCCAGCCATGCCACGACACTGTTCAGCTTCACGCTGGTATGCACCCGGGCTGAGCGCGTTGCGCTGTCTGAAGACTGCCTTTGCCAGTCGCCCAGGCTGGTGCAGGTTCCTGCCTCGCGCACCCTGGGGCTGACTTCACCGGCCTCCCAACTGAACCAGGGGCCTTCTGCGGTCGAGGCTTGCACATAGCTGGTCAACAGTAGCGGCAGCGCAACGTCGCCCTTTCGAACGATGCCGAGCTGATAGCGCAATGCACGCACATTTCCAGCCAACACGGCGCTGTCGACGTGTTGGCCCGGATTGACGATGAACATGACGCTGAGCTGCCCAGTCCACTCAGGGCGCAGCGTCACCAGGCTGGCGGTGATCGCAGGCAACTGCTCAAGCTCGGGGACCCGCACATAGCAACCCTGGCGGGTTGTGCGCAATGCCAGTTGTTCCACGGGAGTATCACCGAACAACCCCGTCAGGCCATCGCCACAGACCAGCACCACCGGATGACGATAGGCTGCCGGGGGCAGCGATGTATTCTCGGCCAGGGTCAATGATGCGCACATTGACGTTGCACGTCGCCCGAGCCGATTCCAGGCCAGGACCGTGACGCACACAACCACCAGCACAGCCACTGCCCGCAGGCCCCAGGCCAATGGAACGACTATCAGCAACGCCAGTGACAGCGCGCCCGCCCACAACCAGAGACCACGCATCTGCGCCAGCGTCATCGGCCTCACCTCAGACCTCACCGGGCAAAACCGAGTTGAGGAGATTGGCCAACAGTTGGTCAAGCCCCCACCACAGGCCGACAAAAAGCAAACCCACAAGCAGACCATGAGCCAGTGGCGAGCGCGGCCACAGCGCGATACGCAGTCCCTGTCCGGTCTTCACTTTTGTCGCCGGCGTCTGGCTGAGCGCCAAAGGTGCGACCTGCGCATGGAACGCGCTCAGCAACTGTTCGCGCTCAGGGTCGTCGGCATCGCGGTAGCGCCCCTGGAAGCCCAGCATCAGTACCCGATGGAACGCCGTCAGCACCAATGGATCCGGGACGGGCTCGCGCAAGACTTCGCGCATGTCTTCATACAGGAACTCGCCCGCCTGGTGGCGACTGAAGAACTTCGCTTGCAAGGGCTCTTTCGTCCAGGCATCGCGAGCCTGCTTATCGACACGCAGTACGGTTTCATCAAGCAAGGCGCACTGGGCATGGCTGATGTGATCAATGCTGCGCGGGCTCAGGCCGGCGTGCTCGAGCATCTGGCGAACATGTTCGACCTGCTTTACGCAATGGTCCTTCAGGGTTTGGCCATCGTGCGCCGATGCCCCCTGGCACAGTTCCACCACCAGCAGGTAGCTGTCCTGCAGCAACGCGTCGATATCCACCGCCAGTGCGGCTGGTTTTCTTGAGGCTTTCAGGTTCATGTGCGCAACACCGCAAACAGTTCAAGTTTCACCTCGGCCAGCGTGCTCGGGACGTAGAAGGCGCAAACCCCTGCAGCCAACACCGCCTGCCCCTTGGCATGGTCGAGATCGAGGGCGAAATACTGGTTCTCCAGTCGCAGCGGAATGGCAGCCGGGACATGGCTGAGTGACTGCAACGGCACACCGTCGAGCGCGGCGTTGATCAGGTGATCGACTTCATCCGGCGTACCGATCTTGCACAAGCGCGGGAACTGGCTCTGCACCTGTGCTGCCGGCAAGCGGCAACGCACCGACAGATAGAAATCAGCACCTTCATGCTCACGCAGACGTGGATCATTGAGGCTGACCTTCCACCGGTTGGCGCCGTCCTCCGCAAGCTCCAGGGCGATGACACGCGAAGGCAGGCTGGCCTCCAGCAAGGTGGAAATCAGCCGCAACAGTGGGGGGAAAACGTTTTCCAGATGCTCATGCCGGTAAGGCGGAATCTGCTCGATATCGTGTTCCAGGGAAAAGGTCAGCAGGCTGCCGGCCAACTTCGCCAGCTCCCGATAGACCTGCTCGGGATGCCGTGCCGGGTGGGTCTTGAGATCAACCAGAATCGGCTGGTAGGTGTTCAAGGCGTTGAGCAGCCAGAACAGTGACACATCGGCCACGGCAAAATCGGCCATGCGCTGGTTACTTTCACGACGCATGCCCATCAGCCGTTGACGTTTGGCGGCCAACTGGATCAGCAGATTATCCAGCTGAGCCAGCAATCCCGGGTGAGCCGCGAAGTCGAGCGATGGCGGCACATAAGCGCTGTCAAGGCCCCACGCGCCCTGCCCGTCCCGCATCAGGCGCGCGATCGGGCAGGTCAGGTAATCGGCGTTATCGTCGTTATCGTCGTGAGCAAAACGCAGGCTCAGCACGTGTTCGAGCACGCCGATCTGTTGCGCCTCGCCATCGTACAAATCCTGCACGTTGCGCCAGTCCTGACGATAACGCGTCGGTCGCTCGGACTTGGTGGTATCAAGCAGGCAGTTGTTGCCATTGGCCTGTTCCAGCGGCAAGGCCAATAGCACCGTAGCGTCCTGAACTTCACTGGAAAGCAGATGAGTCAATTCCAGAGCAGAAGGCAGACGATCCACCTGATCGGTATCGATCAAGGTGCCATCGGGCATGCGCAGGCACAATCGGGTGGCCTTGAGCTTGCCCAATCGCAAAGTCTCCAGGTCAAACGCCACCGCCTGGACACCCCACGGATGCACCAATGACAAATGCGCCAGACGTTCGTTGGACCAGGCTTCCCAGCGAGCCTGTTGCTGGAACTGCTGGGGGCACAGCAGTGCCCCCGCAGACCATACGGGACGGTCGATTTTCAAGACCTGGATTCCCCGCGAATATTATCGGCCTTACGCTTGGGCATCTGCGACACCAGCGACAGATTGACGTCCATGCCTTCGACCTGGAAGTGCGGCACCGCATACAGCTTGACGCGGAAGAAGCCCGGGTTGTCTTCGATGTCTTCCACGGTCACCTTGGCGTCACGTAGCGGATGCGAGGCCTGCAAGTCGTCGCCCGGGTCGGTCATTTCGGTCACCAGCCCGCCGATCCACTTGTTCAGTTCCAGTTCCAGCAACCGCCGGTCCTTGGTGGTGCCGATGTTTTCGCGCTGGATCAGCTTGAGGTAATGGGCAATGCGCGACAGCAGGAAAATGTAGGGCAAGCGCGAATTGATCCGACTGTTGGCGGTCGCATCGGCGGTGTCATACAGGGCCGCTTTCTGGGTTGAGTTGGCCGAGAAGAAGCACGCGTAGTCACGGTTCTTGTAATACGACAGCGGGATGAAACCGAGGTCGGCGAATTCGAATTCGCGGGTCTCCGGGATCATGACTTCCGAAGGGATCTTCACCTGGTTGCCGGTGCCAAGGTCGTACAGGTGGATCGGCAATTCAGTGACCGCGCCGCCCGACTGCGGCCCGCGGATCTGCACGCACCAGCCGTTGGCGATGAAGCTCTTGACCATGTTGGCGGCGAAGGCGAACGAGGCGCTGGTCCACAGGTACTTGTCGTGGTCGGGGCCCTTGACGCTCTCGATGTAGTTGAAGCTGCGCACCGGGACAGTGTCCGGGCCATAAGGCAGGCGCCCGAGGACTCGGGGCATGACCAGGCCGATGTAGCGGGCGTCGTCACTGTCGCGGAACGCCTTCCATTTCAGGTATTCGGCACGGTCAAAGTAGTTGCCGATGTCCTTGATGGCGGCCACTTCTTCCATCGAGCGCTTGCCGAAGAAGGCCGGGCCAACGGTGCCGATGAACGGCATGTGCGCGGCCGCGGCGACTTTGGAAATGTTGCGCAGCAGGGCGATGTCCTGCGGGCTGCGATCGAACTCGTAGTTGGAAATAGCCGCGGCAATCGGCTCGCCGCCCGGTGTGTCGTACTCCTGGGTATAGGTATGCACGTAGAGGCCGCTTTGAGCGATTTCCGGTGCATCGTCGAAGTCCTGGACCAGATGATCCTTGCTGATATCCAGCAATTCGATGCGCACGTTCTGGCGAAAATCGGTCTGGTCGACCAGGGATTTGACCCCGCGCCAGGTTGACTCGACGCGCTGGAAATCCGGGTGATGCATCACGGCATCGAGTTGCCGGCTGATTTGCGCATCCAGTGAGGCAATGTGATCATCAAGCAGGACTTTATCCAGGCGCTCGACTTTC
Source organism: Pseudomonas sp. NPDC087336 (assembly GCF_044744285.1). Lineage (NCBI taxonomy): Bacteria > Pseudomonadati > Pseudomonadota > Gammaproteobacteria > Pseudomonadales > Pseudomonadaceae > Pseudomonas > Pseudomonas sp. NPDC087336. The sequence continues at coordinate 45,785 of NZ_JBIUYA010000009.1, read as the reverse complement.
TGCGAAGACTGCCCGAGTAGCTTGAGAAACACACTGACTGCCGCCGTCACTCGCTCATCGGCCGACACTTCGGACAGTGCCTCGGTATTCTGAAACACTTCGATACTACTTAGTGTGTCGACCGGGCTGAGATTGATCTTGCCGAACAGTGCGCCATATACACCTCTATTTTCTTCGGACAACACTGTAGCGCCGCGCGATTGCACGTTAGAACTTTCGATGGACATGAAGGTAACTTCCCTTTAAACGAACCGAAGTGGGTTAACGATTTTCTTGCGGCGCCAACGCGGCCAATTCAGCGCGCAGTTCGTCACTCAGCGCATCGTCCTTGAGAATGCGTTCCAGTTCATGACGAAAAGTGGCATTGTCCAGCAAGTTCGACTTGAGGTCGCGCAACAGGTTGCGCATGGCCAGCAACGCACGCAGGTGCGGAATTTGCCGTGCCACCTGCTCCGGCTCGAAGTCCTTCATGCACTGGAAATTCAGCTCGACGGAGGTATCGCCGCCATCATCGACCAAGGTATTTTCCACGGCCACTTTCAAGACCGGCGAAAACTCCGCCAATACGCTATCGAAGTTGTTTTTATTGATGGAAACCTTGCTGCGAGCGAATAAGGGACGCTGCTCCTGGCCATTGCTGTAGTCGCCCATCACCATCAGCTTCAGGGGTAACTCGACTTTTTTCTGCGCACCGCCGGTATGCAGGTCAAGCTTAATATTGACCCGGGCCTTCGGTACTTCGTTTTGAAAACTGCTTGAAGACATAACACCTCCCGATTTTTTTGCGACAGCCACTGCCATCGCTAAAACCTGTAGCGACAGGAACTCAAAACTCTAGCCAACAGAATATAAAGTTGCTCCGCTACAGCCTGTGAATTCCATATCAAAATGAGTAAAGCAACATACGCACGGGAACTATGTCTGTTCTCCTACAACGACATTGAACTATCTCACTCGCACATTCCACCCCTCCCAGCAACTTTGGGAAATTTCGTACTCATTTCCAGAAATGCCCTACAAGAATCCACGGGATACGGACGTTTTGCCGGGCATAAGTCGATGATTTTCTTCTCCGACCGGGCTGCGCCCTCCCCTCCCATCCGCCCGGTCGAAGCCTCTGCATCAATTATTTATACTCAAATCCCAGCTTAATAATATTTTACCGATATCAGGCTGATCCCTAGTCTTGAGCCCAGGAAATGGCAGGTCGACACCGACCGTTAACCAACTTCGAAGGGCAAAGAGATGACCATTGAAAAAACAATAATAGATACCTTGATTGTCGGCGCCGGCCAGGCCGGCGTCGCCATGAGTGAACACCTGAGCAAGCTCGGCGTGCCGCACCTGGTGCTGGAGCGCAACCGTATCGCCGAGCGCTGGCGCACCGGCCGCTGGGATTCGCTGGTGGCCAATGGTCCGGCCTGGCACGACCGTTTTCCGGGCCTGGAATTCGACGATATCAGCCCCGATGGTTTTGCCCCCAAGGAGCGCGTGGCCGATTACTTCGAAGCTTATGCCCGCAAGTTCAAGGCGCCGATTCGCACCGGCGTCGAGGTGAAGAAGGTCGAACGCAACGTCGGTCGCCCGGGCTTCACCATCGAGACCTCCCAAGGCGTGATCGAGGCCAGTCGCGTGGTAGCTGCCACGGGGCCCTTCCAGCGTCCAGTGATCCCGCCGATCGCCCCCCAAGATGCGCAATTGCTGCAGATCCACTCGGCCGACTACCGCAATCCAGGACAATTGCCCGAAGGCGCGGTGCTGGTGGTAGGTGCGGGTTCGTCGGGGGTGCAGATCGCCGATGAATTGCAGCGCTCCGGCAAGCAGGTCTACTTGTCGGTGGGTGCTCACGATCGCCCGCCTCGCGCCTATCGCAACCGTGATTTCTGCTGGTGGCTGGGGGTGCTGGGCGAGTGGGACCAGGCCGCCATGAAACCCGGCCGCGAACACGTGACCATCGCCGTCAGTGGTGCCCAGGGTGGCCGCACCGTGGACTTCCGTGGCCTGGCGCATGCCGGCATGGTGTTGGTCGGCCTGACCCAAGCGTTCAATGGCAGCGTGGCGACCTTCCAGCCGAACCTGGCGGAAAACCTGGCCCGGGGCGATGAAAACTACCTGGCCTTGCTCGATGCCGCCGATGCCTACATCGAACGCAATGGCCTGGACCTGCCGGAAGAACCCGAAGCGCGCCATACCTTCCCGGAGCCGGACTGTGTCACTAACCCGATCCTCGAGCTCGACCTGGCCAAGGCCGGCGTGACGTCGATCATCTGGGCCACCGGTTTTGCCGTGGACTACAGCTGGCTGCAGGTCGACGCCTTCGACGACAACGGCAAGCCCCGGCATCAGCGCGGTGTGTCCAGCGAGGCTGGCGTGTATTTCCTCGGCCTGCCGTGGCAGTCCCGTCGCGGTTCGTCGTTCATCTGGGGCGTGTGGCACGACGCCAAGTACGTGGCCGATCACATTGCCATCCAGCGGACCTACCTCGAGTACCGCGATGCCGCTCAACGTGAGGCGCAAACCTCCCCGGCCGATCACAAGACCACTGTCAGCGCTTGATAACCGCTCGGCGCGTGAACCGCGCCGGCCCCCCATACTTCAGGAGTTTCAAATGACCACGCCTACTCACACTCGCATCCGCATGTTCAACACCAAGGAAACCTACCCGAACCAGAGCCTGGACAACGACCTGTGCCAGGCCGTCCGTGCCGGTAACACCGTGTATGTGCGCGGTCAGGTCGGCACCGATTTTGAAGGCAACCTGGTTGGCCTCGGCGATCCGCGGGCGCAGACCGAGCAAGCCATGCGCAACGTCAAGCAATTGCTGGAAGAAGCCGGCAGCGACCTGAGCCACATCGTCAAGACCACCACCTATCTGATCGACCCGCGCTACCGCGAGCCGGTGTACCAGGAAGTGGGCAAGTGGCTCAAAGGCGTGTTCCCGATATCCACCGGGCTGGTGGTCACGGCATTGGGTCAGCCGCAGTGGCTGATGGAGATCGATGTGATTGCCGTGATCCCGGAGTAGGAGCGAGCTTGCTCGCGAAAGCGCCCGCAAGAACACCACTTCCCCCCAGGCTAGACAAGGACCCGCCCCATGACCTTTTCCATCGCCGCCCGCTGCCCCGACACCGGCCAGTTCGGCATCGCCATCAGCTCCTCGAGCATCGCCGTGGGCGCCCGCTGCCCCTGGTTGTTGCCCGGTGTGGGCGCCGTCTCCACGCAGAACATCACCCTGCCCTCCCTGGGCCCGGAAACCCTCGCCCTGATGGAGCAGGGCCTGGCACCCGCCGAGGCCCTGGACAAGGTACTGACCCGCAATGGCTACAGCCAGTACCGGCAGATCACCGCCATTGACCACCTTGGCCGCACCGCGCATTTCAGCGGCGCGCAAACCCTGGGCAACCACAATGCCGTGTCCGGCGAGCAATGCGTGGCGGCCGGCAACATGCTCGCCGCCCCCGGGGTGATCGAGGCCATGGTCCGCGCCTTCGAACAGGCCGAAGGCCAACTGGCCGACCGTTTGCTCGCGGCGATGCAAGGCGGCATGGCGGCCGGTGGCGAAGCCGGGCCGGTGCATTCGGCCGCCGTGATGGTGGTCGGGGAACTGACCTGGCCGATCGTCAACCTGCGGGTCGACTGGGCGGATGAAGACCCGATTGGTCAGCTGCAAAAGCTCTGGCAGGCCTACCGCCCGCAAGTCCAGGACTACATCGACCGCGCCCTGGCGCCCGACCGCTCCCCGGGCTACGGCGTCGCCGGAGACGATCGATGAGCGCCAGCCGCGATCTGCTCGAAAGCCTGGTGGCGTTCGACACCACCAGCCGCGAGTCCAACCTGCAGCTGATCGAGTTTGTCCGCGACTATCTCGCAGGCTTCGATGTGCCGTGCCAACTGGTCTACAACCAGGAGCGCAGCAAAGCCAATCTGTTCGCCACGATCGGCCCGACGGACCGGCCAGGCATCGTGCTCTCGGGGCACACCGACGTGGTTCCCGTCGACGGCCAGCCGTGGACCGTCGCGCCGTTCCAGCTCACCGAACGCGAGGGCAAGTTGTACGGTCGCGGCACGGCGGACATGAAGGGCTACATCGCCTGCGTGCTCGCCCTGATACCCTCGCTGGTGCAGGCCTCGTTGCGCCTGCCGGTGCATATCGCCCTGTCCTACGACGAGGAAGTCGGCTGCCTGGGGGTGCGATCGCTGCTCAAGGCCCTGGAACAACGCCCGGTCAAACCGATGCTGTGCATCATTGGAGAACCCACCGAACTCAAGCCGGTGCTGGGCCACAAGGGCAAGCTGGCGATGCGCTGTGACATCCACGGCCATGCCTGCCATTCGGCCTACGCTCCGCTCGGGGTCAATGCCATCGAATACGCTGCTGAGCTGATCGGTGAACTGGGGCGTATCGGCCAACGGCTCAAGGCACCCGAGCAGCATGACGCGCGCTTCGATCCGCCGTTCTCCACCGTGCAGACCGGCGTGATTGGTGGCGGCAAGGCCTTGAACATCGTTCCGGCCGACTGCCGCTTCGACTTCGAAGTTCGCGCCCTGCCCTCACACGACCCGCGCCTGGTGGCACAGGAACTGCAGGCCTATGCCGAGCAGCACCTGTTGCCGCGCATGCGCGCCGTGAGTGAACAGAGCGAGATCCGTTTCAGTGAGTTGTCGGCGTATCCCGGCCTGGCCACCGATGCGCGCAGCGAAGCCGCTGAGTTGATCGCGGCGTTTTCCGGCTCCCGGGATTTCGGTACGGTGGCGTTCGGCACCGAGGGCGGCCTGTTCGATGCGGCGGGAATCCCGACGGTGGTGTGTGGCCCGGGCAGCATGGAGCAAGGCCATAAACCCGATGAGTTTGTCAGCCTGGACCAACTGCACGGCTGCGATGCCATGCTGCAACGGATGCTGTTAGCGATCAGCAACTGATGGCTGGCCCGATGCTCAGGTATAGAGCCGGGCCAGTTCTTCCTGACAGTAATCAACGAAAAGCTGCACCGGTTTGGTCAACTGCGCCCGGCGCAACCACGCCGCGGACAACCCGGAACCGGTCACGGTTTCGGCCAGCGGCACGCACACCACTTGTTGTCCGTCATAGGTGTATTCGGAAAACGGTTTGGTCACCAGGATCGAAAAACCGAAACCCCGCCCTACCATCCCCCGCACCATCTCGATCGAAGGCGAACTAAAGACGATGTTCGGCGTCAGCCCGCGCTCTTCAAAAATGCTCACGAAATAGGTCCGGCTGGGCACCACGTCCAGCAAAATCATTGGTTCCAGCACCAGGTCGTGCAGCGAGACCTTCGCCTGCTGCGCGAAGCGATGGTCCGCGGGAAGCAGCGCGTAGGGTTGCTGCGGCGGCATCAGTGCCACGGTCTCGATCGTGCTGTCCAGGTCGTGCTCGAAAACCATGGCCATGTCGATGCTGCCGGCGGTCAGCGCCTGCACCAATTCCTGCTGTTCGCCATCGCGAATGCGGATTTCCACCCCTGGCCAGCGTGCCTTGAAACCGGCGATCAGCCGTGGCAGGTACAGCGGCGCCACGGTCTCAAAACAGCCGATGTCAATCTGCCCCGCCACCACGTCATTGTCCGCCAGGGCGTTCTGCTCGAACTCATGGGCCACCCGCAGCAGCTCCTGGGCCTTGCGGTAGAACCGCGAACCGCTGGGCGTCAGCGAAACGCCCTGGGCGTGATGGCGGATGAACAGTTGCACGCCAAAACTCTCTTCCAGGTGCTTGATCGCCGTCGACACCGATGGCTGCGCGATATAGAGCTTGCGCGACGCCTCGGCCACGCTGCCGCAGTCGGCCGTGGTGACGAAATATCTGAGCTGGCGCAAGTTGTAAGCGGCCATGGGGACCTCCGGAAAACACAACATCAGGATCAAGGGATCGACAGCGCCCACAAGGGTTTTGCGTCAAGGCTGAACATACCGGAGGCGAGCGCAGCCACGGCATATATTTTTTAAGGTTTGAGGCAACAAACTTACTAATTTATCTATCCCGATCCATTGCACATGATCACTCCAACAAGAAAAGCGTCGTTCGCGCGGCGCTCTCCGAAGTACGTCCACGTACTCACTTTGCCTTGGAGTTCGTCATGGTAACCACTGCAACAACGAGCGCCCCGCTCATTGAAAAACACACGATCGGCTACGTGCCGCCGCAAGATCGTCACGGCAAGACCCGCGACCTGTTCACCCTCTGGTTCGGTGGCAACATCGCCCCCTTGCCCATCGTCACCGGCGCCCTCGGCGTGCAGATGTTCCACCTGAACCTGGTCTGGGGCATCGTCGCCATCCTCGTTGGCCATCTGGTCGGCGGCGTGCTGATGGCGCTGCACTCGGCCCAGGGCCCGCAGATGGGTATCCCGCAGATGATCCAGAGCCGCGCCCAGTTCGGCTCCCTGGGTGCGCTGCTGGTGGTGCTGATCGCCGGCGTGATGTACATCGGCTTCTTCGCGTCCAACATCGTGCTGGCCGGCAAATCCCTGCACGGCGTGGTCGACAGCGTGCCGGTGCCCGTGGGCATTGTCATCGGCGCCCTGGGTTCGGGCATCATCGGCATCATCGGCTATCGCTTCATTCATGTGCTCAACCGTATCGGCACCTGGGTACTGGGGATCGGCATCGTGCTGGGCTTCGGCTACATCCTGACCCACGTGCAGACTGACGACTTCCTCACCCGCGGCGGTTTCAACCTCTCCGGCTGGCTGGCGACGGTTTCCCTGGCCGCGCTGTGGCAAATCGCCTTCGCGCCCTACGTGTCCGACTACTCGCGCTACCTGCCGGCCGACGTGCCCGTGGCGGCGACCTTCTGGACCACCTACCTGGGCACCGTGCTCGGTTCCAGCCTGTCGTTTGTCTTCGGCGCCGTCGCCGTACTGGCCACGCCCGTGGGCATGGACACCATGGACGCGGTCAAGCTCGCCACCGGTTCCATCGGCCCGCTGATGCTGGTGCTGTTCCTGCTCAGCGTCATCAGCCACAACGCCCTCAACCTTTATGGCGCCGTGCTGTCGCTGATCACCCTGGTGCAAACATTCGCCTACCGCTGGATCCCCACCGCCAAGAGCCGCGCCGTGCTTTCGGTGATCGTGCTCGGTGCCTGCTGCTTTGCCGCCGTCGGTGCCTCGGCTGACTTCATCGGCCACTTCGTCGACATGGTATTGGTGTTGCTGGTGGTGCTGGTGCCGTGGACGGCGATCAACCTGATCGACTTCTACGCCATCCACAAGGGCAAGTACGACATCGACTCGATCTTCCACGTCGATGGCGGCATCTACGGGCGCTACAACCCGCAGGCGCTGCTGGCCTACGCGATCGGCATCCTGGTGCAGATTCCGTTCATGAACACACCGCTGTACGTCGGACCGATTTCCGAGCACATCAATGGCGCGGACCTGTCCTGGTTGGTGGGCCTGGCGATCACGTCGCCGTTGTACTGGTGGCTGGCCAACCGCGACAGTGCCTACAAGCGTCGGTTGTCGAGTGGAAAACTCGCTACCAGCCTGTAGTCAAGATCCACAAATTCGCTCGCGACAAGAACCTGACATCGACCGTCAGGCCTTGCGCGAGCAATCCCCGCCTGAACCGCCCCGCTTGATACCTCCCTGATACGTCCCCCCGATCGTGCTGTTACCTCACCGCCCCACTTGTCACTTCTGCGCCGAACGGCAGGCCAATACAGTAGGGCCTTCGGTGTGTTGCGGCAGGCATGAACGCTGTCGACCCTCAACCGCACCGATTTCCCATCACGGAAGAGGTGACATCATGAGTTTCGTCAAAGTGGAAAAAAACCAGAGCAGTGCCCCGTCGCAAGCCGACATGGAAAAAGCCATGGTCGAATCTGGCGGCGTACCTGGCGAGTGCAGCGGGAGCAATGCCGCCCGCACCCTGACCTACGCCGGCCTGGTCAATCACACGGTGTATGAGAACAAGCTGATCGAGATTGCCAAGGGCAGGCGCACCAGCTGGAACTTCGTCTGGGCCGATGTGAAGGCTGCCTGATGCCATGGCGGGGCGGCCCCAGGGTCGCCCCGCCGTTTCAACCCGGTTGATACCGCCCCGTTACCCGCCTGTAACGCCAAGACACTTAGCCAGTGCGCTGCCTGAACCTAGAGTGAAGCCCTCGATGGATGGACCGGGTTGACCGCCCGCCAGCCATCGATGCCCAACACACCACCAAGGAAGAGGGACACCATGAGCCAATCAAACGCTGTCAGCCAACAACGCCAGCAGCTGCACGATGATGTGCAAGAAGCCGTCAAATCGATCATGGGTGCAACGCAACTGAAGGCGTCGGACTATGGCAGGGTCTTGAAGTCCGCCCTGGCGGCGACGCAGAAAACCGTCACCATCGAAATCGCCCCCGGCGACCTGACCCTGCTCAAGAAGTCTGGCTACAAGCTGTGCTTTGCCAAGAAAGTCGGCACCGCCGACTACAACGTGGTCTGGCAGTCCTATGTCGCTTACCTGAGCAACAACGAATTCAGCTGGACGCCGTTGTATCAGCTGTTCGCCTCCAACGTGTTCAAGGAAAACGTGCAGGTCAAGGTCTCGACCAACATCGTCAATATCGGCCTTGGGCAGACTTCGACACTCGATGAACACGGCCTGCTGAGCCCGGCGATCACCGGCGGCCCGGACATTTCCATGACCTTCGTCAACGAGTACGCGCCGATCCATCCGGGGATCAACCAGCTGTCCACCGGCATCGATGGCAACCAGGTCAGCACGCCGATCTACGTGGCGGTGGACCAGGTGGTCACCGGTAATACCGTACTGACCCCCGTCGAAACCATCCTGGTATGGTTTGAACAAAACGTGCAGACCAGCACCATGTTCAGTACCTCACGCTCCAAGGCGATCGAAATCGACCTGACGTTCGATAACACCGCAGGTCGCCTTTATGAAGGCGGTCAGTGGAAAACCGTGTAACCGTTGTGCGCCGGGGCAACCCCAGGGTTGCCCCCTTCATTCGTCAATCGCCCCTTTGGCAAAGTAGCCCGTGAGGGACAGGCAGATCGATTGCGCCAGGTCCTCCTGGGTGGCGATGCCATAAGGCTGGGTGCGATCGAACTGCGCCGACCAGCGAATCCGCCCCTGCGCCACATCCACCAGGCGCAACGACGCCCGCACCCGCGCTGGCTCGACCCGCACACTGCCCTCCAGGCAATAGCTGTAGCGCCCGCCGCGTCCGCCATCCGCTGTCTTGACGCTGCTACGCGGCACCTTCATCAACACATGATTGGCCCCGGTCTGCGCCTGTTCGAACGACTCGAACAAGCGACAGCTCAGCTCCTCGCACAAGCCCCGGGCGAAGTCATCGCCATCGCGGGTGATGCAGGTGAACGGCTGGATCTGCAGAACCGGATGGCGGGTGGCGATGCCCTTGGGCTGCAAACGCTGATAAGCCAGGCGATAACACCCGGCCGGTATGCTCAGGCGCACCGGGTCCTGCTGACCGTTGCTGGCGTAATGCGCCGCCAGCTTGCGCCGCAACCGCCCCACCTGCACCCGCACCACCGGATCATCGCCGGTGCAGTACACCGCCGGATCGCGACGGAACACCGCGATGCCGATGGCGTGTTCGGTGAGGGGTATATTTGAAGGTTGCAGGTCGTGCTCGACCAGAAAGCGCAACAGACTGCCCATGCGCCGGGACTTGGCGAACCACGGGCTGGCCAGCAGCAACGCCAGTACCCGCTGCATTTCTTCAGGATCGAGCGGCACGCAAGCTCCCGCCGCGCTCGAATCAACCATGCGCTTGATCACCATCGCCTGCCTCCGTGCAGATTGCCGACAGGAATAGAGGAGGAACTCCGTGGTTACGCACGCAACGTGAGCCCAGGGAGGCTCGGGTGCTGCAACGTCGAAGCTTAGCAGCCGTGATGGGATCGGGAGGCAATTGCAGCGATCGCAACCCGCCAGCCGACGAACGATCAACCGTCGTGGGCCATGAATCATGCAATGACCCCTGAAATGAGGGGAACCGCGCACCTCATCGCGTTTTCGAAACTCTATCGGCGCCGCTCCCAATCAGGCAAAGGCGCCATTGCAGAGGAAATGCCGATGAACCCTCGACTTCTGCTTCTGATCGCCTGCCTCATGCCCGGCCTGGCCGTCGCTGAAGGCTGTGACGTGCTGACGCGCTCGCAAAGCCCTTCCGTTCCCGCGGTCGAGACCCACAGCTGTTATGAATACGATGGCATGCCGGTCAATGCCATCGATTGGTCCTGCAGCAACGAAAGCAAGGACATGCTGACCCGCACCAAGAAAAAAGTCGAACACTGTGCCGATCACTTTCAAGCCTCCTGCACCGCCACGCTGACTCAGGAATCCCTGGCCAACCCGCATTCCACCAGCAAGGACAAAAACAGCACGTCGCTGAACATTCCCGACAGCGCCCAGGTCACCACCTATTACTACGATGCGCAGCACATTGACCAGGCCAGGATCGATTGCGAGTCCGGTGGCGGTCACTGGAAAGCAAAGTAGCGCCGAAAATTAAATGAACCCCGGGTTTGCATGACCACCTAACTGAATGACTATCAGGAGGTGTGCATGCAAACAGAAACGCTATGGATCGTATTGGCGGCAGTGCTGCTGGCCCTTGAGTTGTGGGCAATCAACCGGGTGCGTAAAAGCGCAGGGAAAGCCAGCACCAAGGGGGTGTGGATGGTGGTGATCGTGTTTGCGCCGCTGATTGGATTGATCCTGTGGGCCCTGGCGGGGCCCAAGCACGCTGTTCAGGCATAGCGCGGCGCACAGCTGGCAATCAGAAGTTCGCCGGCGTGTTCGCGCTGATGATTTCCGCCTCATCCTGGCCGATATTGCGAAACTTGTGCGGCAAGGTCGTCGGAAAGTAATACCCGTCCCCGGCATTGAGCACGCTGATCTGCCCGTCCACCGTCAGCTCGACGGTGCCACGGGTGACCAGCCCGCACTCCTCGCCTTCGGAATGCACGATCGGCTCTTCCCCGGAGCTGGCGCCCGGTGCGTATTGTTCGCGCAGCAGACGCATCTGCCGGCTCGGCACGGAGGCGCCGATCAGCAAAAGGCGCAGGCCGTGGCGGCCGAGGTCGGGCTGTTCGTTGGCGCGGAAGACGTATTGATGCTCGCGCGGCGGCTGATCGAAGGTGAAGAAGTCGGCCAGGGACATGGGGATGCCTTCGAGCAGCTTTTTCAGCGAGCTGACGGAAGGGCTTACCCGATTCTGTTCGATCAGGGAAATGGTGGCATTGGTGACGCCGCTACGCCGGGCCAGCTCGCGCTGGGACAGCTTGTAGCTTTCGCGTACTAATTTGAGTCGTGAGCCCGTGTCCATGACAGCCTTATGTGCTTGGTACGCAAGGGTAATGGGGGTGGAGAGCAGGCGTGGATCGCGCCGTTTTCCGGTCCCGGAAACGTGAAAGGCAGCTATTAAATCACGTTTGTGGGTGTTGCTGTAGGCGCAGCCTTCGGCAGCCCCTACAGGGGTTACGGTGTTGCCATTCTCGATTTGCGGCATAAAAAACCGGCGCCACCTGTTGGGGGGTAGACGCCGGAGAGGTAAAGCTTAGATGCCGAAACGGTCGCGCAGCGAGTAGTACACGGCGCCAAGGGCGGTCAACGGGGCCGAGAAGGTGCGCCCGCCGATCATCGGCATGTGTGGCAAGGAGGCGAACGCGTCGAAACGCTCGGCGTCGCCACGGATCATTTCCGAGATCAGTTTGCCGGCCAGGTGCGAGCAGGTGACGCCGTGCCCGCTGTAGCCCTGCATGTAGTAGGCGTTTTTCTCGATGCGGCCGAATTGCGGCATGCGCGACATGGTCAGTAGGAAGTTGCCGGTCCAGCGGTAGTCGATCTTCACGTCCTTCAACTGCGGGAAGGTCTTGAGGATTTTCGGGCGGATCAGTTGTTCGATGTCGTCCGGCTCGCGGGCGCCGTAGACCACGCCGCCACCGTAGAGCAGGCGGTTGTCACGGGTCAGGCGGTAGTAATCGAGCAGGTAGTTGCAGTCTTCGACGCAATAGTTGTTGGTGATCAGGCTGCGGGCGACTTTTTCCGACAGCGGCTCAGTCACGACGATTTGCGAACCGCACGGCATGCTCTTGCTGGTCACGCGGTTGTCGAGCCCCTGCGGCAGGTAGGCATTACCGGCGATCAGCAGGTACTTGGCCTTTACCACGCCTTTGGCGGTGCGCACGGTGATCGGCTCGCCGTAGGTGATTTCCACGGCCGCCGATTGCTCGTAGATCTTGCCGCCCAGGCCGATGATTGCCGAGGCTTCGCCCAGGGCCAGGTTCAGCGGGTGAATGTGCCCGCCCTGCATGTCCAGCAGGCCACCGACGTAGGCGTTGGAACCCACTTCGCGCTTGATGTCGGCCGCGTCGAGCATTTTCAGGTTCTTGTTGCCGTAGCGTTCCCAGCTCTTCTTCTGCTCGGCCAGGCCTTTGAGCTGCTTCTTGTTCATCGCGGCGAAGATGCCACCGGGACGGTAGTCGCACTGGATGTCGTAGTGCTGTATGCGCTGACGAATGATGTCGGCGCCTTCGAAGATCATGCTGCCGAGGACTTGCGCGGTCTTGTCGCCATAGCGCTCTTCGATGACATCGACGTCGCGACTGTAGGAGTTGACCAGCTGACCGCCGTTGCGACCGCTGGCGCCGAAGCCGACCTTGGCCGCCTCGAGCACGGTCACGCTGTAGCCCGCTTCGGCGAGGAACAGCGCCGAGGACAGGCCGGTGTAGCCGGCGCCGATCACGCAGACGTCGCAGTCCACCGCGCCTTCCAGCACCGGGAAATCGCCGGTGAAATTGCGGGTGGCGGCGTAGTAGCTGTTTACATGTGCTTGTTTCATAGGTTTCTCCGATGGCCGTCGCAGGTTGCCGACGACCGCCGCTTTATTGTTATTAGAGCTTGATCCAGGTCGCTTTAAGCTCTGTGTACTTGTCGAACGCATGCAGCGATTTGTCCCGACCGTTACCCGACTGCTTGTAGCCACCGAACGGCGCGGTCATGTCGCCGCCGTCGTACTGGTTGACCCAGACACTGCCGGCACGCAGGCCACGGGCGAAGGTGTGGGCCTTGCTCAGGTTGCTGGTCCACACGCCGGCGGCCAGGCCGTAGATGCTGTCGTTGGCAATCGCCAGGGCTTCTTCAGCGGTGTCGAAGGTGATGACCGACAGCACCGGGCCGAAAATTTCTTCCTGGGCGATGGTCATGGCGTTGGTCACGCCGTCAAAAATCGCCGGTTCCACGTACAGGCCGCCGGTGTCTTGGAGGGTGCGGCTGCCGCCCGCGATCAACTGCGCGCCCTGCTCCTTGCCGATGTCGATGTAGCGCAGCACGTTGTCCAGTTGACGCTGATCCACCACCGCACCGACGGTGGTCGCAGGATCGAGCGCGTGCCCCGGTTTCCAGCCTTGCAGGGCTTCCACCAGCAGCGGGATGAACTGATCCCGGATCGAGCGTTCCACCAGCAAACGCGAGCCGGCGGTGCAGACTTCGCCCTGGTTGAAGGCAATGGCGCTGGCGGCACCCTGCGCCGCGGCAAGCAGATCCGGGGCATCGGCGAACACCACGTTGGCGCTCTTGCCACCGGCTTCAGCCCAGACGCGCTTCATGTTGCTTTGCCCGGCGTAGATCATCAGTTGCTTGGCGATCGCCGTGGAGCCGGTGAAGGCCAGCACGTCGACGTCCATGTGCAACGCCAGCGCCTTGCCGACGGTGTGGCCGTAGCCCGGCAGGACGTTGAACACGCCTTTGGGGATGCCCGCGTCCAGCGCAAGCTGGGCGATGCGGATCGCCGTCAGCGGCGATTTTTCCGAAGGCTTGAGGATGAACGAGTTGCCCATCGCCAGGGCCGGGGCGAATTTCCAGCTGGCCATGATCAGCGGAAAGTTCCACGGCACGATGGCCGCCACTACGCCGGCCGGTTCGCGAGTGACCAGGCCCAGTTGATCGTGGGGCGTGGCGGCGACTTCGTCGTAGAGCTTGTCGATGGCTTCGGCGGTCCAGCGGATCGCGTTGGCGGTTGCCGGAATGTCGATGCTCGTGGAGTCGCTGATCGGCTTGCCCATGTCGAGGGTTTCGAGCAGCGCCAGTTCTTCCTGGTTGGCCAGGATCAGGTCGGCGAAGCGGATCAGGATGCGCTTGCGCTCGGCCGGGGCCAGGTTGGCCCAGACGCCGGATTCGAAGGTGCGACGGGCAACGGCTACGGCGGCGTTCGCGTCGGCTTCGTCGGTACTGGCCACATTCGCCAGGAAACGACCGTCCACGGGACTGATGCATTCGAACGTGGCGCCGCTGGCGGCTGCGCAGTATTGGCCGTCAATGAAGGCACGGCTTTCGATGTTGAGGGACTGGAAGCGTTGCTCCCAGTCGCTGCGAGTGATTGTCATGGTTGTGACTCGACGCAGGGGAATATTGGATGCTGACTGATCGACCGCCTTCGCTGGCAAGCCAGCTCCTACAGTTGATCTATGCCGCTTATAGATGCCGCGCCCGACACACAACCCTGTAGGAGCTGGCTTGCCAACGAAGGCTGTGCATCAGGCGACATCGATGAATCAGACGGTATGCAAGTACCAGTTGTACTCGAGGTCGGAGATGGAGTTCTCGAACTCGGCCAGCTCGCTTTCCTTGCAAGCCACAAACACGTCGATGTACATCGGGTCGATGTATTTGGCCATGACTTCGCTGTCGTCCAGCTCGCGCAAGGCATCGCGCAGGTTGTTCGGCAGGCTCTGCTCGTTCTGCTCGTAGCTGTTGCCTTCCACCGGGGCACCCGGCTCGATCTGGTTGGTCAGGCCGTGGTGCACGCCTGCCAATACCGAGGCCATCAACAGGTACGGGTTGGCGTCGGCGCCGGCCACGCGGTGCTCAATGCGCACGGCGTCCGGTGAACCGGTCGGCACGCGCACCGCCACGGTACGGTTGTCGACGCCCCAGCTCGGCGAGTTCGGCACGTAGAACTGGGCGCCGAAACGACGGTAGGAGTTGACGTTCGGGCAGAGGAACGCCATCTGCGCCGGCAGGGTCTCGAGCACACCGCCGATCGCGTGTCGCAGCGCGGCGTTCTGCTCGGGATCCTCGCTGGCAAAGATGTTGTTGCCTTCCTTGTCGAGAATCGAAATGTGCACATGCAGACCGTTACCCGCCTGGCCCGGATACGGCTTGGCCATGAAGGTGGTGTCCATCTCGTGGTCGTAGGCGATGTTTTTCACCAGACGCTTGAGCAGCACCGCGTAGTCGCAGGCCTTTATAGGGTCGGCCACATGGTGCAGGTTGACTTCGAACTGCGCCGGGGCGCTTTCCTTGACGATGGCGTCAGCCGGGATGCCCTGCTCTTTCGCGCCTTCCAGGATGTCCTGCAGGCAGTCGACGTATTCGTCGAGGTCGTCGATCAGGTACACCTGGGTCGAAATTGGACGCTTGCCGGACACCGGCGAACGTGGCGACTGAGGACGGCCGTTCACGTTGTCCTGGTCAATCAGGTAGAACTCCAGTTCGAACGCGGCGCAGATGGTCAGGCCCATGTCGTCGAACTTGCGCACCACATTGGCCAACACTTCCCGCGGGTCGGCGAAGAACGGCTGGCCTTCGAGTTCGTGCATGGTCATCAGCAGTTGCGCGGTCGGGCGCTTCTGCCATGGCTCGATGCTCAGGGTGCCAGGGATCGGGTAGCAGATCCGGTCGGAGTCGCCGATGTCCAGACCCAGGCCGGTGCTTTCCACCGTGGAGCCATTGATGTCCAGAGCAAACAGGGACGCCGGCAGGTTGATGCCTTTCTCGTAAACCTTATGAAGACTGGTGCGTTCGATGCGCTTGCCGCGCACCACACCGTTCATATCCGCAATCAGAAGGTCGACGTACAAAACCTCAGGATATTTCTTAAGGAATGCGTTTGCTTCGTTGAGTTGAACGGTACGCAGAGGGACCGACATGATGCACCTATTAGCTGTTAATTATTATGTTCACCGCCCTTTCACGTAGCCAGTCAATCCGAAAGGCAAAGTGAAGTCAATAGCGAACACCCCGCCTTTAAACGTTTATTTTCGGGCATCTCAGAGGCACGAGAGTGCCAGTTCATCCCTGGAACACGCGTAAATCCTCGTCTTCAGACGTGCGGCGTTTAGAATTTTTTACATGAGAGTTGTTAATTAAAATCAACAAGGCTAAGCTCCGGAAAAGCTCGTTCAAGTGTAAAACTTCGAGGTGATAAAAATGGCATTCAAGCCATTGATCGGCGTTACTGCATGCGTCAAACAGATTGGCCTGCACCCCTACCATGTCAGCGGCGACAAGTACTTGCGTGCTGTCAGCGTTGCAGCGCTGGGGCTGCCCGTCGTTATTCCTTCATTAGGTGACCTGACCGAAATCGAAGACCTGCTGCCGCAGCTCGACGGTCTGTTGCTGACCGGCTCGCCGTCGAATGTGGAACCCTTCCACTATCAAGGCCCCGACAGCGCGCCCGGCACCGAACACGATCCCCAGCGCGATCGCACCACCCTTCCCCTGATCCGCGCGGCCATTGCCGCTGGCGTTCCGGTGCTCGGCATCTGCCGCGGCTTTCAGGAGATGAACGTGGCGTTCGGTGGCAGCCTGCATCAGAAGGTCCATGAACTGCCCGGCTTCCTCGATCATCGCGAAGCCGACCATCCGGACCTCGCGGTGCAATACGCAGCGGCGCATGCCGTGAGTGTGCAACCCGGTGGTGTGTTCCAGGCGCTGGATCTGCCCCCGGGGTTCCAGGTCAATTCGATTCACAGCCAGGGCATCGACCGACTCGCGCCCGGTCTGCGTGCCGAAGCGCTCGCGCCCGATGGCTTGATCGAGGCGGTCTCGGTGGAGCACAGCAAGGCCTTCGCCCTCGGTGTGCAATGGCACCCCGAATGGCAGGTTCTTGAGAACCCGCCGTATCTGAAAATTTTCCAGGCGTTTGGCGACGCGTGCCGACAACGGGCGGCGCTGCGGAACTCGCGCTGACGTAACAAGCGATCAATCCATTTACTGCCCCCGCGAGCGGGCAGGCGGGCTTTTGCGCGCCTCTCGCCCGCGAAAACAACACACTGCAATAACAACAAGCACTACCAGGCAGCCAGGACGGCGGCGCCGAATTAACCCGAGTGGAGTGCCCGTCAGGCATGCGCAATACCTTGTAGGAGCTGGCTTGCCAGCGAAGAGGCCCTTCGCTGGCAAGCCAGCTCCTACAGAGACCGCGTCCTGATTGGCGCCTTACTGCAAGGGTTTGCAATCAACTATTAAGCCAGGCCACGTTGGCCCGGCGACTGAAACCTGTTGGGAGTTTCACATGGCAAACGCCTCCAGCATCTACAGGAAGGCTCTTGAAGGTCACCAGGCACCGAAAAAGGTGTTGGTGAAAGTCGACCGCGTCACCAAGAAGTTCGACGAGACCACCGCAGTGGACGATGTGTCCCTGGAAATCCATCAGGGCGAGATCTTTGCCCTGCTCGGTGGTTCCGGTTCCGGTAAATCGACGCTGCTGCGCATGCTCGCCGGCTTCGAGCGCCCGACTGAAGGGCGCATCCTGCTCGATGGCGTGGACATCACCGACATGCCGCCCTACGAGCGGCCGATCAACATGATGTTCCAGTCCTACGCCCTGTTCCCGCACATGACCGTGGCGCAGAACATCGCCTTCGGCCTCAAGCAGGACCGTTTGCCCGCCAGTGAAATCGATGCGCGCGTCGACGAAATGCTGCGCCTGGTGCACATGACCCAGTACGCCAAGCGCAAACCCCATCAGTTGTCCGGCGGACAGCGCCAGCGCGTGGCATTGGCCCGCTCCCTGGCCAAGCGTCCGAAGCTGTTGCTGCTCGACGAACCCATGGGAGCGCTGGATAAAAAACTGCGCTCGCAGATGCAGCTGGAACTGGTCGAGATCATCGAGCGCGTCGGCGTGACCTGCGTCATGGTGACCCACGACCAGGAAGAGGCCATGACCATGGCCCAGCGCATCGCGATCATGCACCTGGGCTGGATCGCCCAGATCGGCAGCCCGGTCGACATCTATGAAGCACCGGTCAGCCGCATGGTCTGCGAGTTCATCGGCAACGTGAACGCGTTCGAAGGCACAGTGGTGGAAGACCTGGAAGGCCACGCGATCATTCACAGCAAGGACCTGGAGCAGAAGATCTACGTCGGTCACGGCGTCAGCACCTCAGTAGAGGACAAGTCGATCACCTACGCCATCCGCCCGGAAAAGTTGCTGGTCAGCACCACCAAGCCCGACGCCCGCTACAACTGGTCCAGCGGCAAAGTGCATGACATCGCCTACCTCGGCGGCCATTCGGTGTTCTACGTCGAACTGCCCGGCGGCAAGGTGGTGCAATCGTTCATGGCCAACGCCGAACGCCGTGGTGCACGTCCGACCTGGGACGATCAGGTCTACGTGTGGTGGGAAGACGACAGCGGCGTGGTACTGCGCGCATGAGAACCTTCAATCAGCAATTCCTGCGCCTGGTGCCCAGCGGTCGAAAGCTCGTGATCGGCATCCCGTTCCTGTGGCTGTGCCTGTTCTTCATGCTGCCGTTTTTCCTGGTGATGAAGATCAGCTTCTCGGAAGCAGCCCTGGCCATTCCGCCCTACTCGGAGATCTACACCTACGCCGAGCAGAAATTCAATCTGCTGCTCAACATCGGCAACTACACGCTGCTGGGCGAAGATGAGCTGTACCTCTCGGCCTACCTCGGTTCGTTGAAGGTCGCGCTGTTCAGTACACTGATGTGCCTGGTGATCGGTTTTCCGATGGCCTATGCCATTACCAAGGCAAGCAAGGAAGCACAGAACGTGCTGATGCTGCTGATCATGATGCCGACCTGGACGGCGATCCTGATCCGCGTGTATGCGTGGATGGGCATCCTCAGCAACAACGGGCTGCTCAACGGCTTTTTGATGTGGATCGGGCTGACCGATCACCCGATCGAGATCCTCAACACCAACACCGCCGTGTATATCGGCGTGGTGTATGCGTATCTGCCGTTCATGATCCTGCCGCTCTACGCCAACCTGGTCAAACACGATCAGAGCCTGCTGGAAGCGGCATCGGACCTGGGTTCGAGCACCTTCAACAGCTTCTGGAAAATCACCGTGCCGCTGGCCAAGAACGGCATCATCGCCGGTTGCATGCTGGTGTTCATTCCAGTGGTCGGCGAGTTCGTGATTCCGGAACTGCTGGGTGGTCCCGAGACCCTGATGATCGGCCGTGTGCTGTGGCAGGAGTTCTTCAATAACCGCGACTGGCCGGTGGCGTCTGCCCTGGCGGTGGTGATGCTGTTGATTCTGATCGTGCCGATTCTGCTGTTCAACCGCAGTCAGGCCAAAGAGATGGAGGCACGGGGATGAAACGCTTCGGATTTTCAAAGTTCATGCTGATTTTCGGCCTGTCGTTCATCTACCTGCCGATGCTGATCCTGGTGATCTACTCGTTCAACGCCTCCAAGCTGGTGACGGTGTGGGGTGGCTGGTCGTTCAAGTGGTACGCCGGCCTGCTCGACAACTCGCAACTGATGGGCTCGGTGGTGCGTTCGCTGGAAATCGCCTGCTACACCGCGATTGCCGCGGTGGCGCTGGGGACCCTGGCGGCATTCGTGCTGACTCGTGTGACCCGCTTCAAGGGCCGCACGCTGTTCGGTGGCCTGGTCACGGCGCCATTGGTGATGCCCGAAGTGATCACCGGTCTGTCGCTGTTGCTGCTGTTCGTGGCCATGGCGCAGTTGATTGGCTGGCCGATGGAGCGTGGCATCGTCACGATCTGGATCGCCCACACCACGTTTTGTGCCGCCTACGTTGCAGTGGTAGTCTCCGCCCGCCTTCGCGAGCTGGACCTGTCCATCGAAGAAGCGGCCATGGACCTGGGTGCCAAGCCATTCAAGGTGTTTTTCCTGATCACCATCCCGATGATCGCGCCGTCACTGGCGGCCGGCGGCATGATGTCGTTCGCCCTGTCGCTGGATGACCTGGTACTGGCAAGCTTCGTCTCGGGCCCGGGTTCCACCACCCTGCCGATGGAAGTGTTCTCGGCGGTGCGCCTGGGCGTGAAGCCCGAGATCAACGCCGTGGCCAGCCTGATCCTGTTGGCCGTGTCGATCGTGACCTTCATGGTCTGGTACTTCAGCCGCCGTGCCGAAGCCAGCCGTAAACGGGCGATCCAGGAAGCGATGGACCAGACCGCAAGCGAATCCTGGCAACAACCGAAAAAGCAAATGGTAGAAGCGACGGCCTAGTGCCGTCGCGTTTCACAGTCTTTGCGTTTGAATAAAAAAAGAATGGAGTTGTACCGATGAAAATGTTTGGCAGGACTCTGCTGACACTGTCCTTATTGGGCGCGATCGCCTCGGGCGCCCAGGCCAATGACAAGGTTCTGCGCGTCTATAACTGGTCGGATTACATTGCGCCGGACACCGTCAAGAAGTTCGAAGACGAGACCGGCATCCGCGTGACCTACGATGTGTTCGACAGCAACGAAACCCTTGAAGCCCGCTTGCTGGCGGGCAAGTCCGGCTACGACATCGTCGTGCCGTCCAACAGTTTCCTGGCCAAGCAGATCAAGGCCGGGGTCTATCAGGAACTGGACAAGTCGAAACTGCCCAACTGGCAGAATCTCAATCCGGTGCTGCTGAAAAACGCCTCCGCCAGCGACCCGGACAACGCCCACGCCTTCCCGTACATGTGGGGCTCGATCGGCATCGGCTTCAACCCGCAGAAGGTCAAGGAAGTGCTTGGCACCAATGCCCCGACCAATTCCTGGGACCTGCTGTTCAAGCCGCAAAACGCTGAAAAACTCAAAGCCTGCGGCATCAGTTTCCTCGACTCGCCCACCGAGATGATCCCGGCCGCCCTGCACTACCTGGGCTACCCGGTGAACGATCAGGACAAGGCGCACATCGCCGAAGCCGAAGCACTGTTCATGAAAATCCGCCCGTCGGTGGCGTATTTCCATTCGTCGAAATACATCTCGGACCTGGCCAACGGCAACATCTGCGTGGCCGTCGGTTACTCCGGCGACGTGCTGCAGGCCAAGGCCCGCGCCGAGGAAGCCGGGGACAAGGTGAAGATCGACTACAGCATCCCGAAAGAAGGCGCCGGCAGCTTCTACGACATGGTTGCCATCCCGCGCGATGCCGCCAACGTCGAGAACGCCTACCTGTTCATGAACTTCCTGATGCGCCCGGACATCATCGCCGAGATCACCAACAACATCGGCTACAGCAACGCCAACGCGGCCGCGACGCCGTTGGTGGATGAGGCGATTCGCAACGATCCGGGCTCGTATCCGCCTGAAGCGGTGATGGCGACTTTGTATGCCATTCCTGACCAGCCGATTGGCGTGCAGCGGGTGATGACCCGGGGTTGGACCAAGGTGAAACTCGGCCAGTAACCATGCCACGGATCGCGGATCGTTCCCACGCGCAGCACCATTACATTCATGCAGCGCCTTACCACCGCTGCATCCCTCACCTGGCTCCTCGGTTAAGGTGAAGTTTGGCGCCCTCGGGCGCCTTTTTTTGTGATCGTTCCCACGCTCTGCGTGGGAATGCAGCCCGGGACGCTCCGCGTTCCAGCTTTCAGTCAAACACCCCCCAACGGCCATTCGGCCAACACCCGGTAACGGCCCTTGTGCGATTCGAACAAGGTGAAGCGCTCGGCACGCAGGATAAATTCCGGTGGCGTGGCAGACTCCGGCACCGGCGCCCGATAGTCACGCGCCAGGGTCAGGTGCGGGCGAAATTCCCGTGGCGCATCCGCAAGGACAAAGGGCAACATGGCCTGCTCCAGGTCATACACCAGCCGCAACAGCGCAGGCGATGCCTGTTCGGGCGCCAGCACCAGGACCCCTGCCCTGCGCCACACATCCAGGCGATCGAGCTCCACGACCAGGTGTTTACCCGCGGTGCGCACAGACGCGGCAGCCTTGCAGACATCGGCAATCTGCGCGATCCCGACCGCCCCCAGGAACTTCAAGGTCAGATGAAAATTCTCGACCGGCACCGCACGCCCACTGCGCAGTTGCAAGGCGCTGCGCCATTGGGCGATGGCCTTGCGTTGCGCCGGTGCGCAGTCCAGGGCGAAAAACAACCGCTTGAACGGTTCATGGAGTTCGTCATTCATGCCAGGTATCTCTGCCGGGGATTGCCTTGAGTCTACAACCGGCAAGCCCCTTCCTGGCATCTGCCGGCATGCGCGTTATAGTTGATGCAAGCGAAGCAACCGGAGGGGAGCATGCGACAGATCCTCAGCAAGGAACCCTGGTGGGCGAAGCCGCCTGAGCCCGGTCAGGACGAACTCAAGTTGGAATGGGGCTGGCTGGTGCATTACAGCGAAGGCGAGCCGCGTTTCGAGTTCGTCCGCGAGCGACCGACCGATGACGAAATCCGCAACCGCAAGAGTTGCCGGATCACCCCGGCGGCGGAGTGATCCGGCGATTCGGTTCACGCCTTCACGATCATTTCAAAACCGCCGAAAATCATCCGTTGACCATCGAATGGCATGGGATTGATGTCGGGTTGTATCCGCGGATCGGTCATCAGTTTCGCCATCCCGGTGTCACGGGTGGGTTTGTCCGGCCAGACGATCCAGGAAAACACCACGGTCTCGTTTTCCTCGAGCTTTACCGCCATCGGGAACGAGGTCAATTTGCCGTCAGGGACGTCGTCGCCCCAGCACTCGGCAAGACTCAGCGCGCCGTTCTCCATGAAGATGGCCGCGGCCATCTCGGCGTGCTTCCTGAATTTTTCGCGGTTGGCGGTGGGTACGGCAGCGACAAAACCATCAACATAAGACATGGGTGTTCTCCTTGGGTCATGGGTTGATCTGCTGGTTAGTCGACTGGGTCGGACTCCAATCGACAGATCCCGTGTCCGAACCGACCGACGGCTCTGCGCTCTGCGCCAGGCTCCCTTCTATTTGCGACGCCATGTACAAGGTGCCCGCCATCACGCCGGTGGTCGGGTTCTGCAGCAGCTTCGTCCAGGCCTTGTCGAACGTGTTGCCCAGGCTGCTGCGGATCAACGCTTCGCTGTCCGGCCGGTCGTTGGCCTGGATGATTGCCCGCACGCCCGCGACGCCGACGGAGATCAACGCACCGGCCAGTTTGCCGGCGGCCGCCGCAACCGCGCTGGCCGCCCCGCGCGGGGCCATCTCGGCTTCAATCCGTTGACTGGCGCGCTTGGCCACCGGGGCCATGGCGGTGTCGGTCGAGCCCACACCCTTGTCGCCACCGGCCTTGTGGACCTTGTCGACCAGCGCGGCGTAAGCCGGCAGCGCGGTAAGCTGCTCGGTGTGTACCACCTGGTAGAGCGAGGCGTCCCTGGCGGGTGGCGGTCCGAGGGCAATTGCCGGAATTTTCTGGATGCGCCCATTGAGCTGGGCCATGGGCACGCCATGACGTTGGGAAATCTTCTGCAATTCTTCCTTGAGGATGTCCAGGTAGAACGCCGCGGCCAGGGTGAGGATCGCATCGGGGTCAACCTCCAGCGCCGCCGGGGCCAGTACTTTTTCCTGGTACTTCTCCAGCAAATACTCTGCCAGGCGTTTCTCCGAGGCATCTTGCTCGTCTTTGGAACTGCTGATGGTGTACCAACTGACCTTCACGGACAGCCATTCCTGGGTCCAGTAACTGCTGAACCAGGGGATGAAGTTTTCTTCGGTCAGCTGATAAACCCGCGTGCGCCAGTAGTCCATGGCGCCGCGCGCATAGATTTTTGCCTGTTCGGTGGCCGATTGCGAGGCATCGACAATTTCCCGGTCCACTTGTTGCCAGGTACTCGGGGAAACCATGATCTGCGGCACTTCCACCGGGGCAGGCGGGGCCGTGACGCATCCCGCCAACACCACCAGCACGGCGACGATCAGCGAACGCAGCTTCAAGATTGCGCTTTCCTGAAAATGTGCCCCGAACGGCATGTCCGGCGCGCCAAGCCCCCTGATTTGAGTATAGGTCGCGGCAGTTGCCCGCCCGGGTCCGGCCATCACTCCCATCGATATTTACCATCGCCACGAATGCCTTCCGCCCGCCGACCGACAGCGTAGGATCAACTTCAAACCAACACCCAAACCCTGTAGCGGAGGGTCGAACCATGCTGATCCATCTCCTGACCTGCCTGGCCCTGACGGCCTTCACGTTGAGCGTATTCGGCTGGTTCGTCCTCTCCGAGGAGCGCACGTCATGATCAACTACGTCACCCTGGCCGTGAGCTTCCCGGTGTTCGGCAACAACTACTACTCGCAGCAATTGGAGTCTCGTAAAGTATTGACCCTGGTGTTCGACGAAAAATTCGAAGCGTTACTGATTCCGGCAGCCGGTCATCACTTCAGCAACGAAGTGGTCGGGCTCAACGATCAGTTCCGCTTTCTCAATGACGTACTGGCCGAGCACCTGCTGGCAACCGAAGTCGCCTCTAGCGCCCGCCGGAATCAATACTTCTGAGAAGCTGACCCAGACCCTCGGCAAAACAGGTCGGCTTACCCAGGGAAAAATGCTCCACTAAACGGCTGTTCTCGGCGCGCGAATGCCTGATGTCACCGGATCGTGGCGCATCGTAGGTCAGCGACAGGGGCCACCCCAGCAGTTCGCTTAGCATCGTCGCCAGATCGTTAAGGCTGGTGGACCGATTGAACCCGACATTGACTGGTTCGACACGCGGTTTAGCGTCAGAGACCGCCTGTACCAGGATCTTGACCAGGTCATCGACGTAGACAAAATCCCTTGTTTGCTCCCCATCACCGTAAACCGTGATGGGGAGTTTTTTTTGTGCTCGCTCGCTGAAAATACTGATCACGCCGGAATAAGGCGACGAAGGATCCTGGCGCGGCCCATAAATATTGAAGAATCGCAGAACGACCGGTTCCAGCCCATGTTGCCGGCGATAGAAATCGAGGAAGTGTTCACTGGCCAGTTTGTCGGCGGCATAGGGCGTCAGGGGATTTTTTGGCGTGTCTTCGCTGATCGCAGTGCCTTCGCCGTTGTTGCCGTAGATTGCCGCACTGGAAGCGTAAACCACCCGTCTTACGCCCGCTTCGCGCATGGCTTCGCAAATATTCAGCGTGCCGATGAAGTTGCTTTGGTGAGTGGCGATCGGGTCGTCGACCGAGGCCTGCACCGAGGCCACCGCCGCCAGATGGACCACCGCGGTACAGTCTTTCATCGCGCGCGCCACCGTCGGTGCATCGGCGACGTCGCCCACGACCAACGTCAGATGACAACGATCAATCGGCAAATTGGATAATTTACCGGTGGAAAGATCGTCCAGGACCCGAACGCTGTAACCGTGTTCGAGCAGGGCTTCGACAAGGTGCGAGCCGATGAAGCCGGCGCCACCGGTGACCAGAATTCGTTCAGCAGTCATCATTATTGAGCCTCCGATACGCTGGTATTGCTGTTGGGAGCTCGATCCATTGCGATGAACTCCCCTAATTGATCAATCAGCTCACGACTGTCACTGAGCAGTTGTGGCCAGTCCGTGGGAAAGCGAACATTCAACGGCAACTGATCGATTCGCCAGCGCGGCGGCAGCGGACGGTCAAACCGGGCAGCGACCTGCAAGCCCATCTCGCTGGCAGCGAACGGCCCGCGCAACACCGTCGGCGTCCGGCCGGCACTGTCGACAGCCTGGACCACATGGGCGCTCAACCACTCGCCGTCCGGCATGCGAACCCGCAGCGGCTGGCCAATCGCGGCGTAGCTGATGTTCAGCGGTTCCAGATAAATCCACAGCAGTGGGTCTTCCAGTCGCTCAATGCGCATCAGCAGCGTACCGGCACCGACGTTTTCGCCTGGATTGACCAATACCTCGGCAATCCGGCCGCTCTGGGCGGCGTTGATCGGCAGCGCAGCAAGGCGGGTCTTCAGCCACTGCTGCTCGGCATGCTGTTGAATGACATCGCGCTCAACACTCAAGGGCGCCTGGTTGGCCATTTGCTCACGGCGCTCGAACGCCAGCAGGTCCGCCCTGAAACTATCGAGTTCGGACTGGGCCGACAGCACTTCGCCGCGCGACACAGCGCCTCTGGTAACCAATTCTTCAAGCACCCTCACCCGATCCTGTGCCCGGCCTATGCGGGTCTTGAGCAACTGGCGTTCACTGCCACCCAATTTGGTATTGAGCACAGGCTTGGTCTGCGTCGGCATCGCCGCCAGTTGCGCCAGCCGTGCGCGCCATTCGGGGTTGTCGAGATTGACCAGGAGCTGGTCGGTCTGGACCTGATCGCCAGCCTTGACGAACAATTGCTCGACCCGCCCGGTATCACGCGCGCGCACCTCAAGAATCGGCAGGCGCAACTGGGCCGGCGCGTCGATCATCAGCATGCCGTAGGCCAGCTTGCCACCCAGCCAGATCAACGGGCTGGCGACCAACAGCAGGATCAGATACCAGCGTACGCGGAAGGCCATGCGTTTGCCGGGTGCGTACAGCACGGTCAATCCCTGTTCCTGAGTCGGTCTCAGTTCTTTACGACTATCGAAACGAATCTTCATGACGGCTCACCGTTTTGGGAAGTCTCGCCAGGCTTGCCAGTCGATGCCGGCAATCCCCAGGGGTTGCAGTTGTTCACGCCAGACACTGCTCTGGTGTTGCAACTGTTCAGTCGACGCACCAGCCCAGGACTCCGTGGCATCCAGTTGCGGCTCCGTGCTTTGGGCGAGGCGAAACTGCAGATCGGGCCAGCGCTTGGCGATCTGCTCTGCAATCCGTGCGCTGTTCTTCGGGTTGCGGGTGTAAATCATCAGGCTGACCCGGCGCACGCCAGCGTCGGGCAGCCCGCACGGCACGCAGGTTTGTCCGGGTTTGGTAGCCGCGAACCAGCGATGATGGCTGGAAATCTCGACCGGCCATGGGCTCTCTCGGGAAGCCACACGCAAGGTGTCGAGCAAGTCCTTCAAACGCTGATCAGGTACCGGTACGCCCAATTGCTCGACTTCCAGGTCGAGGTGCAAGCTGCTGAAGGACAGTCCTTTGAGCTTGTCCAGCAAATCGCTGAGCTGATGGCGTTCCTGCGGCTTGAGCCACTCAGGGTCGCCCAGCAACAGACTCACCTGAATCCCTTCGTTGGCCGCTTGCTGCAGCAATTGCTCCAGGCGTTGGCGCGTCGTGGCCAGGTCCTTGATCTGTGTGCCCGTGAGGCCAAGGTAGATCTTGTCCATCCCGGCATTGCGCAGTGCGCTCAGTTCAGCCGCCCGATGCCCGGGATCGAGCAACGCCTCGCTGTCCCAGACATAGCTGGCCTGGGACCACTTTTGCGATTGCCCCGCTTCAAGCGTCATGGGTTGTACCGCCAGCATCACAGGGGCCATCCACAGCGTCACGGCCAGAAGTAACGATCGCATGTCAAAACCTCGTGGCGCGACTGAGCACCCACCACGGTGCCATCGAGCTTTCTTCATGGCCGCGACGGAATATCTCGTTAAGCATGGCCACGACGCTCCAGCACCGCAGCAGCAGCATGAACAACGGGAAGAAAGGCACCAGCAGCCCCAGTACCATGTCTTGTCGAGGCCGGTCGGACACCATCACCAACATGGCCGAGAACATCAGCAGGGTAATCATCAGATACAGCAGATAGATCAGCGCAAACAGAAACAACAGCGTCTTGCCCGGCAGGATGAACAGCGCCAGCAAGGTGTAGATGAAGATGATGAACGGCAGCACCAACTGAAAGAAGAAGCCCGTGAGCAGGATCATCAGGAAAGTGCGCCAGCCCAACAAGGTGGGGCTGATGTTGTGGTTGTGCTTTCTGATGTAGAGAAAAAACAGATCGCCATCCCAGCGCAAGCGCTGCATCAGGAACTGGCTCAGCGTCGCCGGCGCATCGGTATGCCCTACCGCTTCCGGCTCGAAGGGAATCCTCAGGTCATGTCGCTTGAAGTAGCTCTTGATGCGCAACGTCAGGTCCAGATCCTCGGCGGTGTGAGTGTTCCAGCCACCGATTTTCACCAGGAAACTGCGACGGAACGCGCCAAAGGCGCCGGAAACGTTGTTGACCAGGTTCCATTCGGCCAGACCGATTTTCGACATATGAATCGACAGCAGGTACTCCAGCGCCTGCATCGCTGTCACCCAGGAGCCCCAGACATTGCGCACCCGCAGGCTACCGGCTACCGCAGGCACCTTAGGGTCCTCGAAATGCCGCACGATGGAGGCGACCATATTGTTGTCGAAGGATGTATCGCCATCGAGCGCCATTACGATTTCACCGCCTGCCAGAGACAGGCCGGCGTTCAGCGACGACACCCGCCCGCCCCGCTGCCATTTGGCGATCGGCCGTAAATGACGCTTGGGGTATAACTGCGGGTCCACCTTGAAACTGCGAACGGCATCGAGCGTCGGCTGGTTCACCGTGGCGCCATCCACCACCGGAATCATCTCGATGTGGCCGCCATAGGTTTGCTCGCACAGGCTCAACAGCGTGGTCTGAACGTCCATGCCTTCGCTGTAGCAGGTAATAATGCAAGAAACCTTGGGCCGATAAACACTGATTTTCGGCACGCTGGTGCGCCGACGTGCGAACCAGCGCAATACCCCCAGCAGCACGATGATAATCATCGGCAATTCGAACATCAGAAACGCTGGAAAAAGCATGTAGAACAAGCGGCTCATTCCATCCGGCCCCGAGAGCGCGCTGAGTGCGTTCATCAGTTGCTCCAGGAAAGGGCTCATGGTGTATCACCCAACTCTCCGGCCATGCGCGCCAGCAAGAGTTCGCCATCTTCTTGATCGAGAAGATCCTGGGGTGCGGTGATGCTGATGACGCGCAGGGTAATGTCGCTGACCTCCGGTGCCGAAAACAGCTCGGCGACCCGGCCCAGGCGCTGTTTGACGATTTCCAGCCCCTTCTCGTCGGTATGGGGAAGCATGATCCAGAGAAACTCTTCGGTACTGCGCGAGCAGCGGTCCGTTTCCCTGACAGTTTCCTTCAAGCGATCGGCCACGCTATCGATAAAGGCATGACCGCGCTGTTCACCCAGGTGCGACAACGCACCGGCCAGGTTGACGAAGCGTAGGCCGATCAGCGAGAACTCAGGCACCGGGTGGCGGCGCACAATCTGCATCTGCCAGGTCAGCAGATCATAGAAGTCCTTGCCGCCTAATAGATTGAGCCGACCGAAATGCTCAACCGATTTTTCACTGAACTCCTGGCGGCAACGGAAACGCCCAGCCTCGGACAGGCGCAAATCCCTGATTTCGCGTATGCGCAGCTTGTCTGGCGTGTGTGACAGACCACAATCCAGGCAGCGCGCCTGCACCTCGGCATCGACAAAAAACGCCTGGCAGGAACGACAGCGATAATTCTCCATCGGGCGGTCGTAATCACTGCCGATGTGGCGCAGCCGATTCAGACAGTTGGGGCACAACAACACCCCGTCCTTGAGAAATGATTCCTGTGCCCCGACGTGGCCGCAGGTAAAGCAGTGCAATGAGGGCTGCCGTGCTATGTCCAGGGAGTGACATTCGGCACACACGTCAATGTAATTGAGCCGGCCCGAACCACAATCCGAACAGAGTCGGACGCGATCGACCAGAACCCCTTCTTCCAGCCAGTCCTGTTGCACCATCAGGCTCAGCCAGACGAACGTGTTGACCTGCTCGGTGTCTGCCAGGACATCCAGCAACGGATAGCGATAGTGCTGAGGCACCTGCGGATCGCGCAAGGCAAGTACCTGAGCGCCGTCGCGCAACCACAGCCAGGAAAGCACCCGGCTTTCAAAGCGCTCAGGCGCAGAGCCATGGTTGAACAGCCTGAAGCGGTCGCGCCACACGCTCCAGAACTTCTTTATTTCGCTGGTCTCCACAGGACACGCGCCATCGCCCAAGGCTTCACACCAGCCATCCTGATCACGGCAGCAGTAAATGAGCGTGTAGCGGTAAGGGGGAAGTGAGCGCAATTTTCGAAGCACTTTCCCGGCATACGCCGCTGGCATGTCCAGCAGCACCACGTCAAAGGGTTCGGCAGCCAGCAAACTGCCCAGGTCGGTAAAGTGTTCAAGCTCTGGAAGGTTCAGGCTTGGCACTCTATTACCAAATATCGCAATCCGCGGATTTGAAGTCGGCATGTCGCACGTCCTCTCCTGACAGACAAGTGCGGTTAATTGGAGGTAGGAACACTAACACCCCATATAAGAAACGTACGTATTTATTTGAAGTTATTTTTTGACATGGGAAAAGCGAAAAATCCACAACCACTCGTCGCCCAAGATAATGGAGTGACTATATGGATCCTATTTCATTGAAAGAGCAACACAGCCAACACAAGGCGTTGATATTTATATAATTAAAATTAACAACAAACCAATCAATCCACAATCCTCAACACTAGCAAGTGAGAGTCCATTCCAATTACAGCCAACTCATCTGACATCCCATCTATATGCTGATACTCCGCTCAATTCCAGAAGTTCAGATTTTCTTATACCAATATAATCGTCACATAGCGCCACCGAGAACATAAGAAACTAGTCACGCTAATGATACAGCCATTAATTTAATATCAAACATCATAAATAAGAAGAAGATTGATTATCAGCCAGAAGCACAGACATCCCTCAGGCAGCCACGCAGCCAGCGATGCACCGGGTCGGCATCCAGCCGCGGATGCCAAAGCATCGCCACGGTAATTTCCGGCAGCGACAGCGGCAGTGCAAAGCTGTGCATGCCTGAGCGCAGGTTGGCGGTATGGCGCTCAGGCACATTGGCAACAAGATCGCACGATCGGGCAAGCGTCAGCGCGGTGGAGAAACCGGCGACCATGGTCGCGATGTGCCGCTGCAGACCGAGCGATCCCAGGGCTTCATCGATCGGCCCCTTCTCCACTCCCCTGCGCGACACGCTGATGTGACTGTGCGCGGCAAAACGCGCGGCTGACATCTCGCCCTCGCACAGCGGATGGCCCGCGCGCACCACGCCGATGAAGCGATCGCGAAACAACCCTTGGGTACGCAGTTCCGGGCCTGCGGCCTGGCCCACCACGCCGGTTTCCAGATCGACCGTGCCGTCGCGCAGGGCAGTGCTGTCCTTGTCGGTTTTATGCACGAAGCGCAGACGGATGCCCGGTGCCTGGTGGGCGACGCGGGCGATCAGCGCAGCGCCGAAGTTTTCGACAAAACCTTCGCTGGTACGCAAGGTGAATGTGCGCAATACGTGCATGAGGTCAGGTTGCTCGGCCGGGCGCAGCACCGCCTGTGCATCCTGCACCAGTTGACCGACCCGTTCACGCAACTCCAGGGCGCGCGGCGTAGGCACCAGGCCGCGACCGGCCCTGACCAGCAGCGGATCGCCGGTGGTTTCACGCAATCGCGCCAGCGCCCTGCTCATCGCCGACGGACTCAGGCGCAGGCGCTTGGCGGCGCGGGCGACACTGCCCTCTGCCAGCAGCGCATCGAGGGTGATCAGCAGGTTGAAATCGGGTGTGGACATGCGTGGTCCTAAGCGTCGGATGATATGGCGTTATGTGCACGCATTCAGTGCAACCCATGTGCCTTCCGCCATATTAGGTCCCAGCGTAGATTTCTGATAGCTCCAATCGGGAGTGGCCAGGAAGGAGGCACGACATGAATGACGGTTCTGCAGTCGCGGCAGTTGCTCAACGCACGCCGTCGGTAAAAGGGGCGCTGGCCAGCCTGTCGTTGGCGATGTTGTTGTCATCGCTGGGTACCAGCATCGCCAACGTCGGTTTGCCATCGTTGACCCAGGCATTCAGCGCGTCCTTTCAACAGGTGCAGTGGGTCGTCATCGCCTATCTGCTGGCCATTACCACCTTGATCGTCAGCGTCGGTCGACTCGGTGACCTTGTCGGCCGGCGCCGGTTGCTGCTGTGGGGCATTGCCCTGTTCACATTGGCGTCGGCCTTGTGCGGCCTGGCGCCCAGTCTGGGCCTGCTGATCGCTGCCAGGGCCCTGCAAGGCCTGGGCGCGGCGGTCATGATGGCGCTGACCATCGCGTTTGTCGGCGATACGGTGGCCAAGGGCAAGACCGGTGGCGCCATGGGCCTGCTGGGAACAATGTCGGCCATTGGCACCGCGATGGGCCCGGCGCTCGGGGGCGTGCTGATCGGCGAATTCGGCTGGCGCTCGATGTTCCTCGTCTGCGTGCCCCTGGGTCTGTCGACATGGCTGCTCGCACAACGCTACTTGCCCGGAGATGGTCAAGCGCATAACGGGCGTACGAGTTTCGATTCGCTGGGCACGCTGTTACGGGCCCTGTTTCGCGATACGAGACTGCGCGGAAGCCTCGCCATGAGCCTGCTGGTGACGAGCGTGATGATGACCACGCTGCTGGTCGGGCCGTTCTACCTCTCGCAGACCCTGGGGTTGACGACTGCGGAGATCGGCCTGGTGTTGTCGGTCGGGCCGCTGGTCGCCGCGCTGACCGGTGTGCCCGCCGGACGTATCGTCGACCGTTGCGGTGCACCTGGCATGACCCTCGCCGGGCTTGTGGGCATGGCGTTCGGCTGCTTGATGTTGTCTGTCGTGCCCGAGACGTACGGCATCGGCGGCTACCTCGCCCCCATGGTCATCGTCACCTTGGGCTACGCGCTGTTCCAGACCGCCAACAACACCGCCGTCATGCTCGACGTGCCGCCCGATCAACGCGGTGTAGTGTCCGGCCTGCTCAATCTGTCGCGCAATCTGGGGCTTGTCACCGGGGCCTCGGCGTTGGGTGCCGTGTTCGCCTTGGCATCGGCAAGCGTCGACATCGGCACCGCGCAGCCGCAGGCCATTGCCAGCGGCATGCGCATGACCTTTCTGGTCGCGCTGGGGCTGATTGTCGTTGCCTGCCTGATCGCGTGGCGCAGGCAGGCTGACGCGCGGTAGAGGCGCTTATTGCTCCAGTTTCACCAGCGGCGTGTCTTTCTTGACGATGTAGGTCGCCAGTTCCGACGCCTTGCCCTGGCCGACGTTCCTGGCCACATGGGCGGTACCGGCCGGGATGTACAAGGAGTCACCGGCCTTGAGCGTAATGGTCGGTTGTCCTTCGAGTTGATATTCGAAGGTGCCGTCGATGACGTAGGCCACTTCCACCCCGGGGTGCGAGTGTTTCGGCGACACCACGCCCGGATCGAAATCAACGCGCACCTGGATGACTTCGCGCCCGGCGACATCCAGGTCACGGCGTACCAGGTCCGTGCGCTTGAGACCAGCCTGCCAGTTTTTTGCAGGGGGCTGGCCCGCCTCCTGGGCTTGGGCAAGGCCGGTGAAAGCACTGAGTGTCGCAGTGACGAGGGCAACGCCGAGCAGGCCTGCCGCGTAGCGGGTGGGGGTTCGGGACATCATTATTCTCCAATGAGCGCAGGGTAGAAAAGCGCGGGGTGCCGTTGTGCGGCTTGTTGCATTACGCCCTCGCCGTGTATCGTCTGCGTGTCCAGCCACCCCGTTTTTTGTATGCGAACGTAGCGTTGCGAACGACGGATACGTTGCGATACACACCCTTTCAAGGTTCTTTCACCGGCAAGCCGTGCTCCTATAATCACTGACACTTGCGCTACCCTCAAGAAGCGCCTGGCGGCAACCCGTGTGCCAGGCGTCTACTTGCGCTAATGAACCGGAGAACTTTACATGCTCAAACGCACCCTGGCCTTGGCTGTCGGCCTGACCCTGTCGCTTTCCACTCTGATGGCGCAGGCTGCCGACACCCTGAAGGTCAGCGCCATTCCGGATGAAGCCCCCACCGAACTGCTACGCAAGTTCCAGCCCCTGGGCACTTATCTGGAACAGCAATTGGGCATGAAGGTCGAGTTCGTGCCTGTCAGCGACTACCCGGCCGTGGTCGAGGCGCTGGCCACCGACCGGATCGACCTGGCCTGGCTGGGCGGTTTCACCTTCGTCCAGGCGCGCCTGAAAACCGGTAATGCCACGCCATTGGTGCAGCGCGAACAGGACGCCCAGTTCACCAGCAAGTTCATCACCGCTGACCCGAACGTCAAGTCCCTCGCCGACCTCAAGGGCAAGACCTTCGCCTTCGGTTCGGTGTCCTCGACGTCTGGCAGCTTGATGCCGCGCTACTTCATGCTGCAGGACGGCATCAAGCCGGAAACGTTCTTCAGTCGCGTGGGCTACTCCGGTGCCCATGACGCCACCGTTGCCTGGGTCCAGGCGGGCAAAGTCGACGCCGGTGTGCTGAACGCCAGCGTCTGGGAAAAACTGGAAAAGGCCGGCAAGGTCGACACCAGCAAGGTCAAGGTATTCGCCACCACGCCGGCTTACTACGACTACAACTGGACTGTGCGCGGCACCCTCGATCCGGCCCTGGCAGCGAAGATCAAGGCCGCCTTCCTCGCGCTCGATCCGGCGAACCCTGAGCAAAAAGCGATCCTGGACTTGCAGGCCGCCAGCCGCTTCATCGAGACCCGGCCCGAGAACTACAAGGGCATCGAGGAAGCCGCACGCGCTGCCGACCTGCTGAAATGACATTGCACCTGACCCGGGTCAGCCTCACCCACACCAATGGCGTACAGGCGCTGCGCAGCCTGGACTTGCACATCGAAGCCGGTGAACAGGTCGCCATCATCGGCCCGTCCGGCGCGGGCAAGTCGAGCCTGCTCAACGTCCTCGCCACCGGACTGCGCCCTGGCAACGGCGAATTGCAGGTGCTGGGTGAACAGCCCTGGCATCTGTCGGCGCGCCAGCGCCAACGCCTGCGCGCGCGTATCGGCCTGGTGCATCAAGCACCGCCGCTGCCACCGCGCCAGCGGGTGATCACTGCAGTGCTGGCGGGAAAAATCGGCCAATGGGGATTGGGCAAGAGCCTGTTGAACCTGGTGCATCCGTTGGATGTTCCGGGGGCTCGCGCGGCATTGGCCAGGCTGGACCTGCACGACAAGCTCTTCACCCAGTGCCAGCAATTGTCCGGCGGTCAACTGCAACGCGTGGGCATTGCCCGGGTGCTGTACCAGGCCCCGGAGGTATTGCTGGCCGATGAACCGGTGTCGGCCATGGACCCGGTGCTGGCCGGCCATACGCTCAAGGTCCTCTGCGAGCATGCGCGCGAGCACGCCGTGACCCTGGTCGCCAGCCTGCACGCGGTGGACCTGGCGCTGGCGCACTTCTCGCGGATCATCGGCTTGCGTGACGGGCAGATCCTCTTCGACCTGCCGGCCAGCGCCGTCGACCGCGAGCAACTCGATGCACTCTACGCCAACGAACAGTTGCAGCCCTCACCGCCCCCGGTCCTCCCCTTGAGTGTGCAGATTCCCCGATGCTGAGCCGTGACACCCGTGACCCCGCCGCCCGACCACGCCTGCTCCTAAGCCTGTTGGCGATTGCCCTGTTGTGGCCGGGCTTGCGCTTGAGCGAACTGGACCTGAGTGTGTTGCTGGCCAGTGACAACCGGGGCGAGATGGGTCGCTTTGTCGCGACCTTCTGGCCGCCCGCCCATGGCGCAGAATTCCTCGAGCTGTTGTGGCAAGCCACCTTGCAGACCCTGGCCATCGCCACGGCCGGCATGGCCCTGGCGCTGCTCCTGGCGATCCCCGCCAGCCTGCTGGCCAGCCGCGCGCTGTCGTTGTCGGCTGCGTCCCGCGCCGGTCGCCCGAGCCAGTGGGGGCAACTGCTGCGCTGGCCGGTGCGCGGCGTGCTGATTTTCCTGCGCAGCGTGCCGGAAATCGTCTGGGCGCTGCTGTTCGTGCGCGCCGTTGGCCTGGGCCCGACGGCCGGGGTCCTGGCCATTGCGATTACTTACAGTGGCATGCTGGGCAAGGTCTACGCGGAAATCTTCGAGTCGGTCGACCAACGCCCCGCCCACGCGTTGCTGCAAGCCGGCAGTGGTCGGCTGGCGGCATTCAGTTACGGGATCCTGCCCAATGTCGCGGCGGAATTGTTGTCGTACACGGTGTACCGGTGGGAATGCGCTATTCGCGCTTCGGTGGTGATGGGCTTCGTCGGGGCCGGTGGCCTGGGCCAGCAAATCGACCTGTCGATGCGCATGTTCGCCGGCGGTGAGGTGGCCAGCCTGTTGCTGACCTTCCTCGTCCTGGTGCTGTTCGCCGATCAGTTGAGCAGGCTGCTGCGCTGGAGGCTGGCATGAAGCGCCTGGTCAACCTGCTGCTGGTGCTGTGCATCGGCACCGCGGTGCTCACTTCGTTCCGCTACCTGGGCATCGACCTCGGTGAACTGGGCGCCAGTGGCAACCTGAAACAGATGGCCGCCTATGTGCAGCGCTTTCTCAGCCCGGACCTGAGCACGGGGCATTTGCAGGCCATTGCCCGCGGCGCGCTGGAAACCCTTGCGATGTCAGCCCTGGGCACGCTGTTGGCAACAGTGTTCGGCTTGCTGCTGGCGTTGCCTGCGGCGGGTCGATTCGGCTGGCCGTTGCAGGGACTGTCGCGCCTGATACTCAATGCCTTGCGCGCGATTCCGGAACTGGTGTGGGCGGTGCTGATGGTCCTGGCCGCCGGGCTTGGCCCCAATGCCGGCACCCTGGCCTTGGCGCTGCACACGACCGGTGTGCTGGGCCGGCTGTTTGCCGAAGCACTGGAAAATACCCCGCCAGAACCTGCCGATGCGATCCGCCTGCAGGGGGGCAACGCCATAGGGGCGTTCTGCTACGGCACCCTGCCCAATCTGTTCCCGCAGTTGCTGGCCTATATCCTGTACCGCTGGGAAAACAACATTCGCATGGCCAGCGTGCTCGGTTTCGTGGGTGCCGGTGGCCTGGGACAAATGCTCTACCTCAGCCTCAGCCTGTTCCAGGAGGCCCAGGCCAGTACGGTCATACTCGCGATGCTGGTGTTGGTGTTTGCCGTCGACACCCTGAGCAGCTGGAGTCGCCAGCGCTGGGTGAAAGCCTGAGTTTTTGTATCAATGTGTATTGATCGCCGGCGAACGTACACAGCGATACACATCCGTCGGTTCAGGACACATTTCCATGACATGAAGATGAAACAGTGGGTGGGTCGCACTTCAGCCAGGACTGAAGCCCCCAACCTCAGCAGGAGTCTTGCATGATCAATCAAATCGAAACTGTCCTTTACACTGGCAGGACCGTGACCACTGGCGGCCGTCAAGGCGAGTCGCGCAGTGACGACGGCCGCCTGGACATCAAGCTGTCCCCGCCCGGTTCTTCCGGCAGCGGCACCAATCCGGAACAGCTGTTGGGTGCGGGCTGGTCGGCTTGCTTCATCGGCGCCATGGGCAAGGCAGCCACTGCGTTGAAGGTGAGCCTGCCAGCTGACGTGAACGTTGCCACCGAAGTCGATCTGGGCAATACCGGCAACGCCTATTTCCTTCAGGCGCGCCTGAATGTCAGCCTGCCGGGCCTGGACCCTATGCTGGCCAGGACGCTGGTGGACGCGGCGCATCAGACTTGCCCGTACTCCAAGGCAACCCGTGGCAATATCGATGTCACGATCAACCTGGTATGACAGACAAACAAATGCCCCGGAGTTCGGGGCATTTGATCTTGGCTAGCTGCATATATTCAGCTGCACAAGTCGGCTTCAAGAGCCAAGTAGGTGGCCAGCGCTGGTCTCTGGCTTACGAGGTTTATCAGGACTCCCACAGCAGCAGCAATAAGCGCTGCCCTGCTTCACACGGCATAAGGGCTGGATCTCAGCGCGGAGATCTTTCTAACCGTGTACCCTTCGGAGCGCGCCCCAC
Organism: Pseudomonas sp. NPDC087336; assembly: GCF_044744285.1. Taxonomy (NCBI): domain Bacteria; kingdom Pseudomonadati; phylum Pseudomonadota; class Gammaproteobacteria; order Pseudomonadales; family Pseudomonadaceae; genus Pseudomonas; species Pseudomonas sp. NPDC087336. Next base: position 8,203 of record NZ_JBIUYA010000009.1, on the reverse strand, counting down.
GCGTCCTCGCTATCCGCTTGCGCATCAGTCTGCGTTTTCACCTACAACCTCAGATTAGCAAAACACTCGGGGTGTGGAACGGTATTTTTAGATCGATTTTTTCCTGTAGGAGCCGGGGGGGGGGCGGGGGGCGGGGGGGGGGGGGCGGGGGGCCCCCCCCCCCCGGCCCCCCCGCCCCCCCCCCCCCCCCCCCCCCCCCCGGCTCCTACAATACCTGTGATCTCATCAACGCGCTGCGCGTTTGCCGATTATGCTGCAATAACGCAGCACTCGGTCATCAGGCTGCGCGCATGCCCTCCTGTTCAATGGCTTTTGAGTTGGCATGCGATATGCCCTTGTCAAATTGCCCTGGCCCTGTGTGCCCAGGTCCCATTAGCCGAATCGAGCCGATCCACCGATGGATATCCTGAATTTGCTGGTAACCAAAGCCCAGCCCCTGACCAGTACTGTCGCCGCCGACGGGCAATTACTCAACCTGTCCTCCAGCCTGAGCGATCAATTGGGCTATGCGCCTGAAGAGCTGCTCAACCAGCCGATCGAACGCGTATTGAGTCTGGAGTCGCTGCGCACGGTGCAGGCGCTGTTTGCCAACCCGCCCGCCGACGAATTGGTCAACAGCCTGGAACTGACCCTGATTCGCCGCAACGGCGGCCTGCTGCCTGTGATTGCCAGCGGTCTGCTGCAATGGCGCGACGTGCAGCCGGCACGCCTGCACCTGTTGAAGATTCCGTTGGGCACGCTGGGGCACCGGCTGCGGGAAATGCACAACGCCAACGAGGTGATGAACCAGATGCTGCAAAGCGCAAAGGTCGCCTATTGGTGCATCGAGTTCGCCGAGGCGGTGGACATCAACCATGTCCCGGATGAAATCGTGCGCCAGGTGTTCGAAAACGACTCCCATTGGCGCCTGTGCAACCGGGCCATGGCCGAGGTGTACGAGATGCCCTCGGATGTCGACTTCAACCAGCAACCGGTGCGCCTGTACTGGCCGCGCAGCCCGGCCAACGAAGAATTCGTGCGGCGCCTGATCGAAGCCGGGTTTCACGTCGACGGTGCACTGTCGGTGGATCGCCGCCACGATGGCTCGCCTGCCTATGTGGAAAATGACGTGCGGGCCACCATCATCAATGGCCAGCTGTTGCGCATGTGGGGCAGCATTCGTGACGTCAGCCAGGAGTTGCGCATGCAGCACGATGCCGAGCAACGCATCGATGCCTTGCGCCGGGTCTTCGATGCCGTGCCCGACGCGGTGCTGGTGATCGATGAACACCTGCAACCGCAATGGCGCAACGCAGCCTTCGAGGACACCTTCGGCATCACCCATGGCGCCGGCATCGCCCGTTTGCTGCTGGACAATGCCTTGCCCGAACGCACCTGGCACAGCCTGCCCTTGCCGGACCTGAGCGGGCGCGACCTGAACTTCAACGTGCATTGCTCGCGCATCCTGATTCGCGAAGGCGTGGCCTGGCGCGTGGCGGTGTTTCGCGAAAGCCAGGGCGTTCGCACTCCCCTAGAGTTGCACCCATGAAAGACACCAACCTGCCACCCACCTTGCAGATGGGCATGCGCTCTTCGGTCAATGTCAGCAGCGAAGTGCTGGGCGCGCTGCTGGAAACACCTGCCTTGCATGCCTTGCTCGACAGCTTCAGCGAAGCGCTGATCGTCACGGATGGCGAAGGACGGCTGCGCTTTATCAACCTGGCCGCCGAACGCGTCAACCGGCTGTCAAAACAGCAGGCCGTGGGGCTGTCCGAGAGTGATTTTTTCCAGCGTTCGGCGTTGAACTACGACGACTTCCTGGCAGCGCTGAACCGCGGTGGCAACAGTGCGTTGACCCGTTCCCGGGAAGGCCGGGTGCTGCTCAGCAGTACCCACGCGATCCCCACTGGCGCCTACGAAAAACCGTTCAGGATGCTCACCCAGAAAGACTTCGACGCCAGCCAGCCGCAGCGCCGGGCATCGCTCAACACCCGGCCACTGGAACCCCAGGGCCTGCGCGATCCCCAGGACAACGCCCTGCACCTGTCACCGCAGCTGTCGAGCATCGCCGACACCGGCGTGCGGGCTTTCCGTCGGCGCGCGCGCCTGTTGCTGCTGGGTGAGCCGGGGGTCGGCAAGACCGCCATCGCCCGGCACATCCATCGTGCCGCCGGCTGGGGCGATCGTCCGTTCATCCACGTCAATTGCGGGAGCATCCCGGAGAGCCTGTTCGAGTCCGAGATGTTCGGCTACGAGCGCGGCGCGTTTACCGGTGCCCTGCAGGGCGGCAAGCAAGGCTATATCGAAGCGGCGTCGGGCGGCACGTTATTCCTCGACGAGATCGGTGAGATCCCGTTGCACGTACAGGCCAAACTGCTGAAATTTCTCGAAGACAGCACGATCCAGTCGGTCGGTTCGCCCTTGAGCAAATCCGTGCAGGTACAAGTCATTGCCGCCACCAACAAGGACTTGCGTCATCTGGTGGACATGGGTGAGTTTCGCGCCGACCTTTATTATCGTCTCGCCGTGCTGCCGGTGGAGATTCCGCCGCTGCGCCAGCACCGGGATGACTTGCCGTTTCTCATGGACATCCTGCTGAGCCGCATCAATGGCGACCGCGTACCGTCCCTGAGCCTGTCCGCCGGGTGTCGCAAGCGCCTGATGAGTTACGACTTTCCGGGCAACATTCGCGAACTGGTGAACATTTTCGAACGCTTGGCGGTGCTGGCTGACGATGAGGCGCAGGAGCATCACCTGCCGGCCGAACTGCTGCAACCGGTGCGCGCCCGGGAACAGTCGGCCCCCTCGGTTGTGCACGATGAATCTTCGGACGACCCTCAGCAAAATCTCAAGCTTCAGGTTCAGCATTTTGAACGGCAGGTGATCTTGCGCGCGGTGCATTTGTGTGGGAGTAAGCGTAAGGCTGCGCAGCATCTGGGGATTGATATAGGGACGTTGATTCGCAAGCTGCAGCGCGACTGACTGTAGGTTGTTGATCGTTCCCACGCAGAGCGTGGGAACGATCAGGTCCAGCGCAACCATCCACAGCCAGGCCATTTTCGCTACGGTGCGGCCACCCGACTAAAAACGCTGCAAAAACGCCTAACCATAGTTATTTCTGCTTACACTTTTTCTCTCGAAAAATACTTACACCTTTAAAATCAATAACTTAAAGACTTGGCACGCCCTGTGCTCCTGCTATCTGCAACCCACCATCGTTGGGCTTTGCATCTGTGCCGACGTTCACCCGTCGAGCCGATAGCCAGGAGGAATAACAAGAAATGTTGATCACCGGGATCAAAAGTCGGCCGGTCTACGACCGGTTGCAACCTCTGCCGGGAGGCCTGCGGCACATCATTGCCGGGCAAGGCAGTGGCGGTCGCGCCATGTTGCGTTTGCTCGACGAGATGGCCGGGCTGGAGCGGCCCGTGACCTTGCTCTACTCCCTGGAGTCGTTTTCCGGCCAGGACTTCCTTACCCAATTGCAGCAACGCCCAGGTCACGATTTGCGTGTGTATGCCAGCAACCAGGCACTGATCGACGCCCTCGATGACCTGCTCGGCGACGCAAGAATGGGCACCCGCCTGTACCTCGCGGGCTCCGAAAGCTTCCTCGGCAGCGCCATGCAAGTGGCCACCCGCTTCGACCTCAATCGCGACGAAGTGCTACGCGAACACTCCGGCACGCTGGTGCGTCGGGTCTGGTGCGTGCACTGCGACACCTACACCGAGAACGTGACCCAACGCGTCTTCGACTGCCCCGGTTGCAGCCTGACGCTGGTGGTGCGCGACCACTATTCCCGGCGCCTGGCCGCATTCCAGGCGGTCAAGGCCGATGCCGAAGTACCGGGCGAACTGCCCCCAGCCGAGGAGCTTGATACATGAGCCAGAACAATGGGACGTTGAACCTGCGGGTGGCCCGCATCGAATCGGTGACCCCGCAAATCAAGCGCTTCACCCTGGTATCGCCAACCGGCGCGCACCTGCCCGCATTCTCCGGTGGCAGCCACGTGGTGGTGCTCATTGCCAGCCCGAACAATACGCTGCGCAACCCCTACTCGCTGCTGAGTTCGCCCTATGACACCAGTAGCTACCAGATCGCCGTGCGCCGGGTGGAAAACGGCCGTGGTGGTTCGATCGCACTGCACGACAGTGTCTGCGAAGGCGACCTGATCGAAGTCACGCCGCCGGTCAATCTGTTTGCGCTGATCAAGCAGGCACGCCTGCACCTGTTCATTGCCGGTGGAGTCGGTATCACGCCGGTGATCTCCCAGCTGGAGGAATTGCGCCTGAGCAAAGTGCCTTTCGAACTGCATTACGCGGTTCGCGGCGATGAGCACGCACAGTTGGGCAAAGAGCTGCAGCAGACCTACGGCAAGCAGGTCCACCTGTATCGCAAAGGTATCGAGGCACGCATGGATATCGGGCGGATCCTCGCCAATCGTCCGCTCGGCAGTCACGTTTATGCCTGCGGTCCGGACGCCATGATCGACGCCACCCTGGCGTGTGCCCGCGAGCTGGGCTGGACCGACAGCCACGTGCACTTCGAGCGGTTCCTCGAGCAAAGCAGCGGCGGCGAAGCCTTCAGCTTCACCCTGGGACGCAGTGGCGCAACCATCGAGGTCTCGCCTGACCAGACCATGCTCGAAGCGGTCGAGGCCGCGGGCTATAGCATGCCTTACCTGTGTCGTGGCGGCGCTTGTGGCCACTGCGAAACCGAGGTCCTGGAACTCGACGGCGAACTGCTGCACAGCGATGACTGGCTGTCGGACGAAGACAAGACCAGCCGCAAGAAAATCATGCCCTGCGTATCCCGCGCCAAATGCAATCGCCTGGTCATCGACCTCTGATCGACGGAAGACATAACAATGACAATCGAATTCAACCGCGACGAAACCTACCGCGACGACTACACCTTCGCCAACAGCCCGCAGACCATCGCCCGCGCGCCCTTCCCGTTCCCCGATGACGATTACATGTACTCGATGAACCTCGAGCCCCATGTTTCGGTCGGCGACGGCGCCTTGCGCGCGGCGTTCGATATCGACGAGCACTACATCAGCGAATGCCGGGACCGCGCCATTACCCTGGAGAAGGACCCGGGTATGCACTACGTCTCGGCGCCGCACATGATGGAGGCACAGTGGGACTTGCTGGAGCTGATCATGGAGTCTTACGCCCGCGATTACCCGCAGTACTTCACCCTGTCCCGTGAAGGTCGCCAATGGCACTGGACCAACCGCCTGCTGGACATCGACGATCACTTTACCTTCGGCGACCCGGCGACCCTGCCGTATGAGCCGATGGAATACGTGACCCGCCAGGCCCAGGGCGATTGGGTATTGCAGGAAGAACGCGACGGTACCCTGTACTGGGGCGCCGGGATCGCCACCCAGCGCGCCGACTACTCGCTGCGCTTCAACCTGGGCATGAGCTGGGAAGAATTCCACGGCCCGGTGCCACTGGTGAAGGAAATCGGCATGCTCGACCGCGCCCTGAAATTCCTCCTGCGCCTGCGCACCGGCCACCCGGTACGTCGCCTGAACTGGTCGCTGACGGTCAACCCGCGCCTTGAGGTCTCGGCCGAAAGCCTGCCCGAATGGGCACCGGACCGGACCATCGTGACGGCCGAAAACGCCGGCAAACTGGTGTACCTGCGCATCGAGTTGCAACCGCTGCACCGCCTGCCGCGCAGCAACGCCATTGTCTTTCCGATCCGCACCTACCTGCTCAGCCTCGAAGACATCGCCACCAACCCGGCATGGGCGCGGCGCATGCACCGGGTACTGCGCGACCTGAATCAGCAACTGGTCGATTACAAGGGCTTCAGCCGGTATCGCGACGCTGCTGTCGAGTGGCTGTCGCAGTACGACGATGGGCGTGACAGCGAGACAAAAAAACAAGCCTGAACGTAACCGCTCTTCGTAGGAGCGAGCGGGCGGCGATCCGACTTGCCCGCGAAAGCATTCTCGATGACGCCAAAAGCTTCGCCGGCAAGCCTGGCTCCTACGGGGACGGGGGTGTTTTTGAGGTTTCAACAGAACAACAAGCCCCAAACGGGCATTGGCGGGCCAACCCGCCAGCATTAATCCACTGCCATTGATAATGAGGAAATAACATGAGTGGCTCATCCAACACGCGTGCAAGCAGCGCCGATCAGGACGCGGAACAACTGCGCGCCCTCGGCTACAGCTCGGATTTCAATCGCAGCATGAGCCTGTGGGAGAACTTTTCCCTGGGCTTTACCTACCTGTCGCCGGTCGTCGGCGTCTATACCCTGTTCGGTTTGTGCCTGGCCGCCGGCGGCCCGCCGATGTTCTGGTCCTACCTGCTGATCGGTGCCGGGCAACTGCTGGTTTGCCTGATTTTTGGCGAAGTGGTGTCGCAGTTCCCGATTTCCGGCGGTGTCTACCCCTGGGCCCGTCGCCTGGTGGGCAAGCGCTGGGCGTGGATGGTCGGCTGGGTCTATGCCTGGGCGTTATGCGCAACCATCGCCGGGGTCGCGGTGGGTGCCGGTCCTTACCTGGCGATCATGCTGGGCTTCAATCCCGGCCCGGATGCCAACATCGTGATCGCCCTGGCGATCATCCTGCTGTCCACTGCACTGAATCTGGTGGGCACCAAGCTGCTGGCGCGGGTGGCGATGTTCGGTTTTCTCTGCGAACTGGTCGGCGCGATCCTGGTCGGTGGCTACCTGCTGATCTTCGAGCGTCATCAACCGCTCAGCGTGCTGTTCGACACCTTCAACCTTGAGGTCAATGGCTCGTACCTGCCGGCCTTCCTCGCGGCCTCCCTGGCTGGCTTGTTCCAGTACTACGGCTTCGAGGCCTGCGGCGATGTAGCGGAAGAAACCCCGAACCCGGGCAAGCGCATTCCCAAGGCCATGCGCATGACCATCTACATCGGCGGCGCGGCGGCGATGTTCGCGTGCCTGGCGTTGATCCTGTCGGTGCCGGACATGGCCAAAGTACTGGCCGGCGAAGACACCGACCCGGTCGCCACGATCCTGGCCAATGCCTTCGGCCCGGTCGGCTCTCGCCTGGTGATGGCGGTGGTCATGGTGTCGTTCATCTCCTGTGTGCTGAGCTTGCAAGCGGCGGCCAGCCGTCTGCTGTTCGCCTATGCCCGGGACGAGATGATCGTCGGCAGTTCGCTGTTCAAGCGCCTGTCGGCCAACCATGTGCCGTCGTTCGCGCTGCTGGTCAGCGGCCTGGTGCCGGCGGCGATCGTCTGCCTGGGCATGTTCATGGCCGATGCCGTGGCCACTATCGTCGGTTTTGCGGCGATCGGCATTTACGTCGCCTTCCAGTTGATCGTGGTCGCCGCGCTGATCGCCCGCGCCAAGGGCTGGCGCCCGAACGGTCAATTCACCCTGGGGGCCTGGGGCCTGTGGGTGAACCTCGCCGCACTGGTCTATGGCGTGTGCGCCATCGTCAACATGGTCTGGCCGCGCTCGCCGGATGCCGCCTGGTACATCAACTATTCGATGATCCTGACCACGCTGGTGGTGATGGGTGCGGGCCTGGTCTACATGCTGCTGGGCAAGCCCTATGACAAGGGCACGGCGCCAGCGGGGGATGCGTGGAAGTTTTCGAAGCCATTGGCAAAACCTGCTGACCTTGCCGGTGCTTCGGTAAACAGATCGGCGATCTGATAACAACAATCTCCTGTAGGAGCTGGCTTGCCGGCGAAAGCGGTGTGTCAGCCGACATCATTGTTGGCAGTGATGGCCCCTTCGCTGGCAAGCCAGCTCCCACAGGGAACCCGAACGAGGACAGACTCATGCAAACCCAACTCCTGATCAACGGCCAACTGCTCACCGGCGAAGGCCCCGCCCAACCGGTGTTCAACCCCGCGCTAGGCCGTGTGCTGGTGGAAATCAACGAAGCCAGCGAAGCCCAGGTCGATGCCGCCGTGCGCGCCGCCGATGCCGCGTTCGACAGCTGGTCGCACACCCCGCCCAAGGAACGTTCGCTGCTGCTGCTCAAACTCGCCGACGCCATCGAAGCCCATGGCGAAGAGTTGGCCAAGCTGGAATCGGACAACTGCGGCAAGCCCTACAGCGCCGCGCTCAACGATGAGATCCCGGCGATTGCCGACGTGTTCCGCTTCTTCGCCGGCGCCAGCCGTTGCATGAGCGGCTCGGCCGGGGGCGAATACCTGCCCGGCCACACCTCGATGATCCGCCGCGACCCGGTGGGGGTGATCGCCTCCATCGCGCCGTG
>NZ_JBIUYA010000008.1:0-250033 GCF_044744285.1 Pseudomonas sp. NPDC087336 | reverse complement strand
TCGTCGTCATAGCGCTTGGACATTGCTAAACACCTTCGCCCTCTTGAATGAATGAGTCAATCAACAAGGGCGACAGGTAGCCTGACACGGAGGGCGTTTGCCAAAAGGGACTCGCCGTAAGGGCGAAACCATAAGTGGCTGTTACCGAAGGAATGGATATGTACACCTGAAAGATTAGCTTCTGCTGTCAGGCCGCCTTCGCGGGCAAGCCTCGCTCCTACAGAAGATCGGGTACAGCCCCGGGAAATTGGTCGACTGATAGGCCGCCTTCGCCGGCAAGCCGGGCTCCTACAAGGCCTTGGTCATGGCAATACCCTTTCGCCCCAGCTGCTTGACCCCATACATGGCCTGGTCAGCCGCCTTGAGCAAGGTATCGAGCGTCTGTCCATGCAACGGGCACAGGGCGATGCCAATACTGCACGAAAGTGAAATCTCCCCAGCGCTGGTCACGATTGACTGACCAATCGCCTCCAGCATCTTCGAAGCCTTTAGCTGGGCGTTATCAGGATCGGCCAGGTCAGTCACCAGCGCCACGAACTCATCGCCCCCGTAGCGGGCCACGGTGTCTCCCCCACGGGTGGCCCCCAGCATACGACTGGCCAGCACACGCAGGACCTGATCGCCGACCTCGTGACCGTAATGATCGTTGATGTCCTTGAAATGATCCAGGTCGATCAACAGCACGGCGAACGGAGCCCGCTCGAGCTTCCAGTGGGACATTGCCTGCTCGAAGCGATCGGCAAACAGATAACGGTTGGGCAGATCGGTGAGCACATCGTGGGTGGCCAGATAGGTTGAACGCTGGTGCTGGACTTCTGCCCGCTCCAGCGCCTTGAAATGCCGGATCAGCAACAACGGAATCAGCACGAACGCCGCGCCCAACAGCACCAGAAGCATCAAGGTCTGGCCGCTCAGGACGTCGGCAAAACGCAATTGCCGTTCAAACAGCAGCGTCATCGGCTGGGACGCACTGCGAATCTCGACCCGCTCTTCGAGCAGCGGCAGGAAAAAACGATCGACGGAACCGGCCTGCCCGGTCCCCGTCGCAAAGACATGGCTCTCAGACCCGGCAGCGTTCTGCAGCACAGCACGGATGTGCACTCGCGGGTCGACGTTCGCATGAATCACCGCATCGAGCAGCGACCCCGTCCTGACCAGCAACAAGGCGACCATGGTGCTGCCGAAGAAATTCGGCCGAGAGTTCTCGCGCACCCGTTCAGGCCGGCTGACCGATTGCATCAGAATGAACGCATCGCCGCCCTCGTACATGGTGAATACCGGCGATACCACCGGCTTGGGATTGTTGTACGTGCGGGCCAGCGCATGTGACAGGTAGCCGACGGTTTCCAGCCTGACGCCGTAGATCGCATTGGCCTGCGACAGCACGGGATACATGAACAGCACCGGCCAGGTCTCGCGCATAAAGGCCTGGTGCCGGGCCGGTTGCCGGGTAAGGGTGGGGAAATCCTTGAGCGTGAAATCCGGTCGCCAGGTCCGGCGCAGCAGTGCTTCGAAGGCTGACTGCTCGGCCACCGGTACCGCGCGTGCCGCTTCGAGCATGTACAGATGCGGGTAAGCCGACATCACCGCGGCAGCATAACGCGCCGCCGCTTCGGTATCGCTCTGGTCGACCGCCTGGAGGAAGGCCGAGAAACCGGCCAACACTGCTTCGTTGGTATCGAGCTGATTGCGCACGATACCGGAAATATTCTGCACGTATTCGTAGAAGCGCGTTTCCCGGCGTTGGGTTTCGGACGTGAGCAGCAACAGCGCAGACATGCCCATCAGGCCTACGGCGAGGATAATGAAGCCGGCAAAGGCACGGTGGCGTTTAGTCAATTTCACTCAGATTTGCCCGGTTTTCTGCGCCGGAGATGCATACCACCTGTCCCTGGGCACCCGCTTCTCATGCTCAGGATCGCCCAGATAGTGCGGCGACATGATCTGCACCTCGTACTCGTTGAACACATCCTGGATGTTGGCGTGCAGCATGCTCAACAGCTCCGCGCGCGGGCGTGGCTGGCTGGGAATGGCCTGGGCCACCAGGCGATACTCGGGATAAAAATCCGACAGCGCTGTCTGGAACACCTGCGGCGGTGGTTCATCGAGCACCCCGGGGGTGCGCCTGGCGGCTTCCAGCAGCATGGCTTCGACCTGGCGCCACGGCGTGTCGTAGCCAATGGTCACCACCGTGTCGACCACATACCCCGGGCCTTGCACGGTGCGCGAATAGTTCTTGGTGACGGTGGCAGTGATCATCGAGTTGGGCAGGGTCAGCACTTCCCCAAGGCCCGTGCGAATGCGCGTGGTGAACATGCCCAGTTCAGTCACCGTGCCCTCGTATTCGCCAATGCGCACGAACTCGCCGGGGCGCAAGGTGCGGGTGTACGTCAGGATCAACCCGGACGCCGCCTGCCCGACCACACTGGTGGCGCCCAGGGAAATCATCAGGCCGATCAGCACCGACAAACCCTTGAAGGCATCGGTACCCGCGCCCGGCAAGTAGGGATAGGCCATCGCCAGGGCAAACAGCCAGATGGCCAGGGAAGTCAGGCGTTGGGTCGGTTGCAGGGTTTCCTGGTTCAACCAGCTGAAGGTGCCGGGCGTGGCCATGCGCCGCAGGATCCGCCGGGCAAAGACCGTGATGCCCCGGGCAATGAAAAAGATCGCCAGTGCCACGCCCAGTCCTGGTATGGCGCCGACGATGCCCTGGAACAGATAACCGGCGACTTCCAACAGGTAGTTGTTGAGGCTTTCACCCCAGGGCCGGGTGTAGGGAAAGCGGGACAGGACAAAGCCCAGCCATTCGTAGGTCAGCAGCAGCACAACCAGCCAGCGCAATATCCCCAGCAGGCGGCTGACCAGCGGATACAGGTAGTTGGCATCGATCACCTGCACCCGTCCGACTTTCAACGCCTGGGTGTGCCGGTGCATCAAGTCCGGGAGCTTTTTCAGCAAGCGGCGGCGCAGGTACGCCATGCCCCAGAGCAACGCAAGATAGATGCCGGTGGCCAGCGCTGCGACCACCAATGACCTGAGAATCAGCCGCAGGCTGCGGGCTTCCTGGGTTTCGGCCACCACCAGGCGCAGATTGTCGGCAACACTTTCTGCCGCTTGCCTGACCGATTCGAACTCGGTGGGATCGACATCCTTGGGGGAAACGATAAAAGCGCGCTTGGAGCCCAGCAACACCAGGTAACTGCCCTGAATGGAGTCGAGGCTGACACGCAGATCGTCCGCTTCATCCAGGGCTTCGTTAATCACTGTTTTTGCACGTTTGACCCGGATTGGCGGCGCTTCACCGAGCACCGCACCGCGGAAAACCATGATGCTGCGATTGGCGATTTTCAGTTCCGCAGGCGCCGGTTGCGCCTCCGGCGGCTGGGTGGCGTCCTCGGCCCACAACAGCACCGACCAACACATCGCGACAATGACGATCAATGGGGCGAGCAACCTGCTCCGCATGCATCGGTTCCTTACGTCACAGGGTTCTGGACATAGCTACGTATCGCAGCGTAGACCAGCGATGAGCGGTTGTCATGAACGCTGGTGAACGGCCATTGCCGCGGCGTCGACTCAGTTGGGGTCGAGCAGCCCGCCATTCCAGTGACGCGACTGGCGACTGCCGGTGAACTTCGCCACCCCCATGCCCCGGGCGATCAGGCGATCGCGATAGCGGGTGACCAGGCGCCCGGTCTGCTCGGCGTACAGCACCACTTCGGAGGACGGATCGCCGGGGCGGCGCAGGATACGGGCGAAGCGCTGCCCCTGTTCGACGAGATCGCCCAACTCCTTCTCGAAGATCAGCACCCCGGGTTGCGGCGCAATAATAGTCTCCATGTGGCCCATCGCCACGGCCTCGACGGGCCAGTCGGTGGGCGCCAGCGTATCGTCGATGACACCATAACCGCAGAGCCAGGCGTAAAGCCCCTGGGCATCCTGCTCGGCGAAACGGTCGCTGACGTCACCCTGCCCGCGCAGCTCCAGGGTCGCGGCCATGCGTTGCCCAGTCGTGCCGTCGCGCAGCCAGGGCGCGATGATGGTTTCCTCGAACGAACCATCGCCGCCGTCATCCCAGATGATCGCCACGTCCATCTGCAGCGCCGCCGCCAGTTCACGGCCACGGGGCCAAAAACTGCGGTGCACGTACAGGTAGGGCAACGCTTCGTCATCGGTGTGCAGGTCCAGCATCACCTCCGCCGGTGCCGCCAGTTGCACCAGTTTCTGTTGCCACTCCTGGACGTTGGTCGAAGGTCGCTGCATTGCGGCCGACTGATCGAAGCCACGGTTGAAGTTCTGTCCGCTCCCATCGTGAAAACGCCCCAGGATCCGCCCCTGGCGAAACTGGCCGATGCCCTGCGGATTGGCCTGTGGCACTACGGTCACGCTGCCTTTGAGCCGGCCCTGGGACTCGGCCACCTCAAGGCGCTGCATCAACAGGTGCAGCACCAGCATGCCGGCGATTTCATCGGCATGCACCCCGGCCTGCAAGTGCACCTTCGGCCCACCGCTGGCGCCTTCGAAGCGCCAGGCTCCGACCTGTACCGGATCACCATTGTTGTTGCGAACGTTGAACGAAACATCCTGCGCCATGGGCTTGTCCTCCTGTCATTGATCCACGACACCCGCCTGGCCGCGATCGGGCTTGCTCTTGGCCGCTTCGGGATAAAGGGGCTGCGACACGGAGCATTCGGCGCCGACGACGTCTTGTGACGGGTGCCGGCCAAAAATCATCGCCAGGGTGCCGCTGACCGCGATCAACCCGGCGCCAATCATCAACGACACATCCATCAGCGTGCCCCAGATCAGGCTCGACAGCAGGAACGCCCAGATCAGCCCGGTGTACTCGAACGGCGCCAGCACGGTCGCGGTGGCACGCTGGAAACTGGCGAACAGCAGGAACTGGCCAATGCCGCCCATCAGTCCCGCGCCAAGCATGCCCAGCCAGGCCGGAACCGGTGCCGGGGTGTGGGTCCAGGGCAACGCCAGCGCCATGCAGATGACAAACACCACGTTGGAGATCAGCATCTGCTCCAGCACCGAAGTCTGCTCATCCACCTGGCGCAACTGGATATAGGTGAACGCCCAGCACATCGCCGCCAACAGGGTCAGGACAATCGGCAACGGATCGCCCATGTCGCTGGGGCGACAGGCGATCACCACGCCGATGAACCCGATGATCAGGGTGAACCACTGCCAGCCGTTGACGCGCTCCTTGAGAATCGCAGTCGCCAACACCGTGACCATGATCGGCGCCGAAAAATACAGGGTAGTCATTTCCGCCAGGGTCAGGTCGCGGGCCGCCGTGTAATACAGCAGCCAGGCCGCGATCGACAGCAAGCCGCGCACCACCAGCAGCCGCCGGCTGGACGAACCCCAGGCACGCCGCACCAATTGCAAGCGGCCTATCAGCAAGCAGGCGAGCACCACCACCAGGGCGCGCCAGAACAGGATGGTAAACACCGAATAATCGGCCACCAGCCACTTGATGCCGGCATCCTGCAAAGACAGGAAGGCGTAGCCCAGGGTGCACAGGCCAATGCCTTGCAAGGAGCGGTCAACCAATGGCGTGTTGTTCATCATGCGGACCTGCGTACGGGGGTGCCACGGCGCTCGGCGAAGGCGAAAAGCGCCTCGATCAGGAAGGTCAGGCACACGTAGACACCGGCCACCAGCAGCAACGGCTCGTACACCTGCAGAGTCTGCGCGCGCACCACGTTGGCCGCGCCCAACAGATCGATCACCGCAATGGTCGAGGCCAGGGCCGTGGATTTGAGCAGCATCACCGTTTCCCCGGCCAGGGTCGGCAACAGCAATCGCAGCGCCCGGGGCAAACGCACCCGCAACAGGGCCTGGCGCGGGGTCATGCCGAACGCCGAAGCCGCTTCCATTTCGCCTTTGGGCACCGCCAGCAGGCCGCCGCGGATCACTTCGCCGACATAGGCCCCCACCGACACCACCAGGGCGAACACGATGTACCAGTAGCCGTCACGCAGGTACGGCCAGAGGAAACTGCCGCGAATCAGCGGGAATTGCGCAAACAGACTGCCCAGGCCGTAGTAGAAGATGTAGATCTGGATCAGCAAGGGGGTGCCGCGGGTCACGCTGGTGTAGAACAGGCTGAGCTTTGCGATGACTCTGTTCTTGGAGATCCGCGCCAGCGCCACCAGCACCGCCAGGAGAAAACCGAACACACTGGCAGTCAACAGGATCAAAAGGGTCGTTTGCAGCCCCCGGGCCAACAGCGATGCGTATTCAACTATCCACACTGGAATCATTTCATTCTCTCTGCCGGTTCAGTCAGCAAGGGGCATCCAGCGACGAATGCGTCGCTCCAACCGTCCAGACAGGTAGTTGGACACCAGCGTCACCGCGTAATACAGCGCCGCGGCCGTGAGGTAGAACAACAGGTAATGGCGGGTCGAACCCGCCCCTTGCCTGGCGGTGTACAACAGCTCGTTAGTGCCGACCACGCTGATCAGGGCGCTGTCCTTGATCAGGTTGATCCACAGGTTGGCCATCCCCGCCATCGCGTGAGGCGCCATGATCGGCAGCGTGACGCGGCGGAACAGGCCGAAACCGTGCAGGCCGAAGGCTTTGGCCGCTTCGATCTGGCCGAAGGGAATGGCCTGGATCGCCGCGCGGAAAATCTCCGAGGCGTAGGCGCCCTGCACCAGGCCCAGCACCACGATCGCCGCCAACGGTCCGCTGACGTTGACCGCGCCGTAACCCAGCGTTGCCATCAGTGCGTTGAGCAGCATGGAGCCGACGTAGTACAGCAACAGGATCAGCAACAGCTCCGGAACCGCGCGGAACAAGGTGGTGTAGCCGCGCGCCAGCGCCGCGATCGGCCTTGGCCCGCCCAACTTGAGGCAGGCCACCACCAGGCCGATGGCCAGCCCGAGCACGAAGGCGCCGGCGGAGATCTGCAGGGTCATCCACAGTCCCTTGAGCAGCGCCGCGCCCCATCCTTGCTCGCTGAAACCGATCAAATCGAACATTGCTGGCATTTCACTCTCCAATCAGGGCCATGACAGCACCGCCGAACCCTGTGGGAGCGAGCTTGCTCGCGATGAGGGCATAACAGTCAACATCATTGGTGACTGAACCACCGCCATCGCGAGCAAGCTCGCTCCCACAGGTTTTTGCATTTGCCACAGGATTTGCGTTTGGTTTTCCGTCAGAACGCCGGCTTCACGCTGGTCCCGAAGTAGCTCTGGGACAGGTCGTCGTAATCCTTGCTCGCCAGCAGTTCCTGGATGGCCTTGTCGAGTTTGGCCTTGAGTTCGGTGTCGTCCTTGCGCAGACCGGCGCCCACGCCCTTGCCGAAGATCGGGTCGTACGGCACGGCGCCGAGGTATTGCAGGTTGCTCTTGCTGGCATCCGGGGTCTTGACGAAGGCCGCCATGGCGGTGCCGTCGGCCATCATCAGGTCAAGACGGCCGGCAATCAGGTCGGCGTTCACCGAGTCCTGGGTGTCGTAGTACTTAACGTCGGCGATTTTTTCGTAGTAGGTCTTCAGGTAGCTGGCGCTGACCGTGGAGTTCTGCACGCCGATGGTCTTGCCCTTGAGGTCGTCCGGGTATTTTTTGACGACAGCGTCCTTCGGCCCGACGATCGCCACCACGGAGTCGTAGTAGGCCTTGCTGAAGGCGATCTGTTTTTCCCGCTCTTCAGTGACCGACATCGAAGAGAAAATCACGTCGATCTTCTTCGCCAGCAGCGACGGGATGATCCCGTCCCACGCCACTTCCTTGATCTCGCACTCGGCTTTCATCTCGCTGCACAGCTTGTGGATCAGGTCCACTTCAAAGCCTTTCCATTCGCCGTTGGCCTGTTTCTCGGTGTACGGCGGATAGGGTTCGGCGGCGACCGCGAAGCGAATCGGCTGTGCCTGTGCCGAACTCATGGCGGCAAGCAACAAGCAGCCTGCCCCGGTCAACCAGTGTGCAAAACGTCGATTTCCCATGGTGTTTTCCCGTCTTTTTATTGGTGTTAGCGAGTTTGATGAGCGTTGACGAATTGGCGGCAACGCTCGCTGCGTGGGTGTACGAACACTTCGTCCGGCGAACCGGTTTCCTCGATCAGCCCTTGATGCAAAAAGGCGACTTTGGAAGAGACATCGCGGGCGAAGGCCATTTCATGGGTCACCAGGATCATGGTCCGGCCTTCCTCGGCGAGAGAGCGGATCACCCGCAGCACTTCCCCGACCAGTTCCGGGTCGAGTGCCGAGGTGGGTTCATCGAACAGCATGACCTTGGGCCGCATGGCCAGGGCCCGGGCGATGGCCACCCGTTGTTGCTGGCCCCCGGAAAGAAACGCCGGGTACTCGTTGCGCTTGGCCGCCAGCCCCACGCGTTCAAGCAAGGCTTCGGCGCGCTCGGTCGCCTCCACCCGGCTTTCACGCAGGACCTGGGTCGGCGCCTCGATGAGGTTTTCCAGCACCGTGCGATGGGGCCAGAGGTTGAAGTTCTGGAACACCATGCCCAGGCTGGAGCGGATGCGTACCAACTGTTTGGCGTCTGCCACCAGGGGTGCGCCGGGGCGGGTGTGGTTCAGGTGAATGCTTTCGCCGTCCACCAGGATGCGTCCCTGGTCCGGGACCTCGAGCATGTTGATGCAGCGCAGCAGCGTGCTTTTGCCCGAACCACTGGCGCCGATCAGCGAGATCACCTCGCCTTCGCGCGCGGTCAGGGATACACCCTTGAGCACCTCGATGTTGCCGAAGCGTTTGTGCAGGCGATCGACTTCGATCATGGTTCGCGCAGTGACCGGTTCGATGACCGGCCCACTGGCCACGCGGCTGACCACGGGCTTGGGGGCTTGCACTTTCAACGCCTGGACAAAATTGCGGATACGCTGAGAGGTCCTGGCCAACGCCAGGGTTTCGGCATGCGCGACCAGGGCGGCATCAGCGACGATCCAGCCCATATCCCAAGCGGTCATCGGGTGGGCTTTGGACAGGCTACCGATCATCACGCAACGCCTGGCCATGCCCGGCGCTGCCGCGAGGCACAAGTACTGGTGCTGCAGGGTCAGATCGTCATGGACCTCCTCGACCACCGCCCACAGGTCATGGGCGATGGCGAGTCCGGCGATGGTCTGCAGCGCTTCGTGGTTGAGCATCCCGCCGTTCGGGCCGGACAGGAAAATCGCCCGGGTGCGCGGGGTAATCGCCTTGGCCAGCAGCGCTGCATCACTGGACGCCACCCGCACCGGCGTGGCGCCGCAGGCCTTGAGCGACGCCTCGCAGGCCTGGTACATCGGATCGAGGACAATCACCTCGTCCCCTGCGGCGAGCAGGCACATCGACGCGACGAACAATGCATCCTGCGCCCCGGCCAGCGTGATCACGTTGGCGGCTTTGAGCTCACGCTCCAATACCTTTTCGTAGTGCGCGGCGATCGCTTCGCGCAACGCCAGGCGATCGGAAAATTCAGTGGTGTGAAGGTCACCTTCAGGCGGCACATCAATAGCGGCTACGCCTTGGTCCGAGATCCGCTCAACAAAGGGAGAAAACCGCATGCCAGTGCCTCGTTCAATATGAAGAAACGCAAGCCCGCAACCAGCCGGGAAAGAAGGTGGAACGAACATAGTTCAAGCTGAACACTCGTTCAACAGAAAACTGTCGATGGTTCGCGTTCAGCGTAAACAGGTCGTTTTTACGACAGTCGCGACGTTTTTACCGATTGGTTGCACAGGTCATGCAGATGGCATCCCGACGACTATGCTGCTGTGAGGTCCTTTGGCTGGAAAACACTTAATGCAATCAGGTACATCCACGCGGATGCGGCGCCGCCAGCTGCTGCTGATGGGCGCAGTGGTCCTCGGCGGTTGCGTACGGCTAGGGCCGGACTTCCAGCCACCGGGCGAAGCCTGGGTCGATCACTGGAACACCCCGGCCCTTGAACAGGCCAGCCAGCGCCTGCAGTACCCGGACATCCGCCAGTGGTGGCAGATCTTCGCCGACCCGGTGCTCGACCGCTTGATCGCCGAATCGGATGCGCACAATTCCAGCCTGAAGATCGCCGGCTTACGCGTGATGGAGGCACGTGCGCAATTGGGCATCGCGCAAAGCGGGCGTTACCCGCAACTGCAACAAATCGCCGCTGACAGCGTCTACATCAACCGCCATCAATCCGGCGGAAACAACCCGGTGGATAGCCATTTCTGGCAACACAGCGCCGGATTCGACGTGGGCTGGGAACTGGATTTCTGGGGACGCTTCAGCCGTGCCATCGAGGCCGCCGATGCCAGCTACTTCGCCGCCGAGGCCAACTATGACGACGTGCTGGTCCTGTTGCGGGCGCAGGTCGCCGACAGCTACTTTTTCCTGCGCACCACCGAGGCGCGATTGCGTGTCGCCCACGAAAACGCCCGCCAGCAGCAGCGCAATTTCGAAATCACCGAAAGGCTGTTCAACAGCGGCCAGACCGCCGAACTCGACCTGCAACAAGCCAAGACCCAATACCTGGGTACGTTGAGCACCATCCCCGTCCTGCAAGACCAGCTTTCCCGCACCCGCAATGCCTTGGCCGTGTTGATCGGCCAGCCACCCGGTGCGCTGCCACTGGTGGTCGACAACAGCGAGTTGATCCCGCTGGTCGATCGCGCCGTGTTGCAGGATGTCCCGGCCAACCTGTTGCTGCGCCGGCCTGATGTGCGGGCCGCCGAGTTGAACGTTGCGGCGCAGTCGGCGCTGATCGGCGTGGCCGAAACCGATTACTACCCGGCCCTGACGTTGCTCGGCAGCATCGTCTGGTCGACCGATACCTTGAGCGGAACCTCGCGCAGCCTCGACCTGATCGGTGGGCCGAGCCTGCGCTGGAACGTGTTCGACTACGGCCGCATCAGCAACAACGTGCGCGTGCAGGATGCGCGCTTGCAGCAGTTGATCGAGGCCTATCGCGACAAGGTGCGCCAGGCCGCGCGCGAGGCGGATGACGCCGCCAACGGCCTGACCCGCGCCCTGCAACGCGAACGCATCCTGCGCGAGGCGGAAAAAGCCGCGCAACGCTCGCTGGCCCTGGCCAACACGCTGTACCGCGAAGGTTACTCGGACTTCCAGCGAGTGCTGGACGCCCAGCGGGCGCTGCTCGAACTGCAAGACAGCTACCTGCTCAGCCGTGGCGATGCGGTGAGCAATGTGATTGCCCTGTACAAGGCGTTGGGCGGCGGTTGGTACAGCGCCCAGCCCAAGGTCGATCGCGCCACGCGCCAGCAGATGGAACAACGGACTGACTGGGGCGACCTGCTCGAAGACCCGACCGCCGAGCAGCCCGCCTCCCCCTTGCCCAACCAGGTGAACAAACCATGACTGAAGCCGCGCCCTCCCCTCAGCCAGCGCAGCCTGCCGCCGATCCAGCGAAAAAAGGCATCAAGTGGGTTTTACTGGTGATCGTTTTCAGCCTGGCCTGGTACCTGTTGGCTGACCGCTTCACGCCCTACACCCAGCAGGCACGGGTGGGCGCGTTCGTGATTCCGGTGGCGGCAGAAGTGGCGGGCCGGGTGATTCGCGTCAACGTGCGCAATAACCAGGATGTGAAGGCTGGAGAGGTGATCTTCGAGGTCGACCCGCAGCCCTACCAGATCGCGGTAGACCGGGCGCGCGCCGACCTGGAATCCACCCGCCGGCAGGTCGGTGCCAGTACCGCCGGCATTGCCTCGGCGCAAGCCAGTTTGCGGGCGGCACAAGCCAACGAGCTCAAGGCGAAGCAGGATAACCAACGGCTGGAAGGCTTGTACCGTGAAGACCCCGGGACCGTTTCTGTGCGCTTGCTGGAGGTTTCCCGCGCCAGCCGCGAGGCGGCCACCAGCCAGGTTGCCGCGGCCCGCGCCGAAGTCCAGCGTGCGAAGGAGCAGGAAGGCGGCAAAGAGGAAGACAACGCCCTGCTGCGCAGTGCCGCCACCGCCCTGTCGAAAGCCGAACTGGACCTTTCCAACACACAGGTTCGCGCCCGTTCGGCCGGTTTGATCACCGACCTGCGCACCGATGTCGGCCAGTTCGCCGCGGCCGGCAATCCGGTGATGACCCTGATTGCGATCCACGATGTCTGGATCAGCGCCGACATGACCGAGAACAACCTCGCCCTGGTCAGGCCCGAAACCCCGGTGTCCATTGCCCTCGATGCGTTGCCCGGCGAAGTGTTCCAGGGCCGCGTGCGCAGTGTCGGCTACGGCGTCAGCGTGGGCACCCCGGCCGCTCCCGGCAGCCTGCCCACGGTGCAGAACAGTCGTGACTGGCTGCGCCCGGCCCAGCGCTTTCCGGTGATCATCGAGTTCTCGGCCGAATCCCTGTCCATGCTCAAGGACAACCGCGCCATCCGTTCCGGTGGCCAGGCCGAAGTCATGGCCTTCCCTGCCGAAGGCAACGTGCTCAACCCGCTGGGTCGCTTGTTCCTGTGGCTGATGAGCTGGCTGTCGTATGCCTACTAATCGCACGCCGAGGGTGCAGCGCGCATTGCGCCTGGCCTGTGGCACGGCGCTGTGCCTGGCCGCGAGTTTCGGCCTGGCTATGCCAATCCCCTTCCTCGCGCCGGTGCTGGGGGCATTGCTGCTGGTCAGCCTCAATCGTCCCTTGCCGTTCAAAGCCACCCTGGTGCTGGCGCTGACCGCGATGCTGACCACCGGCATCGGCCTGCTGTTGATCCCGCTCCTGCGTTACTACGCCTTCAGCGGCGTACTGTTGATCGGCCTCGGCCTGCTGATGGTGTTTCGCTTTGGCCAGCGCGGCGGCAACAATCTGGTGGTGACCTTCCTGGTGATCGGCCTGACCATGATCCCGGCAGCCGGGGTCGCCGACTTCGGGCTGGCGGCGATGGTCATCAAGGCATTGACCAGTGGCTTGCTCCTGGCCGTGATGATCGGCTGGCTAAGTCACTGGCTGTTCCCCGAACCGGACAACGCCCCAGCCCCCCCGCCCGCGCCGGCCCAGTCGGCGGAAGACGTCGACCGCGTCGCATTGCGCGCCACCCTGATCGTGATCCCGACCTTCCTGCTGGCGCTGATCGACCCCGCCAGCTACATGCCCATCGTGCTCAAGGCCGTGAGCCTGGGCCAACAGAGTTCCAGCACCAACGCCCGCGACGCCGCCCGCGAGCTGATTGGCTCGACCTTGCTCGGCGGCCTGCTGGCGATACTGTTCTGGAGTGCACTGACGGTCTTCGTGCACCTATGGATGTTCTTCCTGTGGATGCTACTGTTCGCCCTGATCCTGGCGCGCAAGCTCTATGGCCTGAGTGCGGGGCGGTTGAGCCCTGGTTTCTGGCTCAACACCTTGATCACCCTGATTATCCTGTTGGGGCAATCGGTCCAGGACAGTCTGGCAGGCAAGGACGTCTACACCGCTTTTGCAGTGCGTATGGGGCTGTTCATTGCCGTAACGCTGTATGCGTGCCTGATGGTTCGTTTGCTGGATCAGCGACAAAAAAACCAGGTACAGGGGCCAATGCCGATCAGGTAATGCTTTGAACACCGCGATCCTTGTGGGAGCGAGCTTGCTCGCGATGACGGTGGCACAGTCAACACTGCGTTACCTGACAGTCCGCCATCGCGAGCAAGCTCGCTCCCACAGGTTTTGCATGTTAATTGAAAATTGATCGGTATCAGGCTCACGGATTAACCTGATACCCCTTCCCCTGCAAGCAACTGGTGTACGCCGTAGAAGTGGTCGCTGTGTTGGTCTTCTCCTGCGCCCGGCGCTCCTGGCGCTGGCGCGAGCCGCCGACCACGGCACCCGCCACTGCCGTTTCCTTGGCTCGGTCCTGCCGGTAGTCCTGCTTCCTGTCGTCATCGACATTGTCATAGAACTCGTCATGCTGGCGGCCTCGCACCTGGGCCCCGGCCGCGCCGGCTGCCGCGCCTGCTGCGGCACCCTTGATCCGTCCGCCAGAGGGTGTCGAGGTGGTCGAAGCGCTGCTGGCAGCGATGCTGTTGCATTCGTTGATATCCAGTTGAGTCTGTTGCGAAGTCTGGCCCTTCAGCGGTACTACCGTCTGGGTCCATCCCTGGGCACTGAAAAACGACAGTGCGACGCACAGGCCGATGGGTGACAACCTTTTCATGATGATCTCCTGATGGGCGTGATTCACCCTGAAAGAGTGTAGTTCAGGCCTCCTCGCCCACCTCCATGACCAGGCTGTTTTCCACCCAGCGCACCGGCACGGATTCCAGCGTCGCGCCTTTGCACGGCCCATCGATGCAGTGCCCGTCTTCGAAACGAAACATCGCACTGTGATGCGCGCACATCAGCACCTGGCCGCGATAGGTGCAGAATTCCTGCGGGCGATAGTCCAGCGGCACGGAAAAATGCGGGCAGCGGTTGATGTACACCCACACCTGCTCGCCCTGGCGCACCGCGACGAGGCCGGCGGGATGCAGGTGCTGGTGCTGCGGCAGCCCCAAGGCGCCGCCGTCGGCGATGTCTTCTCGTTGGCACAAGGTGATGAGGGTCATGGTCAGCCCCGCAACTCGGGATTACCGAGGCCCCAGTGCCAGGGGCGAATCTGGATGCTGGCAAACAATCCGGCCCGGACATAAGGATCGTCCTGGACGAAGGCTTCCACTTCCCCCAGGCTGCCGGCTTCGATCACCAGCAGCGTGCCATTCATCGCCAGGCCTGCGTCATCAAGGGTCGGGCCTCCCAGGCGCACGACCACGCGGTGTGCATCGCTCCCACGCAAATGCGCCTGGTGACTGGGCCGCAAGCGCTGGCGCAACGCCAGGCAATCCGGGTGGTCGGTGGCGAATACGGCAAAAAACTGGCCCATGACTCACACCGCCTCCATGACGAATTCGTAACACGCACGCTTGAACGGCAATGGCATGCCCAGCCGCGCGGACAGCTCATCGTGGCGGGTGCGATCCTCGTAGATCACCTGCAACGACTGTTTGACCCCGAACACCGCATCGGACGCCAGGTACGGATCATCGTGATTGAACAGATGGGTCACCAGTGTGCGATACCCCGGCGCCTCGATCATGAAATGCAGGTGCGCCGGCCGCCACGGATGCCTGTTGGCAGCCTCGAGCATGCGCCCCACCGGGCCATCGGTCGGAATCGGATAGCACACCGGGACAATCGTGCGGATCGCAAAGCAACCGTCGGCGTCGGTGCGATAACGTCCGCGCAGGTTGCCGAACGGCTGTTCTGTGTCCTGGCCCGAATACATGCCGTTTTCGGCCGTCTGCCAGACGTCCAGCACCGCGCCGGCCAGGGCATTGCCCCGGGTATCGACCACCCGCCCGCGCACCAGCGCCGTCTCGCCCGGGGTGAACGCCATGTTCTCGCCGAACGCGCGCTCGGGCATGCCTTCGATGTAGAACGGCCCGAACACCGTGGTCTCGGTGGCCGTGGCGCTGTGGCGATGATTGATCGCGTCGACCAGCATCGATACGCCGAGGGTGTCCGACAGCAGAATGAATTCCTGACGCACCAGGCCATCGCATTTGTGCCCGGTTTCGGTCAGGAAACCGATGCCTTCCAACCACTCCTGCTCGGTCAGTTCGACCTCGCTGACAAACGCATGCAGGTGCCGGACCAGGCTTTGCATGATCTGTTTGTAGCGGGCATCGGGCGCATCAGCGAAGCTGTTCACGGCCTGTTCGCAGATCAGTTTTTCCAAGGTTTTATCGTGATCGGTCATTGTTTTTATTCCGACAGTGCTGATTGCACGCTGAGTCAGGCTGGCGCCTGGCCCAGCATGGCGCGGGTCAGCAATGCTTCGATCGGGCCTTGTTCAAACGGCCGTGGATTGTAATAAGGGCTGGCACAGGCGATGTGTGCCGCTTCAGCCGGACCGTTTGGCGGCAGGCCGATGTCGGCCAGTGCTAATGGAATATCCAGTTTCTGGTTGAGTGCATACAACAGGGCGCCCACCTCGCCGGCCTCGCGACCACCCAGGGCGCGCGCGGCACGTTGCAACGGCTCGGCGGCGGTCTCACGGTTGTAATGCGCGGCATGGGGCAGGACGATGGCGTGAGCCTGGGCGTGGGGCAAATTGAAGGTGCCGCCCAGGGTGTGGCAGAGCTTGTGGTGCAAGGCCATGCCGACCGAACCCAGGCAAATGCCCGCCAGCCACGCGCCATATAACGCCTGGCTGCGAGCGTCGGGATCGCCGGGATCCTTGACCACTCCCGGCAATGCCTGCGCCAGCGAGCGGATCGACTCTTCGGCCATGAGGCCGATGATCGGGTTGGCGTCCTCGGCGTACAGCGCTTCCACCGCGTGGGCCATGGCGTTCATGCCCGAACAGGCGGAGATCTGCGCCGGCAGGGTCAGGGTCAATTGCGGGTCATAGATCACGGTTTTCGGCAGCACCCGTGGGTCGCGTCCGGTTTTCTTCAGGCGATTTTCGGTCAGGCCGTAGATCGGCGTCATCTCCGAGCCGGCGTAAGTGGTTGGCACCGCCACGATCGGCAGCCCCGAATCCATGGCGATCGCCTTGCCCAGGCCGATGGTCGAACCACCGCCGATGGCCACGCAGCAATCGGCCTCCAGGCGCGCCGCTTCGACACGCGCCGCTTGCGCCACTTCCAGCGGCACGTGCATCACCGCGTGCGGGTACACACCCGCCGCGCGATCACCGAGCAACGCCGCAACACGTTCGCCGAGGCCGTGTTGTTCCGGCGTGGTGAGGATCAGCGCCCGACGGGCGCCCAGGCGCTCGATCTCATCGGCCAGTGCCGAGAGTTTGCCCCAGCCGAACACCACGCGGGTCGGCAGGCTTTGGTAAACAAAAGGATTCATGGCCAGCCTCAGCGCTTGAAGTGTGGGGGGATCTTCGCGTCGACGTTGACCCACACCGAACGGGCTTCGGTGTAGTCGTGGATGGCTTCAAAGCCCATTTCCCGGCCGTAACCGGACTGCCCTACGCCGCCAAACGGGCTGCCGGGGCTGACGCGCTTGTAGCAGTTGATCCAGCACATGCCCGCGTGGATCGCATCGGCCATTTTGTGCGCACGGCTGAGGTTCTGCGTCCACAGGCCGCTGCCCAGCCCGTACTCGGTGCTGTTGGCGATGGCCAGGGCTTCTTCGTCGGTGCTGAAACGCACGACCGTGACGAAGGGACCGAAGACTTCTTCCTGGCAGACACGGTCACCCGGCTTGGCCTCGACCACCGTGGGTTCGACATAGAACCCCTTGGCCAGGGCCTGGTCGTCCGGCGCCTTGCCTCCGGCGAGGATCTTGGCGCCCTGCTCGATGGCGATATCGATGTAGGCCAGCACACGGTCGCGGTGCAGTGCCGAGGTCAGCGGGCCCATTTCGGTTTCGGGGTCCATCGGGTCACCGAGACGGATCGACTTGGCCAGGGCAATGAAGCGCTCCAGGAACGCGTCAGCAATGTCTTCATGCAGAATCAGCCGCGAACCGGCGATGCAGGCCTGGCCCTGGTTATGGAAGATCGCCCAGGCTGCGCCGTTGACCGCCGCTTCCAGATTGGCGTCTTCAAAGACAATGTTCGCACCCTTGCCACCCAGCTCCAGTTGAATGCGCTTGAGGTTGCTCTGCGACGCTTCAACAATCCGCCGACCGGTGGCGGTCGAGCCGGTAAAGGCAATCTTGCCGACGTCCAGGTGTTCGGCCAGTGCCTGGCCCGCGGTATGGCCGTAACCCGGCACCACGTTGACCACGCCTTTGGGGAAGCCGACTTCGGTCATCAGCTCGACGATGCGCAACGTCGACAGCGGCGTGATCTCCGAGGGTTTGATGACGATGGTGTTGCCCGCCGCCAGCGCCGGGCCCATCTTCCAGCTGGTGAACATCAGCGGAAAGTTCCAGGGCACGATCTGCCCGACCACGCCGATCGGCTTGCGCTGCACGTAATTGAGGAAGCCTGCTTCCACCGGAATCACCGTGCCTTCGATCTTGTCGGCCATGCCGCCGAAGTAGCGGAAGCACGCGGCGGTACGCGGCACATCGAGGCCACGGGAATCGCGGATCGGGTGCCCGGTGTTCAGTGATTCCAGCTGCGCCAGTTCTTCGCTGCACTCTTCGATTTTGTCCGCCAGTTTGAGCAACAGGCGTCCGCGCTCGGCAGCGGCAAGGGCCGACCAGGCTGGAAACGCACGCTTGGCGGCGGCTACTGCGAGGTCGATGTCGGCGGCTTCGGCGGCGGCAATGCGGGTGATCAACGAGCCGTCGTGGGGCGACACCACGTCGATGGTCCCGCCCGCGACCGCATCGACGAAGCGGCCATCGATATAGAGCTGATTTTGCATAATGGTTTCCTCGCACCGCGTCTGGAACGCAGTGTCTGACTGGATGGCTCAGAGCATGGCCCGGCAAGGCGCCGGGCAAGACACGTGGTCTTAGAACTCGATCGGATACGGCTTGAGTTCACCGCTTTCATAGCGTTGCGGCAGGTTCGGCGTGGCGTTTTCCCAGACCAGCAGCATCGAGCGCTTGGTCGAATAGCCCTGGTGGCGAATGTCGGCCGGCATGGCGCAGATGTCGCCGGCGCGCATGGTGATGCGTGCACGCGGGTTGCCGTCGTCCTTGTCGCCGACATCCCAGATGATCTCGTCCGATAGCTGCAGGAACCACTCGATCCGGTCATTGCCATGGAACACCGGCAGGATGAATTCTTCGGTGGTCGGGCAGAACAGGCTGGCCTTGCACACCGAGGTCACCGAGGGGTTCCAGGTCACATCGGAGCGCGACAGGTACTTGTGCAGGTTGAAGGCATGCAACTGGCCTTCGAAACCTTCTGCGGCGTGAATTTCCGGCTCGTCCTGCGGCACATCGATGAACTGGCGGTTGACCGGCAGATCGTTGCGCAGCGGCGAATCATCCGGCAGGCCGGGCATGCGCTTGGTGGCGATTCGAAAGCGTTCGATGGCTTCGATGTTGTTGCCGTTCTTGCGACCAAATGCGCTGCCGGTTTCTTCCGGTGCGGCGAACGGGTCGAAGGTGGCGTTGGTCCAGTCGCGCAGGATCGCCTTGAAGGTGGCCATGATCAGCGGCGTTTCGAAGTTTTCGGTGTAGTTGACCCCTGCCGCCTTGAGCGTGCCATTGAAGGTGCCGGCGTACAGGTCGACTTTGCCGTAGTAATTGCGGGTGCCGATGACGTGGTCGAAGTTGACCCAACCGTAGAAAAAGCCCCAGGCCACGTCACGCATCAAGGCGCGCAGAAAGGCGTCGGCCGGGATCAGGTGCGAACGGGTCTGGCCTTTGGCGGGCCAGGTGATTCGGGCGAAATACTCGTCGCGCGAAAGCTCGAACGCGCCGAGTTTGAAGGCGCGATAACCGGTGACGGGATGGGGGGCGCTGGCCTGGACGTCTTCGTCGGCGAACAGTGGCGTTTGGGCAGCGGTTTCAAGCATGGCCATGGCGGGATACCTCTTGTTATTGTGGGCGGGGCGACTGGGCAGATCACTTGAAGCAGATGTCGGCCCATTTCTCGACCGACAACGGGCCTTTGATCGTCTGCTGCAGGATCACGCCCGGGCGACTGGCTTCGAAGCGATACGCGGTGCCCACCGGCAGCAGGCACTGGTGACCGCGCTTGAGCAGGACGTAACCCATTGGCTTGCCCGCCGGCACATCCCCGGCCAGTTGCGTGCCCTCGCCTGCGGTCAATGGCGCATCGAGCTTGAGGAAATCCACCCGCACTTCACCGTCCATGACGATGGCGAATTCGTCGTGCGCCGCCGTGTACCAAGGCGACTGGCCTTCGGCGCGCAGGGTTTCAATGACGTAACCGAGGTTGAGGCCGACGACGACCTTTTCATACGCAAGGGATTTGTCCGCCACCTCGAAAACGTTGGAAAAGGCATAGTGACTGGCCTGGCCGCTGATGATTTCAACCGAGCCCTTGGTGTACTTGTCCAGCGAGCCGAAGACCGTTTCGATTGCCGCGCTACTCATGGGTTTTCACCGTTTTGTTGTTGTAGTAACAGTGAGCCAACAGTACGTCGCGCCTGGTCCCGGGACAATTAGAGGAGCGGCGACAACAGTGTTTGCGAAACGCAAACACTGGGGGTGGCGATCTCTTCTTGTAGGAGCGGAGCTTGCTCGCTCCTACAAAAATAGGCGGCGCATCTCTCAGCGGACCCAGCCGCGCTCCAGCAACGGCTTATCCCAGCAGGGCTCATCGCCGAAATTCTCCACCAGGAAGTCGATCAACGTACGGACTTTCAAGGCCCGGCGCTGGGTCGCGGGATACACCGCGGAGAAATTGAAGGAGGACAACGCGTACTCGGACAGCACCGGAATCAGGCGTCCGCTGAGCAGGTCGTCACTGGCCACCAGCGTTGGCAGGCAGACAATACAGACGCCGGTCTGCGCGTAATCACGCAACAGGTGCACCGAGTTCGAGCGCACCTGACCCGGCAGGCTCAGTTCCACCTGCTCGTCTTCGCGGTTGAACAGCCAGCGGTTGCGCGACGGATAACCCTCGTACAGGGCGATCTTGTGTTGCAGCAATTGCTGGGGATGGGTCGGCACGCCGAACTCGCTGGCGTAATCGGGGGACATGCAGAACAGCCGGCGCACGCTGAACAATTTGCGCTCGATCAGGGTTTCCGCCATCGGCGGGAACATCTGGAACGCCACGTCAAAACCTTCTTCGATCGGGTCCACCACCCGGTCGTTGACGATGACGTCCACCTCAATGTCCGGGTACAGCCGGGTGAATTCGGCCAACATGCGGCCGAAGTGCCCGATGGCAAACCCGGGCAGCATCTGCACCCGCAGTTTGCCGGTGGGTTTGGCGCGCAGTTCGCGCATGTGTTCGGTCAGCGAGTTAAAACTCGCGACCATGTCCGCGCATTCCTTGTAGTACGTCTCCCCGACCTCGGAGAGCCGCACATGGCGCGTGCTGCGATGGAACAGCGGCGCATTGATGAACTGCTCCAGCTGCTGGATGCGATGGGTGATGACCGAGCGGGTCACGCCCAGTTGCTGGGCCGCCCTGGCGAAGTTGCCGGTTTCGGCAACCCGCACGAAGGCTTCGACACTGAGTAAACGATCCATGGGGCAGGTTCTCTGGATGTTTTTTGTTCTTATAGGCATACGAGGTTAGCCTTTCGGCACCTCGCACTCCACATCCGGGGCGAGAACCTGCGATGAACTCAATTGGCGCCCCCTTGTAGGAGCGTGCATGCTCGCTCCTACAAGGGGTCAGCGGTCAGCGGTCAGCGGTCAGCGGTCAGCGGTCAGCGGTCACCGATTGAGCCACGGATAGCGCGCCGTGTCCTGGCTGCCGTAGTCAGGGTCCAGGTAGATAAAGCAGCGCTGGATCTTGAAATCACGGATCTCGAACACGTCAGCCCAGTAACCGGCACCGGCCGGCGACGGGACGCCCGCGCGCCAGTGGCCCTCGACGTGCTCGCCAAAACTGGTGCCTTCGCAGACCAGCGTGTCAGTGCCCGTGAGAATCCAGTTGAAGTGCGCGTAGTCGTGGGTGATCGATTTCAGGCGGCTGCCCAGGTCGCTGAACATCTGGCCGATCTGGTCACGGCCGGTGGCCAGTCCCCACTTTGGAAACAGGACCTGCGCATCCTCGGCGAACAGCTCGAGAATGCTGGCGCCAGTGGAGGTGATACCGCCGTTGTCGAATGCCTTGAGGTATTCCAGGGCGACCGATTTGCGTTGCTCGTCGGTCATTGTCAGGGTGCTGATCATGGCTGTCTCCGTCGGATTTTATGGGAGTGATAGGGATGCTGGCCGTCAGTGCAACGACTTGATGTAGGTGATGATCTTTTGCCGCTTGGCCGGGTCGTCCTGGGAATACACCATGGCACTGCCCGGCGCGACGCTCTGGGCATCGGTCAGCCAGGCGTCGAGCATCGGCTCGTCCCAGACCTTGCCTGCCATGGCTTTGGAGTAGCCGTCGCTATACGTAAAGTTGGTTTCGCTGGCCGCCTTGCGACCCAGCAACCCGAACAGGTTCGGGCCCTGACCCGGCGGTCCGCCCTTGTCGAAGGTGTGGCAGACCGCGCAGTGGTTGGTCGCCAGTTTCTGCGCCACCGCCAGGTCATCGGCCAAAGCGCTGCCGGTCAAAGCAAAACTTGCCGCCACCGCCAACAGCGCGGGGGCTCGCAGGTAGAAGTTGAAATGCGTCATATCGTTGTTCTCATGCAGTCACGGGGCTTGATTCAGCTTCGGCTCGGTTCCTTGTGCGCCTGGTTCGCCGCGCGATAGGCAAAGGCGATGATCGGGCCAAGCGTCGAACCACCGGCCCAATAGGCGCGACCGGAGGCCGACGCCACGCAGTTGCCGACGCCGTACAGGCCCGGGATCGGTGCATTGGCGTTGTTCAATACCTGGCCGACGGAGTTGGTTTTCGGGCCGCCCTTGGTGTCGAGGTTGCCGCCGGTGATCAACGCCGCGTAGTACGGACCTTTCGCCGCCAAGGGGTACAGGGTCAGGTTGCCGGTGCGATCGGGCTTGACCGGGCCGGTGAACACGCCCTGGATCACCCGTTCGCCGCGATGGAAGTCCAGGTCCTTGCCCGTCTTCGCCAGCTCGTTGAAGCGCTTGAGCGTGGCTTTCAAGTTGAGGTTGAAATCCACGCTGAGCTTCATCCCGCCAATGTCGGCGGCGTGCTTATCCAGGCGTTCGGCGATGTTCTTCGCCAGCTCTTCCAGGGTGTCGCCCCGCACCACATGGCGGTCGTTGCCGCCCTTGGGCACGATCGGCGAGCCGTATTCGTCGCTGCTGCAGTAGTCCTGGGCACGCTGGTCCCAGATCGAAAACATCACCAGGTTCGGGTATTCGGCTTTATCGCCATCCCACTGGAAGAAGGTCGGGACCAGTTCGTTGTAGACGGTTTTTTCGTTGACGACGCGCTTGCCGTACTTGTTCACCATCAGCATCGAATCGCCGTTCATGGTGAAGATGCCGGACATCGAACCGTCTTTGGCCAGGGCCTTTTCCAACAGGATCGGGCACGACCACGCGTAGTTCATGTTGCGCAGTTGCACCCCCAATTCGCTCGAGATACGGATGAAATCGCCTTCGTTGGTCAAGGCCGCGCAGCCACCGTAGACCGGGGCGTTGAGGAAGTTGCGGCGCAGTTCCGGATCGTGGGTAAAGCCACCCGTGGCGAAGATCACCGCTTTGCGCGCCTTGACCCGTTGCCGCGTGCCCTCCTCGGTTTCGACTTCGACACCAGTTGCTTCGCCTTTGCCGTTGAGGATCACCTTCACCACGCGTTCGCCAGTGCGGATTTGCACGCCGTCACGCTTGGCGGCGGCGGTCAGCGTACGAATCGCCACGCGACCGCCGTCCGACATGCTGGGCCGGGCTTCCTTGGGCACCAGTACGCGGCCTTTATTGGCCTTGTCTTCGGGCAACTCTGCGAAATAGTCCGGCACGTCCGGGCAATGGCGATAAGGCAGCGCGTCGCGTTCGGCCAACAGTTCGGCAGCGGGCGAGGCGCTCTCGTAGATCGCTTCGCACATCTCGTATTCCCAATCCGACAGGCCGAGCTTGGGCAGCGAGGCGTCGTAGGATTGTGGCCGTGTCAGGCGCGCGACATAGCGCAGGTAGTCGGCTTTTTCATCGACGATGCCCGCATCACGCATCGGCTTGTTGTTCGGCACCCAGTACCAGAACGCCGCTTTCGCTGCAGTGCCACCGGGGCTACCGGCCTTTTCCAGGATGACCACGTCGTTGCCCAGCCAACAGGAGAACAACGCGGTTGGCAAACCGCTGCCGCCACCGCCAACCACGACAATGTCGTGCTCTCTATCAAAGGGCAGCTCGTCGCTGGCCATCGCGCGTGCGGCCACCCCCGACAAGGCGGCGACAGCCGTACCGGCGGCGCCGGCCTTGATGAAGCTGCGACGTGACAGTGCAAGTTTCTGGTTTTCTTCGTTCACTTTTTATTCTCCGGAATGAGTCGCGGCGACGCAGGCAGGCGTCGGGGTTTCACCAGTAATGCCAGAGCTGCACAAACAAGCCGTCGGTGACGGTGGTGTTGCGCCCTTCCACGCCTTTGGAATAGTGGATGGACACCTGGTCCCACATTTTCTGGGCGAAGACCTTTTGCACGCCGGGTTTGAGCTGGAACAGCACGCCGGCGCCGAGCGCGGTTTCGTTGGATTCGGAGAACTCGATGGCATCGTTGTTGCGGTCATCGGAGCTGAAGGTTTTCTGGTAATCGGCACTGACGAAGGGCGTGATCTGGTAGGTCGGGCGATCGACGATGTTGTAGCCCAGGCGCAGGTTGGCGTGGGCTGTGTCGCCAGGTTCGGTGTGGTGCGGGCCATCGCCGCGTAGGATCGCGCCGACCAACAGGTCGATGTTCACCTTGCCCAGCCATTCGTTGTAGAAAAGCGAAGGCCACAAGGCGTAGGTGTCGCTGCTGACCGAATCGGCGCCGGTCGGCAGTTGCACATAGGCTTGCGCACCGATGGTGCGCAGCGGCGTCGGGTTGTACCAGACCAGGCCACCGACCAGCGGATCGCCGAACCCGCTGACCCGCGTGCCGTTGCCGCGCACCGCGATTTCCGGGAGGGTGATACTGGCGATGAAGCCGGTGTTGGGCAGGCCGTCCATCTTCCAGTAGTGCAACAACGACGTCAGGCCAACGTAGGTCTCGGTGTTGCTGCCGGCGACCTTGTTGCCGTGATCGTCGAAGCGCTTGCGGTCGTCGTTGTATTCAAACTCCTGACCCACCGAGTTGTAGGGCTCGGTGAAGTCCGAACTGAACTGAAAGCTTTGGGGCCGGTTGCTGGCAAAAGGGATGCCCGATGCTTGCGCCATCGCGGGAAACAAAATGCCAGCCCCCAGAACGGGAGCGAACAGGGTCGCTGCACAACCCCATGCACGAATACTCATACCTGCCTTCCTTATTTTTATTAGGCGCCAACCCCCCGAAGGGGCGTAAGGCCGAAAGCAAGGTATGACGTCTTGATGAGCCCTGGCGGGAGCTCCACCGGATCGTTGGCCGATCCCGGTGTTCGGCGAGATGGAGGCTACAAGCCGGCCACTGCACCAACAATTCCATTCTCGGCGACATCAGTGTTTGCGTATTCAGAACAATGGGGCGGGGAATTTGAAACTGTAGGAGCTGGCTCGCCGGCGAAAGCGCCAGGTCAGCCGACATCGATGCAATCTGTGCCGACCCATTCGCTGGCAAGCCAGCTCCTACAGGTTTTGTGATGTTATTGAGGCAGCGGATACAAATGCTCATCAAACTGCGACAGCTTCGGAAATTCCAGCGGCTGGTCGTCGCTCAGGTGTTGCAGACGCTGGGTGTAGTCCACCAGAAATTGCTGACGCGCCTCATCGCTGATATACGGCACATGCCAGGCCACGAACGGTTCCAGCACATCAAATCCAACATACGCCAGCGTGCCGCGCAAAATCGGTCGCAGCATGTCCTGCAACGGCCCATGGATCGCCTCTTCACCGAACATGTGTTCACGGCCACCCAGGGTCACGGTCACCAATGCCTTTTTACCGGCCAAGCCGCCCTGATCGTAGAAGCGCTTGCCGCCGTAACAGATGCCCGACACCAGCACCCGGTCGATCCAGCCCTTGAGCATGGCCGGGGTGGAGAACCAGAAGATCGGGAAGTTGAGGATCAGCAGGTCGGCCCACAGCAGTTTGTCCAGCTCGGCTTGGATATCCGCCGCCAGTGACTGGCTTTTCACGCCCAGGCGTTGTTCCAGCGCATAGACCAGGTACTCGGGATTTTCCCGCGACGAAAAATCATCGGCGCTGGCCACCGGGTTCCATTTCATCTTGTACAGGTCGCTGACCTGCACTTCATGGCCCTGGGCTTCAAGGGTCGCGACAGCCTGGTCGCGCAGGGCGGCGGTGAAGGATTGTGGCTCAGGGTGAGCATGGACGATCAGTACTTTCATGATGATTCCTTAGACTTTTTCCAGCGTAGGGTTTGAATTCGGGGTGGCGCGGCTGGCCAGCAGGTGGTCGAGCCAGTCGGGGTCCATTTGCGGTTCGCAGGAAAACAGCAGGCCGGTGTAGTCCTGGTGCGGTGGCGTGAAAATAGCACTGCGCGAGCCGTGATCCACCACCCGGCCCCGTTGCATCACCAGCACTTCGTCGGCAATCGCGCGCACGGTGGCGACGTCATGGGTGATGAACAGGTAGGCAACGCCGAGCTGTTGCTGAATGCGGTTGAGCAGCTTGAGCACGCCTTCGGCCACCAGTTGATCGAGGGCCGAGGTGACTTCGTCGCAGATGATCAGTTGCGGATCGGCGGCCAGGGCCCTGGCGATGCAGATCCGCTGCTTTTGTCCACCGGACAACTCCCGGGGCTGACGCTCCATGAAGGTCGCGGGATCGAGTTCGATCATCTCCAGCAACTCGGCCACCCGCGTGCGCATGGCCTTGCCCTTGAGCCCCAGATAAAAGGTCAACGGCCGGCCGATGATATCGACGATGCGCTGGCGCGGGTTCAGCGCAGTGTCCGGGATCTGGTAGATCATCTGCACGCGCCGCAGTTGTTCTTTGCTGCGCTGGCGAAAGTCCGCGGGCAGCGGCTCACCGTCGTACAACACTTGGCCGTAAGTCGGTGGCAACAAACCGGTGATCAGCCGTGCCGTCGAGCTTTTACCACTGCCGGATTCGCCGATGACCGCCAGGGTCTGGCCGCGATACAGCTTCAAGGAAACGTCATGCAGCACCGGTTGCTGCCCGTAACTGGCGCAGCTGTTGCGCAGTTCCAGCAGCGGTTTTTCCTGTTGCGGGCAGGGTTTGGGTTCGGTACGGAAACTGCGCACCGCCCACAACGACTTGGTGTAGTCCTCTTGCGGATCGCCGAGCATCTTGCGGGTCTCGGCCTCCTCCACCAGTTTGCCGTGACGCAGCACCATGATGCGGTCGGCCATTTGCGCCACCACCGCCAGGTCGTGGCTGATGTAGATCGCCGCGCTGCCGTAGGTCTTCACCGCATCGCGAATCGCCGCCAGCACTTCGATCTGGGTGGTGACGTCCAGCGCGGTGGTCGGTTCGTCGAAGATGATCAGGTCCGGGTGACAGGCCATCGCCATGGCGGTCATGACCCGCTGCAACTGGCCGCCGGAGACCTGGTGCGGGTAACGCTGGCCGATCAGTTCGGGGTTGGGCAGGCGCAGCACGCGATACAACTCCACCGCCTCGCGCATGGCCTGTTCACGACTGATGCCGCCGTTCTTCACCGCCGTTTCCACGTGCTGATCGATCAACCGATGGGCTGGGTTGAACGAGGCTGCCGCACTTTGCGCGACGTAGGCGATGCGCAGACCGCGCAACTTGCGCAGGGCCTCGGGCTTGGCCTTGAGCAGGTCGATGCCGTCGAAATGCACCGTGCCGCCAGTAATCTTGCAGCCGTCGCGGGTGTAGCCCATGGCGGACAGGCCCAGGGTCGATTTGCCCGCCCCGGATTCACCGATCAGCCCCAGCACTTCACCGCGCTGCAGGGTCAGGTCGATGCCCTTGATCAGCGGATGCCAGGCGTCCTCGTAGTGACCTTCGATGTGCAGGTTGCGGATTTCCAGCAAAGGTTTGGATGTCGTCATGTTCAGCATTCCTTGAGGCCACTGGACTTGTGCAGCATCCAGTCGACGACGAAGTTGACGCTGACCGTGATCAGGGCCACGGCCAGGGCGGGCAGTAATGGACTGATGTCGCCGAAGGTGATCAGCACCGCGTTGTCGCGCACCATGCTGCCCCAGTCGGCGGTGGGCGGCTGGATGCCCAGGCCGAGGAACGACAGCGCACTGATGAACAGGAACACGAAGCAGAACCGCAGGCCGAATTCGGCAATCAGCGGCGCCGCGGCGTTGGGCAGTACCTCGCGGGTCACCAGCCAGCACAGGCCTTCACCACGCAGGCGCGCGGCCTCGACGAAGTCCTGCACCACCACGTTCATCGCCACGGCGCGTGACAGGCGAAACACCCGGGTTGCGTCCAGCAGCGCGATCACCAGCACCAGCGACGTGGCCGTGGTGCCGACCACACTGAGAATCAGCAAGGCGAAGATCAATTGCGGAATGGCCATCAGGATGTCCACCACCCGCGACAGGCCCTGATCGACCCAACCGCCCTTGATCGCCGCGATCAGGCCGCAGGTGCCACCGAGCAGGAACGCCAGCACCGTGGTCAGGAAGGCAATGCCCAGTGTGTTGCGCGCGCCATAGACCAGGCGGCTGAACATGTCGCGCCCCAGGTTATCGGTACCCAACAGGAACTGCCCGCCCCACGGCGCGAAGCCCTCGCCCACCACCTGGGTTTCGCCAAACGGCGCCAGTACCGGGGCGAACAGCGCCACCAGGATGTACACAACGATCACCAGCAATCCGAACTTCGCACTCAGCGGCGCCCGGAGCAATTGTTTAAGCAGGCTCATGGTCTACCCCTTTGGATGCATCAGGCGTGGGTTGCTGGCAATCGACAGCACGTCGGCACTGGTATTGAGCAGGATGTAGGTGGCGGCGAAGATCAGGCTGCAGGCTTGCACCACCGGGATATCGCGCTTGGCCACCGAGTCCACCAGTAACTGGCCCAGGCCCGGATAGACGAACACCACCTCGACCACCACCACGCCGACCACCAGGTACGCCAGGTTCAGCGCCACCACGTTGACGATGGGCGCCAGTGCGTTGGGCAAGGCGTGGCGCAAGATGATGCGCGACTGGCTGATGCCCTTGAGCCGGGCCATTTCGATGTACGGGCTGGCCAGCAGGTTGATCAAGGAGGCGCGGGTCATGCGCATCATCTGCGCGATCACCACCAGGCTCAGGGTCGCCACCGGCAATACCGAGCGCTCCAGTACCTCACCCAGGCTGGCGTTCGGCGAGAGGTTGGAAATGCTCGGGAACCAGTTGAGTTTCACCGCGAACACCAGGATCAGGATGTAGGCGACGAAAAACTCGGGGAACGACACCGCGCTCAGGGCCGAGGTGTTGAGCAGGCGGTCGAACCAGCTGTTGCGATACAACGCCGCGAGCATGCCCAGCAACAACGCCAAAGGCACCGACACCAGTGCCGCCAACAGCGCCAGGCTGAAGGTGTTGCCCAGGCGGGTGCCGACCAGTTCGGCGATCGGCCGCTGGTTGGCCAGCGACACGCCGAGGTCACCGTGCAGCAATTGCCAGATCCAGTGCCCGAAACGGGTCAGGGGCGGCAGGTCCAGGCCCAGTTGCGCGCGGTAGGCCGCCACGGTTTCCGGGGTGGCGGACTGGCCGAGCATGGCCTGGGCGATGTCGCCCGGGAGCAGGCCGACGGCGAGGAAGATGATGACTGATACTGCGAACAGGGACAGCAGGCCCAGGGCCAGACGCTGCCCCAACAGCTTGAAAATACTCTTCATCGTGCAGTTCCTTGAATTGGGCACGCTGGTGAAGATTGCAAATTCCACTGTGGGAGCTGGCTTGCCAGCGATTGCGGTAGGTCTTTCAACATCAATGTTGACTGTGCCGACGTCATCGCGGGCAAGCCCGCTCCCACAGGGATTTTCATTGCATCGACTATTTCGTTACGCCTGCCACCAGCGCTCGATTACGCGCAATCCGTCGAGTTCGCCGTATGGCGCGGTCTGCCCGCCGTGCGCCACGCGGTTGGAACGCGCCGCCACCGAGCTGGCGAACAGCGGCACGATCGCGCCACCGTCATCCCGGCACAGGGACTGCATTTCGTTGTACATCTCGCGGCGCAGCGAGTCGTTCATCTCGCCCCGGGCGGCGTTGAGCAGCTTGTTAAACCTGGGGTTGTCCCAATGGGTTTCGTTCCACGCCGCGCCCTTGGCGTAGCCGATGCTGAACATGCGGTCGGCGGTCAGGCTGCTGTACCAGAACGAGGTGGTGAAAGGCTGCTTCATCCAGACGTTGGAGAAGAAACCGTCGGCAGGCTCGCGCACCACGTCGATGTCGATCCCCGCTGCACGGGCCTGTTCCTTGAACAGTACAGAGGCGTCGACGGCCCCGGTGTACGCCGCGTCGGAGGCCTGCAGGCGCACCTTGAGCGAATCCAGGCCGGCCTTTTTCAGGTGGAAGCGCGCCTTGTCCGGGTCATAGCTGCGCTGTTCCAGCGCGGTGTTGATGAAGCGGCTGCCGGGCTGGATCGGGTGATCGTTGCCCACCAGACCATAGCCGTGCAGCACCGACGCCAGCAGGGTTTCGCGATTGATCGCGTGCTTCATCGCCAGGCGCACGTCGTTGTTCTGGAACACCTGGCTGTCGGTGAGCATCGGGAAGGTGTAGTGCTGGGCGCCCTTGGTTTCTTCGATGACCAGGTTCGGGTTGCGCTTGAGCAGCGCCACGGTCTTGAGGTCGACCTTGTTGATCACATCCACTTGCCCGGTGACCAGCGCGTTGACCCGCGCTGCGCCGTCGGCGATGGCGATCAACTCGGCACTGGCGAAGTGCGCCCGCCCGGCTTTCCAGTAATCGGGGCTGCGTTCCAGGGTCATGCGCACGCCCGGCTCGAAGTCCTTGAGGCGATAGCCGCCGGTGCCGACGCCGGCCTGCCAGTCCGGCGTGCCGTCCTTGCTCGGCATGATCACCAGGTGGTAATCGGCGACCACGTAAGAGAAATCGGCGTTGCCCGAGTGCAGCTCGAACACCACGCTATCGCTGCCATTGACGCTGACCTTGGCCACATCGCCCAGCACGGTCTTGGCCGCCGAGGTGGATTTCTCGCCGAGGTGATGCTGGATCGACGCCACCACGTCATCGGCGGTCAGACTCTTGCCATTGTGGAAGGTCACGCCCTGGCGCAGCTTGAAGGTCCAGACGCGGGCATCGGGGGTCGAGGTCCAGCTTTCGGCAAGTTCGGGGATCGCCGTGCCGTCCACGGCAATTTCAGTCAGGGTGTTATAGACCGCCGAGAAGCCGACGAAGGTGAAGGTATCGCTCCAGGAACCGGGGTCCTTCGAGTCGGTTGTGCTGCCACCGGCCAGGCCCAAGCGCAATACGCCGCCGGCCTTTGGCGTCGATTCCGCGGCCATGGCGCCAAACGGCAGGCCCATGGAAAACGCCCCGGCGATTGCCGCAGCGCCAGCGCTGTACTTCAAAAAGTCCCGACGCGGAAAACTGAATTCATGGTTCGCTTGAGTAATCTTGTTTTTGTTATCGCTCATTGCATTGCCCCTGATCAAAAACTAATGGAATGCCGCTTCAAAACCACGCAAAACACCGGGCCAGGACCCGGTGCGCAAAACCTTTGAATCGCCAACAGTCACACCTGGATCGCCTTCACTTCGACGAATTCGCTGAGCCCCTCTTCCCCCCATTCACGCCCGTTACCGGATTGTTTGTAGCCGCCGAACGGCGCCTGATAGTTGAACGCCGCGCCATTGAGAAAACATTGCCCGGCGCGCAGTTGTCGGCCCAACTGCAAGGCACGCTCGGCACTGCCGGCCCAGACCCCGCTGGACAGGCCAAACGGCGAGTCATTGGCGATCTGGATCGCTTGCGCCTCATCGGCGTAGGGAATCAGGCACAACACCGGGCCGAAGATTTCTTCCTGGGCAATGCGCATGCGGTTGTCGACGTCGGCGAACAGCGTCGGGCTGACGTAGTAGCCCCGTTCGAACGCCGCGACCGAATCGCCGCCGCACAACAGCCGCGCGCCTTCATGCTGGCCGACCTTGATGTAGTCGAGCACGGTGCGTCGTTGCCCCGCCGAACACATCGGGCCGAGGAAGCTTTGTGGATCGAGCGGATCGCCCATGCGCAGGCTCAGGGTTTCAGCC
The DNA here is from genome assembly GCF_044744285.1 of Pseudomonas sp. NPDC087336. NCBI lineage: Bacteria > Pseudomonadati > Pseudomonadota > Gammaproteobacteria > Pseudomonadales > Pseudomonadaceae > Pseudomonas > Pseudomonas sp. NPDC087336. Next base: position 218,384 of record NZ_JBIUYA010000008.1, on the reverse strand, counting down.
AGTGCCAACTCCACGGCCTCGGCGTAACGGCTGGCCGGCAGCAACATGCGGGTCAGCGCCGTGCAGGTCTGCCCGGAGTTGATCATCACGTCTTGCACGCCATAGCGCACGGCGGCGGCCAGATCCGCGTCCTCGGCGATCAGCAGCGGCGACTTTCCCCCCAATTCCAGGCACACCCGTTTCACTGAAGGCGCCGCCGCCTGCGCAACCCGCACCCCGGCACCGGTGGAACCGGTGAACGACACCATGTCCACGTCCGGGTGCTTGGCCAAAGCCTCGCCGACCTTGGAACCCGGTCCGCTGACCAGGTTGAACACCCCGGCCGGCAGGCCGATGTCCTCGATCATCTGGGCCAGCAAAAACGCGTGCAACGGGGTTTCCTGGCTTGGCTTGACCACCACCGTGCAACCCGCGGCGAGTGCCGGGGCGAGTTTGCCGATCAACTGGTGCAGCGGGTAGTTCCAGGGATTGATGAACGCACAGACGCCCACCGCTTCACGAATCACCAGGGAGTTGCCGACTTCGCGCACTTCGTCCATCCAGCCTGCGAGTTCGACGTATTGCTCAAGCCCCACGATCGGTCCGTCCACTTGCACCGAACGGCACCATTGCACCGGCATCCCCAGTTCACTGGTGATCACCGAGGCCATTTCATCGGCGCGGGTCTTCAGTTGTTCCGCTAACGCACGGATGTAACCGGCACGCACACTCGACGGTGTGCGCGACCATGGACCGAAGGCCTTGCGGGCAGCGGCCACGGCGTTGTCGACATCGCGTTCATCGCCCAACGGCACGCTGCCGGCGACTTCTTCGGTGGCCGGGTTGATCACCTCGGCGATGCCCTGGCCGGACGGGGTTTGCCAGCGGCCATCGATAAACAGTGCCTTGTGGTTAAGCATGTGGCTGAGCCTCCATCAGTTCCTGGGCACAACGGGCGATGCGCTGACAGGCATCGCGCAAAGGATCAGGGCCAACCACCAGGCCGAGGCGAATGTGCCCCGCCGCACTCGGGCCGAAGGCTTCACCGGCCAGTACTGAAACGCCGTGGCGATCAAGCAGGCGGTCAGCGAACGCCTGGGCGCTCAGCCCGGTTTCACGAATATCGAGCATCACGAACATCCCGCCGTCGGGCTTCAAGGCGCGCACGCCCTGGCAATCGGCCAGGTGCTCACACACCAGGTCGCGACGCTGGCGATAGGCTTCGCGCATGGCGTCCAATTCCGGCAGGTCGCTTTCCAGCGCCACGACCGCCGCATCCTGAACGAAGTCGGGCGATCCGTAGAGCATGCACAGCGCGAGGTTTTCCAGGTGTGCGGCCAGGGACGGCGGCGCCACCACCCAACCGACCCGCCACCCGGTCATGGCGTGGGATTTCGACAGGCTGTTGAGCGTCGCGGTGCGCTCGGCCATGCCCGGCAGGCTCGCCGGGCTGATGTGCTCGCCTTCGAACAGCAGTTCGCTGTAGACCTCGTCGGAAATCAGCCACAGGTCGTGGGCGATGCACAAATCGGCCAGCGCTTGCCAGGTAGTGCGCGGCAGGCTTGCGCCGGACGGGTTGTGCGGGCTGTTCAGCGCCAGGGCTCGGGTACGCGGGGTGATGCGGGCGGCGACGTCTTCGGGCAGCACGCGGAAACCGTTTTCCGAACGCACCGGCACCGGCACGACCTTGGCGCCGCAAGCGCCGAACACCGCCTCATAGGTGACGTACATCGGCTCGGCCACGATCACCTCATCGCCCGGGTTGAGCACGCACTGGGCCACACTGAACAGCGCGCACTGGGCGCCGGCCAACACCGTGACGTCGTCCGCTGTCACCGACTGCCCGCTGCGTTGCTGGTGGCGCTTGGCGATGGCCTCACGCAAGGTGCGCTTGCCGCGTACCTCGGCGTAGTGGGTATTGCCAGCCAACAGACTGTCGATGGCGCCCTGGACTATAGGCTGCGGCGTGTCGAAATCCGGATCGCCCACCGACAGCAGCAGAATGTCCTTGCCCTGCTCCAGCATGGCCAGCGCGCGGTAATGAATATCCCAGGCGGCGGCGCCGTCACCGGCGATACGTTGAGTCAGATCGGAAAAGCGCATGGCTTCATCCCCTTAAAATACAGATCAGTGCGCACAGGCATGCTTGAGTTCGATCAGGGTCACGCCGTTGCGCTTGAAGCCGTGGCGCAAGTCGGTCTGCAACTCGGCCAGGCTTTGTGGTTGGTTCACCGTGCAACCGAACGCGCGACCGAGGGCGGCGAAGTCCGGGTTACGCGGCAGCACGCCGATGGGCTCGATATCCAGGCCGACCATGTCGTCGCGGATCTGCCCCAGCGCGTCGTTGTTCCACAGCAACACCACCAACGGGCTGTCCAGCTCTTCAACCGCCGTCGCCAGTTCCTGCGCGGTGTAGAGGAAACCGCCATCGCCGACCAGCACCAGGCCAGGCCGCTGCGGTGCGCCGAACTTGGCGCCGATGCCGGCCGGCAGGCCATAACCCAAGGTGCCGTAGCCGGTCGGGTGCAACCAGCTGCGGGGGGCCTGCGAGTCGAAGGCGTAGTTGCCGGTGTAGGCCAACTGGGTCATGTCGGTGCTGATGAAAGCGTTCTCCGGCAACTCTGCGCCAATGCGCTCAAGAATCGACTGATGAATCGATTGCAACGGGCCATGGCTGGCCTTGACCGCTTCACGCAGTGCGCTGACCGAAGCAATTGCAGCGCTGGCATCACGCACCTCGCACGGCAGGCGCTCGAGCAAGCCACAGAGGGTTTGTTGCGCATCGCCATGCAAGGCCACGGCGCACGGGTAGAAGTCGTTGAACTTGCGTGGGTCGATGTCCACCCGCAGCAGTTCGGCGTTGAGCGGCAGGCGCTCTCGCCAGAAGTCGGTGTCGGCCATTTCGGTGCCGACCGCCAGTACCACGTCGGCCTCGGCGATCAGGTTCCAACCCGGTTCCACACATAGCGAGGAACCGGCGTTGAGCGGCGCATTCGGTGGCAGCAAGCCCTTGCCAGCGACGCTGGTGAACAGAGGCGCGGCCAGTCGGGTGCTCAGCTCCTGCAACGGTGAAGCGGCATTCAATGCACCGCCGCCGGCGATGATCATCGGCCGTTTTGCACCCTGCAGTTTCGCTACGGCTTCATCCAGCACCGAGGCCGCCGGCATGCCGCGCCCGGGACGACGCACCACCTCGTTGCTCCAGTCACGCGTCACGGGTGCAGACAGCACGTCCAGCGGCACCGAAATGTGCACCGGGCGCGGACGCTCGCTGTCGAACACCGCATAGGCGCGGGCGATCAGTTCCGGCAGGTCCTCGGCAGTCAAGGCCACTGCCGAGAACGCGGTGATCGGCGCCGTCATTGCGCGTTGATCCTGGCATTCGTGGAGGATGCCCCAGCCCTTGCCCAGGCTGGCCGTGTGGTTGACGCTGGAAATCACCAGCATCGGAATCGAATCGGCGTAGGCCTGGCCGATGCCGGTGGCGGCGTTGGTCACACCGGGGCCGGTAATGACAAAGCACACACCGGGCTTGCCACTGACCCGGGCATAGCCGTCGGCCATGAAACTGGCGCCTTGTTCGTGGCGGGTCAGCACGTGGCGGATGCCGCTGCCGGGCAGACCGCGATACAGCTCCAGGGTGTGGACGCCGGGAATGCCGAACACGGTATCGACGCCGTAGTTGGCCAGCAGGCGCACCAGCGCCTGGCCACCGGTCAAGGTTTTGCTTTGCATGTTCAGGTCCTCACGCATGAGCGATGCGAATCAACGCATCGACCGCGGTCGTGCCATCGGCCCCGACCAACAATGGGTTCACATCGAGTTCCAGCAGCTGCGCGGCGTTTTCGCAGGCGTAGTCGGCCACGGCGCGGATTGCCGCCACCAGCGCATCGAGATCCGCCGCTTCACGACCGCGAAAGCCTTGCAGCAACGGAGCGCTACGCAGACTCAGCAAGGCCTGGCGAATCGCGCCGTCGGTGGTCGGCAGCAACAGGCTGCGACTGTCTTTGAGCAGTTCCACCAGAATCCCGCCGGCGCCAATCACCAGGGCCAGGCCGAAATCGTTTTCGCGCTTGATGCCGACGATCAGCTCGGCCAATGGCGGCTTGGCCATCGGTTCCAGCAGCAGTTGATCGAAGGCCACCTGTGGCGCGTACGCCTTGATGCTGGCGCGCATCCTGTCCAGCGCGGCGCTCAAAGCCATGTCGTCCTTGAGGTTCAGTGCCACGGCACCGGCTTCGGTCTTGTGCGGCAGTTGTGCACTGACGGCTTTGACCACCAACGGATACCCCAGCGCCGCGGCGTCCTTCAGGGCATGTTCTGGTGTGCTCAACACACCGTTGGGCGTCGGCAGGCCAAAGGCACACAAGGCCTGTTTCGAATCCCATTCGTTGAGCAATTGCCCCTCGCCTTCCAACGCCTGCGGGCACAGCGGCACCAGGGCCGATTCGCCGAGCGCCAGCAATGCCTGGCGCTTGCGTTGGTAACCGGCGATGCGCCCCCACGCCGCCAAGCCGTCTTCAACGCCCTGCAATGCCGCCACGCCCTGGGCATGCAAACGCTCGCGGGCGTGCGGCGGCAGCAGCTCCGGGAACGCCGAGGTGACGAAACCGGTCTTGCCGTGACGCGCCAGCGCCTCGCAGTACAGATCGAGCAACAGGTCGCATTCCTTGCGCTCGCCGGTGAACTGCGCCGGGTAGTCGAGCACCAGCATCGCCGCATCGGCTTCAGTGCGCAGGGCGCTGTCGAGCATGCGGTCCAGGGCTTCGCCGTCGCCCCAGATGGCGGTGGTGAAATCCAGCGGGTTGACCAGGTTGGCGTAGCTGGGCAGCACCTGCGCCAGTTCAGCCGTTTGCCCGGCATCGAGTTTGGGCAAACCCAAATCGTTGCGTTCGGCATAGTCGGCGATCAGGCCGGCATCGCCACCGGAGCAAGCCAGCGCGATCAGGCTGTTGCCCGCCGGCAGGTTGCCGCAGGCGGCCGCCTTGAGGGTTTCAACGAAGCTCACCGGGCCGCTGACACGGATCACGCCGAGACGATCGAACAGCGCGTCGTACAGCGCATCGGAACCGGACAACGAACTGGTGTGACTGAGGGCCAGTTCGGCACCGATCTGCGACACGCCGGTTTTCAGCGCGATGATCGGGATGCCTTTCTCCAGCGCCTTGTGCGCGGCGCGGGCGAATCCCGGGACATTCTTCAGGCCTTCCAGATGCAGGCCGATGGCGGTGACACGCGGCTCGTCGAGCAACACGTCCATCAGTTCCGCCACCCCCAGTTGCGCCTGATTGCCGACCGAGGCCATGTAGGCCACCGGCAGCGAGCGGTCGCTCATGGACAGGTTGTAGGCGAAGTTGCCGCTCTGGGTCAGCACCGCCACGCCCTTCTCTACCGCTTTGCCGCCATGGGCCACCGGCCACAGCGCGCTGCTGTGCAGGTAGTCGAGCAGGCCATAGCAGTTGGGGCCGAGCAAGGCCATGTCGCCCGCAGCGTCCAGCAATTGCTGTTGCAGGGCCTGGCCTTCGGCGCCGGTTTCGGCAAAACCCGATGCATAGCAGATCGCGCCGCCGGTGCCGATGGCGGCCAGTTCGGCGACACAGGTCAGGGTCAGGTCGCGGTTGGTGGCGATGAACACCGCGTCCGGCCCGGTTGGCAAATCGGCAATGCTGCGCACGCAGGGCACGCCTTCAAGGCTGTCATTCTGCGGGTTGACCAGCCACATCTGGCCTGGGTAGCCGCCCTCGGCGCAGCGCTTGAGGGCACGGGCCATGCTGCGCCCGCCGACAAAAGCCACATGCCGTGGCGCGAGCATGCGCTTGAGGTTGTCACGAATGGTCTGGGACATGGTGATTCTCCGGGCGCTCAGCGCAGCAGCGGCCGCAGCAGTTCACGGGAAATGATGTGACGCTGGATTTCCGAGGTGCCTTCCCAGACCCGCTCGATCCGCGCGTTACGCCAGATACGTTCCACCGGGATTTCGTCCATCAGGCCCATGCCACCGAAGATCTGCACCGCCTCGTCGGCCGCGCGGCCGAGCACTTCACTGGCGAATAGCTTGGCCATGCCGGCCTCGCCGTCGGTCATGGTGCCCTGGTCCATTTTCCAGGCGGTGTGCAGGGTCAGCAGTTCGGCGGCGCGGATTTGCGTGGCCATGTCGGCCAGCTTGAACGACACGCCCTGGAAGTTACCGATGGCCTGACCGAACTGTTTGCGATCGGCGGCCCACTGCAGCGACACGTCCAGCGCCCGTTGCGCCTGGCCCACGCAGTTGGCGGCGACCATCACCCGGCCTGCGGTGAGCCAGGCGTTGGCCACGTCCCACCCCTTGCCGACTTCGCCCAGCACTTTGTTGGCCGGTACCCGGCAGTCGTCGAAGAACATTTCGAAGGTGTGGTAACCGCGGTTGCTCACGCACTTGGGCCCGCGGCGGATGGTCATGCCCGGGGTGTTGCGGTCGACCAGGAACGAGGTCACGGCGTTGCGTTTCTTGCCGTTGTGTTCATAGGTGTCGGTGACGGCGAAAACGATGGCGAAATCGGCGTGGCCGGCGTGGCTGATGAAGTGCTTGCTGCCGTTGAGCACGAAGTCGTCGCCCTCACGCACGGCGCGGGTCTTGATCGCGTTGGCATCGGAACCGGCACCCGGTTCGGTCAGGGCGAAGCAGTCGATTTTCTCGCCCTGGATGCACGGCAAGAGGTAGTCCTTTATCTGCTCGCCTGTGCAGGCCATGAGGATTTTCGATGGCCGCGCGACAAATACATGCAGCGCCCAGGAAACCTTGGACAGCTCACGTTCGATCAGCGCCTGGGACAGGTAATCCAGGCCACCACCGCCCACCTCTTCGGGCATGTTGAAGGCATAGAAACCGGCGGCGATCGCCTTGCCGCGAATCTGCGCGGCCAGTTCCGGGGAGACTTCGTCGGCGCGGTCGACCTCGGTTTCATAGGGCAGCAGTTCCTTCTCGACGAAGCTGCGTACCGAGTCCACCAACATTTCTTGTTCTTGGGTCAGTTGGAAATTCATGGGTGCTACCTGTTGTTCGTTAACTGCGAAATGGGCGAGATGCCAAAAGCTTCGCTGGCAAGCCAGCGCCTACCGACCGATAAAGCGTACCGGGCGTTTTTCCGTGGCGGCACGCAAGGCTTCGTTGCCGTCTTCGCTGCGACCGCACAACAGGCCGGCGGCCAGTTCCGCTTGCAGTTGCTCGGCCAGGCTGCGATCGGCGCCTTCGCGCATGAGCTTTTTGGTCTGGACGAAGGCAAAGGTCGGCCCGGCGGCCAGGCGTGCGGCGAGTTCGCTGGTGACCGTCAGCAGTTGATCGTCGGCGCAGACTTCGCCGACCAGGCCGGCGTCCAGGGCGCGGTCGGCACCCCACAGTTCGTCGAGGAACAGCAGGCGTTTGGCTTGCTCGGTGCCAATCAGCCGTGGCAGGTGCCAACTGGCGCCGGCGTCTGGCGAATAGGCCATGCTGGTGTAGCCGGCCTTGAACCGGGCCGATTGCCCGGCGATGCGCAGGTCGCAGCACAGGGTCAGGTCCATGCCGGCGCCGACGGCGGTGCCATTGATGGCGGCAATGGTCGGTTTATCCAGGCTGTGCAGGCGGGTCATCAAGGCGTGGGCGGTTTCGGTCCAGCCGTAGGTTTCCAGGGCGCCACGCGCCTCGGCTTCGGCCCATTCAGCCAGGTCGGCACCGGCGCAGAAGCTGCGACCGCTGCCCGTCAATACCACCACGCGCACCGCAGGATCAGCGTTGAAGGCGTCGAGCAAGGCGTGCAGGTTTTTCAGGGTCGGGATGTCCAGCGCATTGCGCTGGGCGGTGCGATTGAGGGTGATCCAGGCAACGCCGGCTTCGACCTGACTGAGCAGCGAATCGTGAGTAGTCATGCGAGTCCTCGAATTATTGTGTTTGGTCTGAGGTGATGCGACTTGAGGTCATACTAAACGAGTGTTCAGTAAGGCGGCAATCGGGGATCAGATGCGCTGTAACAAGCTCTAGAGTTCGTTAACTCGTTGTTTTTATTGTATTTTTTATAGACAAAGGGGCGAAAGCCGTTGGCGTTGTTACAACTTCGAACAACTGGTGACAGAGCGCAGGTTCAGGTGACGCCACAAACCACTGTGGGAGCGAGCTTGCTCGCGATAGCGGTGGATCAGGCAACGATGATGTTGGACCTGATGCCGCCATCGCGAGCAAGCTCGCTCCCACAGGTAAAGTGAACAGCCTGCGTTAAACGCTCGGCAAGCTCGGCGCCAGCACCGCCCCACGCTTGCGATGAATCAGGAAGTACGCGCCATAACACAGCACAATAAATCCAAAACCCCAATACAGTGATGGTCGCTGGGTTTCATCCAGTGCCAGGAACACGAACAGCGAGCAGCACAGCGTGATGCACATCAGCGGCAACACCGGGAACCAGGGTGCGCGGTATTTCAGGTCGCTGAGTTTGCCGCCGTCACGCAGGTAGGCCTTGCGGAACTTGTATTGCGCCAAGGCGATGACAATCCAGGTCACCGTGCCGGACATGCCGCTCACCGCCATCAGCACCATGAACAAGGTGTCGGCGGCAATGAAACTGGTCATCAGCGATACCAGGGCGAAGCACAAGGTGATGCTCAACGCGCGCAACGGCACACCACGCTTGCTCAGCGGTGTCAGGCTCTTGGGCGCCATGCCGGTTTTCGACATGGCCCACAGGATGCGCGTCGAGGCGTACAGGCCGGAGTTGCCCACCGACAGGATCGCCGTGAGGATCACGAAATTCATCAGGTCGGCGGCGTAGGGAATGCCGACCATGTCGAACACCTGCACGAACGGGCTTTCCATCAACCCCGCCTGCTGCCACGGCACGATGGCCGAGAGTACGACGATTGCCAACACGTAGAAGATCAGCACGCGAAACACCACGTTGCGCACGGCGCGGGGAATGCTTTTTTCCGGCTGGTCGGTTTCGCCCGCCGCCACGCCCATGATCTCGCAGCCCTGGAAGGCGTAGACCACGGTCATCATCACCGCGAACACCGCGGACATGCCGTTGGGGAACAGCGAGTCGCCGATCAGGTTGCTCATCATGGGCGCAGGCGCGCCACTGGTCAGCGGGATGGCGCCGAAGATCACCAGCACACCGACCACGATAAAACCGAGAATCGCCGCCACCTTGATCCCGGAGAACCAATATTCCGCCTCACCGAAGGCACGGGTTGCCATCGCGTTGATGCCGAACAGCACCACCACGAACAGCGCCGACCAGTACCAGATCGGCACCGCCGGGAACCAGCGCGTCATCAACATCCCGGCGGCGGTGAACTCCAGGCCGACGGTGGTGGCCCAGCTCATCCAGTACACCCAGCCGATCATGAAACCGGTGGCCGGGCCGATGAATTTGGTCGCGTGGGTCTGGAACGAGCCGGACACCGGCATCTGCACCGACAGTTCACCCAGGCAGACCATCACCAGGTACATCAGGAAACCGGCGACCAGATAGGCCAGGATCGCCCCCACCGGCCCGCCCTGGTTGATGGTCACGCCAGAGCCCATGAACAACCCGGTGCCAATCACGCCGCCCAGGGACAACATGAAAATGTGCCGACTCTTCAGGGCCCGAGTCAGCTGGATACCTTTACGATCGGTGTTTTCGTTCATGCCCGGTACCCCGACTCGCTGAGGCGCGAAGCGCATGACCGGACGTCAGGCAGGGAGGAAGCAGCTTTACGGCAATTCATTATTATTATCTCCAATAAGCTTCGAAGACCGCGCTGCGGCGGTTGCGTCGATTATTGGAAAGCCATGTAAGGCCCTGTTGTACGTAAAGATCAAAGTTGTAGAAAGTCGTAACAAACTTGTACGTCAGCTCTGCAACAGGCCTTTGAGGGTGTGCAACGATCCTTGCAGTTGCGCTTCGACCAAGGGCACCAACGATCGAATCGCGGGTTGGTCATTGCCCAGCGCCGCGATTTCCAGGCTGCGTAATACCGCAGCCAATGCGCGAAATCCCAGGGAGTCGCTGCTGCCGGCCAGGCGGTGCGCCAGTTGTGCCACTTCGGTGCAATCGTCGGCCGCAATGGCTTCGCCCAGCCCCTCACGGTGTTGCAGGATCGAATCGCGCAGCACGGCCAGCAGGCCCTGGACTTTCTGCTCGCCAAGCAGACTGCGATGGGTCTGCAGCAACGGCCAGTCCATCGCTGCGTCGTCTACCTCGGACTGGTCGATCGTTGCCTGTCCGGCCAGCACCTGTCGCAGATTTTCCAGCTTCAAGGGTTTGGCCAGGATGCCGTCCATACCGGCATCCAGATAGCCGCGCACCAACGCCGGTTGCACGCTGGCGGTCAAGGCCAGTATGCGCGTGTGGCGGTTCGGTCCGTCGTTGCTGCGGATCTGTTCGCACAACTGCACGCCGCTCATCCCCGGCAGATGCACATCCAGCAAGATCAAATCGAAACTGCGCGCCGTGCATTGCACCCATGCCTGTTCGGCATCGATGGAAAGCCAGACTCGATGCCCGTCCCGTTGCAGCAAGCCTTCTGCAACTTCGCGGTTGAGCGCCACGTCCTCGACCACCAGGATGTCCAGCGCCGGGCCCGCGGCATGAGTGGGCGTCGCGGCAAGGGCTTGAAGGGCCGGCTGCAACGTCAACTCGAACCAGAAGCAACTGCCGCGCCCGACTTCGCTGCTGACGCCGATGCCGCCGCCCATCTTCTCCACCAGATGCTCACAGATGGCCAGCCCCAATCCCGTGCCGCCATAACGCTGCGCGACTTCTTCGCTGGCCTGGGTGAAACGCTCGAAAATCTTCGCCTGCATCGCCGGGGCGATACCGATGCCGTTGTCGGTGACACTCACCCGCAGACGTTGCCCGTGCTGCTCTTGCGCAAGCGCAAGCAACGCCACTTCGACACTGACGTCGCCGCCTTGCGTGAACTTGATCGCGTTGGCCAACAGGTTGCTCAACACTTGGCGCAGGTATTGCTCGGCGCCATGGTGGTGATCGGACACCCGTTGATCGACCCGGCAATGCAGGAGCGTGTCGTTGTCCAGCGCCTTGGGCTCCAGCAGCGTGAGGACGTCGTCGAGCAACTGGCGAATGGAAAAATTCACCGGCTCCGGGAGGCTGGTGCCCTCCTCCAGCTTGGCGAAGTACAGCACTTCATTGAGGATGCTCAGCAGCCCCTCGCCGGCCTTGTGCAACGCATCCAGGCGCCGGCTGTCCTGCGGGTCGAGACGGGCACCACGCAGCAACTCGGCCATGCCCAGGATGCCATTGAGCGGCGTGCGCAGTTCGTGGCTCATGGTCGCCAGGAACCGCGACTTGGCGAGGTTGGCCGCTTCGGCTTCGTCCTTGGCACGCATCAGGCTGGCCGTGCGCCGCTCGACCATTCGCAGCAATTCGTCGCGGTTGTCCTGCAGGGCCAGGCGGTCGGTTTCCCGGCGGTCGATGTCACTGAGAATCGCCCGGCGCATGTCGTCGAGGGCATGGGCCACGGTGTCGATTTCGTCGTTTTGCACGCCAGGCCGCTTGTCCAGGCGCAGCGGCTCGTGCCATTCCCCTGCGGCAATGCGCCGGGCAAATTCGGCCATGATTTTCAGGTGGCGGGTCACCAGGCGATAAAACAGCCCCGACAGCGCCACCGACAGGCCACAGAAAAATACCGCCATCCACAACAGGTTGGTCAAGCCGGTAGCGTACAGTCGCTGATACACCGCCCCCAGGTCGGTGCTGACTTCCAGTTCGCCGAGCTGGCGCAAAGGACCGGAAGGTGGTTGGTAATCGAGGGCAAAGCGCTCGATGCGCAACGGCCCTGCCGGCGCTGGATTGCCTTGTACCAGGTCGAAATCGGGACCGGTCAGATGCACCCTGGCGACGTCGGAGAAATCCACCAGGCCGCGCAGCTGCACATTCAACTGCTCCTGGTTCAGGTCCCAGAGACTGCGCTCCAGGCTGGCCAGGTAACCGGCGCGGATCAGCTCCATGCGCGAGTCGATCTCGCGCATTTCCCGGCGATACTCGATGTACAGCTGCACGCTGCTGGCAAGCACGGTGAAACACAGGCTGAACAGCAGAATGAACCACAGCAGGCGCCGCAGCAGACCACCGGGACGCGCGCGGATCATTGCGCGTTCACCGGCAGGTTGATCATGTCGCGGTAGATGACTTCGCTTTCATCGAGAAGGCGCTGGACATCACCGGCATCCACCATGCGCTGCAACTGCGCGTCTATCTGCGGCATGTGGGCGGACAGCGGCGAACGGCGGGAAACGGCGACCCGCAAGTAGTCCACGCTCAGGGCCTTGGGCAAGGCGACGATGTCCTGGGCGCCGGGCAGGTTCTGCACGTACAACTCGCCGGTGCGGCGCTCCTGGGTGATGAAATCGATGCGCCCGCGAATCAGCTTGCCGAAGTTCTGGCGGCTGCTGGCGACCCACTCGATGTTGTTGTGTTGGGCGACCATGCGATCGAACGCCACGCCGTAGCTTTCACCGAACAGCAAGCCGCCCCGGTACTCGGCCAGGTCCTGCAGTTGTTCGAACTTCACCGGGTGCTGGCGATTGATGAACAACGCCACCTCTTCGCGCAGCACCGGCACGCTGGAAAACAGCATGCTCTGTTCCCGTTGCGCGGTGCTATAGGCCAGCACCACATCGACCCGGCCTTCGGCAGCGTCCAGCAGGCAGCGTTTCCAGTTATCCAGCACCACGATCTCGACCTCGTAGCCGAGCTTACCGAACAGCTGCCGGACCACGCTCGGCGCCAGGCCACGCACGTGCTTGCCGTCGCTCCAGGAAATCGGCGGGTACACCGGGTAATCGCAATAGCGGATCTTGTCCGCGGCCTGCACATTGCTCGCCAACAACATCAGTAGCACCCAGAGCAACCGTCCCACCGCGGTCACGCCGCCAGGCTGGCAGTGAACAGGTAACCGGCGCCGTGGATGGTGATGATCAGTTGCGGTTCGGCGGGATCGTCGTGCAGCTTGCGGCGCAAGCGCCCGACCAGCACGTCGATCGAACGGTCGTTGGGCACCCATTCGCGGTTGCGGATCTGGTCCATCAATTGGTCGCGGCTGAGGGTGTGGCCGCTGTTGCGCAAAAACACGCTGAGCAACTGGTACTCGCCGTGGGTCAGCAAGGTCTCGCTGCCGGACGGGTCGATCAGGCGCCGGCGGTCGGTGTCCAGTGCCCAGTCGGCGAACTGCTTGACCGGCTTGGCGACGGCGGCGACCGGCTGGGGCATTTGCGCATGACGGACCCGGCGAATCAGGTTTTTTGCCCGCGACACCAGTTCCCGTGGATTGAGAGGTTTGATCACGTAGTCATCGGCGCCGCATTCGAGGCCGACGATTCGGTCGATTTCGTCATTGCGCCCGGTGATCAGGATGATCCCGACTTCCGAGCGCACCCGCAGCTCGCGGGTCAGGGTCAGGCCGTCCTTGCCCGGCAGGCGGATATCGAGCATGACCAGGTCGACGGCCTGGCTGGCCAGGAAGGTTTCGGCCAGTTCCGCCGTGGCGGCGCAGTGCACGTCGTAGCCTTCCTGTGACAGGTAGGCATGCAACAGATCGCGAATCAGCGGATCGTCATCGACGATCAGTACCCGAGGAGTCATTGCTGGGTGTCCTGCTTGTTTCTTATTAGAGGGCTTGCATCAGCGCCAGAGAGTAGCCACTGCTGAACGGGTGATCAACAGCTACTCGTCTGCACACAAAACCGCTGCCGGCCACCGGCCTGCAAACCGTCGACCCAGGCTTCGCAAATCTGGATGCCCTGCTCAGGGGTAAAGGTCCCGGGATTGAGCCCGGACTCCAGCCACAGGCCATCGAGCAACGCGCTGAGGCTGATCGCGGCCAGGTCGGCGTCGAAGTGCTCGCCCCCTTCCTCCTCCCACCCCTCCTCCTGCGCCAATTCCCTGAGCACCTTGCTCAGGATCGCGCGGTACTCGCCATAGGAATGCTCGTGGGCCTGATTGATCGCCTCGGCGGTTTTCACCGCGCCCCAGAAGGCGAGCCAGGCATCGATCAGTTGCGGGTCGAGCAATTCGGCGCAGAACGAAGCACGGAAAAATGCCGACAAACGCTCCCGGCCAGTGGGTGCCGCTTGCTCCATGGCGTCGCGCAGCAACGTCATGACGCGCCCGGTGATCGCCATGTACGCCTCGGCCACCAGTTCGTCCTTGCCCGAATAGTGATGGCTGATCAGCCCCACCGAAACACCCGCCTCGGCGGAAATCTTGCGGATCGACGCCCCCTGGAAACCATGGCGCTTGAGGCACACCAGCGTCGCCTCGATCAGGTTGGCCTTGCGCAACTCCGGTTCCATGCGGGAAAAACGGGCTTCCTGATTCATGGCAACATGCTCCTGGGTCTCGATCATCGGGGCTCGCTTTTAACTACGAGCTGAACGACTGTACAGCAATCGAGGGGCAAGGCTCCAGTCAGTCGTATGACTGTAGGAGCGAGGCTTGCCCGCGAAGAACGATGACGCGGTGTGGCAGGTAAACCTCAGCGTCTGGTTCGCCGGCAAGCCGGGCTCCTGCAAGAGATGGCGTCAGTCCATTCAGTCTCGATACCCCGGCGCCACCCGATCCAGCATCCGCAACAACGCCGCCCAAGCCAATTGCATGGCATCAGGGTCGCTCAACTCGCCGTCATCCAGAGGCCGCCCCGGATCATTGAACTGGCGCTCGGTGTGCGCGCAAACCTCGGCCGGCGGCAATACCAACTCGCCGGCCGCCTGCGCGGCCAGCTGGATTTCGCAAGCCTTTTCCAGATAATACATGCGCAAGAATGCCTGGCTCACGGTTTCGCCGACGGTCAGCAGGCCATGATTGCGCAGCATCAGCACCGGCTTGTCGCCCAGGTCGGCTACCAACCGCTGCTGCTCGCTCATGTCCAGGGCCACGCCTTCGTAGTCGTGGTAGGCAACGCGGCCGTAGAACTCCATGGAAATCTGGTTCACCGGCAGCAATCCGCACTTCAACGCCGCCACCGCGCAACCGGATTTGGTGTGGGTATGCAGCACGCATTGCGCATCTTCGCGGGCGCCGTGAATGGCGCTGTGGATCACGAACCCGGCCGGGTTCACCGGATACGGCGAAGGCTCCACGGCGTTGCCGTTGAGGTCGATTTTGACGAGGTTCGACGCGGTGATCTCATCGAACATCAGCCCGTAGGGGTTGATCAGGAAGTGATGCTCCGGCCCCGGAATGCGCACCGAGATGTGGGTGAAGATCAGGTCGGTCATGCGAAAGTGTGCAATCAGGCGATAACAGGCCGCCAGTTCTTCACGCAGGCGCTGTTCGGTGGCGCTGCGCTCAGGGGTGGTCTGGGCTGTGGCGAGGTTATTCATCGTCGGGTTCTCCAGGCTGTTCGGCTGGGCAGACAGTAAAGCTGGACGCTTCGGCACGTCCAGCCATCCTCTGGACTTATTTGCTGGCCCAGGCGTTGAAGCGCTCTTCCAGTTCTTCGCCATGGTCGACCCAGAAACCGACGTTCATCGACAACGCACCCTTGAGGTTCTGCGGCGCCGTGGGCACCCATTGCGCCAGTTTGTCATCGAGTCGCGCGGCGGCCTGGATGTTGGTCGGGCCATAGGGAATTTGCTCGACGTATTTCACCTGCGCATCCGGCTGGTTGGCGAAGGCAATGAAGCGCTTGGCCTGGTCGACGTGCCTGGAGCCCTTGATGATCGCCCAGTAGTCCATGCCGTACAGGCTGCCGGGCCAGACCAGCGCCAGGTGGCTGCCTTTGTGCGCAGCGTCGGCGATGCGCCCACTGTAGGTCGAGGTCATCACCACGTCGCCAGCGGTCAGCCACTGTGGCGGTTGCGCGCCGGCTTCCCACCACTGGATGTAAGGCTTGAGCTCAGTGAGTTTGGCGAATGCCCGGTCCACGCCTTGCGGGGTACCGAGTACCTTGTAGACATCTTCGGTTTTCACGCCGTCCGCCAGCAAGGCGAATTCCAGGTTGTACACCGCGCGCTTGCGCAGCCCGCGCTTGCCGGGGATTTTCTGTACGTTCCAGAAGTCCGCCCAGGACGTCGGGGCCTGGGCCAGTTTGTCGGTGTCGTAGGCAATCGCCACGCTCCACACCAGCGCGGCGGACCCGCACTCCTGCGCGGCCTCCGGGATCAACTGTTCGCTGTGGCCCAGGCGAGTCCAGTCCAGTCGCTCATACATGCCTTCTTCGCAACCGCGCATCAGGTCCGGGCCTTCGATCTGAACCACGTCCCAGTCGACGTTGCCGGTGTCGACCATGACCTTGATCTTGGCCATCTCACCGTTGTATTCGCTCTGGATCACCTTGCTCTGATCCACCGCGGCAAAAGGCTGGAAGAACGCCACGTCCTGGGCTTTTTGTCCGGCGCCGCCGTAACCGACCACCACCATGTCCGATGCGGCCTGTGCGCTGCCAAGGCTCATCGCCAGGGTCAGCGCCAAGGGATAAAAACCGTGCTTGAGCGTATTCGATTTCATCAGTGGTTCCTCGTGCAGGTGCCAGGCGAGCGAAGTCGGCATGGCCCTTTTTTATTGTTGGTGAGGTTCGCCCCAGGAGCGGGCTCGACACGAAACTACTCAACACATAGTAAAAAAACAAGTTGATTTTTTACTGAAGGTAAATTTCTATAGATCAATAATAACAACGCCGAAACCCGGTTTTTCGGCTTCAGCCTGCCTGGAGTGCCCGTACCATGCCGACCCCGACACCTGCCTTCGCGCACCTGTTCGAACCCTTGCAGATTCGTGGCAAGCGCCTGAAAAACCGCATCATGTCCAGCGGTCACGACACCTCCATGCCCACTGACAATTTGGTCAACGAGCAGCTGATTGCCTATCACCGGGCACGTGCCGAAGGCGGTGTCGGGCTGATCGTGCTGCAGGTGGCCGGGGTGCATGACAGTGCGCGGTACACCTCCCATGTGCTGATGGCCACCGACGATGAATGCATCGAGGGCTACCGCAAACTGGCGCAAACCTGCCACGCCCATGGCACCCTGGTGCTATCGCAGGTGTTCCATCCGGGGCGGGAAATCATGGAGTCCAGCGATGGCCTGCTGGCGGTGGCTTACTCGGCGTCGGCGGTGCCTAACGAGCGGTTCCGGGTGATGCCACGGGCGCTGGACCAGGCGATGATCGACGAGATTGTCCAAGGTTACGCGGCGGCGGCCCGACGCCTGCATCTGGCCGGCATCGATGGCGTGGAAGTGGTCGCCAGTCACGGTTACCTGCCGGCGCAGTTCATCAACCCGCGAGTCAACCGGCGCACCGACGGCTATAACGGCGAGTTGGAGCAGCGCCTGCGTTTCCTGCGGGAAGTCATTGCCGCCATCCGCGCTGCGACTGACGAACAATTCATCATCGGCCTGCGCATCTCAGCCGATGAACGCGACCCTGAGGGGCTGACCGAACACGAGTCCCTGGCTGCCGTGCAATCGCTGCAAGCGCAACTGGATTACGTCCACATCGTCGCCGGCACCTCGGCATCGCTCGGCGGCGCCGTACACATCGTGCCGCCGATGGCGATTGAAGCGGCGTACCTGGCCAAGGAGGCCGGCACCTTCAAGGCTGGCTTGAGCATTCCGTTGTTCGTCACCGGGCGCATTAACCAGCCCCAGGAAGCCGAGTTGATTCTGGCCCGTGGCCAGGCCGACGTGTGCGGCATGACCCGGGCGTTGATCTGCGATCCGCAAATGCCCAACAAGACCGATGTTGGCTGCGTTGAAGATGTGCGTGCGTGCATTGCCTGCAATCAGGCGTGCATCGGGCACTTCCACAAGGGCTTGCCGATTTCCTGCATCCAGCACCCGGAAACCGGCCGTGAGCTGATTTTTGGCCAGCGCCAACCGGCTGCAAGACGCAAACGCATCATGATTGCCGGCGGTGGCCCGGCCGGGATGAAAGCCGCTGCCGTGGCCGCCCAGCGCGGGCACGAGGTGACGCTGTACGAGGCCAGCGCGCAACTGGGCGGCCAGGTGTTGCTCGCGCAACTGCTGCCACGGCGCAGCGAATTCGGCGGTGCCAGTACCAACCTGCAACGGGAAATGCAATTGGCCGGCGTGCGTGTGGTGCGTAACACACGGGTCGACCGCGCACTGGTGGAGCAGGAAAAGCCGGACATGGTGATCGTCGCCACGGGGGCCGAACCCTATTGGCCGCCCTTCGAGCGCGGTGGCGAACTGCAGGTGGTGGATGCCTGGCAGGTGCTGCGTGAGGAGGTAAAAATCGGCCGTTCGGTGGTGGTGGTCGACTGGCGCTGCGACTGGATCGGCCCCGGTATCGCCGAGCGCCTGACCCGTGCCGGGCATCAGGTGCAACTGGCGGTCAACGGTACCCATTGCGGGGAAAACCTGCCGCTGTACGTGCGCGATCAACTGGCCGGCGAGCTGCACAAGCTCGCCATTCCCATCATCCCCTACGCCCGCTTGTACGGTTGCGACGACAACACGGTCTACTTGCAGCACACCGCCAGTGGCGAGCCGATGCTGATGGAGAATGTCGATACGCTGGTGCTGTGCCAGGGGCATCAACCGGTGGACACCTTGGGAGAGCAACTGCAAGGCCTGGTGGAATTTAGACGCATTGGCGATTGCCTGGCGCCGCGTACTGCCGAAGAAGCGATTTATGAAGGTTTGAAAGTCGCGTGGGAGCTTTAAGCCTGTTTATACTCCGGGGCTTTAATGACTAATCCCTAACTGTAGGAGCGAGCTTGCTCGCGATGGACTCGATAGCGCCGCGTTGAACCAGTCATCACGCGTCATCGTTCGCGACCATCGCGAGCAAGCTCGCTCCTACAGGGGCCGTAGATTTCCGGTTTGGAACTTCGTATGAGCAATGACAGCAAGACCCAGGCCGAACCGCATTTCCTCGGCACGCGCATCCGCGGCCTGCGCAAACGCCGGGGCATGACCCTGGCGGAACTGGCGCAGCAGAGCGAGCTGACCGCCGGCTACATCAGCCAGCTGGAGCGCAACCTCGCCTATCCGTCGATCCCGGCGCTGTTCAACATTGCCCGCAGTCTCGGCGTGACCATCCAATGGTTTTTCGCCAGCGAGGCAATCACCGATCCTGAAGACGACGGTATCGTCGTGCGCAAGCACAGCCGCCTGAACGTGCATTACGAAGACGGCATCGTCGACCAGTTGCTGACCCCGCAAGTCAACCGCCAGCTGGAAATGCTCCACTCGCGTTTCCCCCCCGGTACCTACAGCCAGCAAAGCTACAGCCACGACGGCGAAGAAGCCGGCTATCTGCTGTCGGGCAGCTTCGAGTTGTGGGTGGGCGAGCGCCATTTTCAACTCAATGAAGGCGACAGCTTCAGTTTCTCCAGCCAGGAACCGCACCGCTACGGCAATCCCGGTGAGGTGGATGCCGTGGTGATCTGGGTGATCACTCCGCCAACCTTCTAACGCCGGCCGCGCCCGACTGCCTGAGCCACGCTTGCACGCTTGAGGGTGTCGCTCGGCAGTTCCTTGAACAGCGCGCGATAGCTGCTGGAAAACCGTCCCAGGTGCCAGAACGACCAGTGCATTGCCACTTCGGCCACGGTGGTTTGCGCAGGCGTGCGGCTGAGCAGTTCGCGGCGGGCGCTGTTGAGGCGGCGCAGACGTAGCCACTGGGCCGGCGCCATGCCGGTGAAGGTCTTGAAGGTGTGCTGCAGCTGGCGTAGCGAAACCCCGGCGACCTGGGACAACGCCAGCAGGTTGAGCTGTTCTTCCGGGCTGTCCGCCGCCCATTCCCCTACCCGCTTCATGATCGCCCGCTCCCCGGCCCGGCGCTGCAGCGCACCCTGGTCGAGGCAGACACAGGCGTTGTCGAGGATGAACAGGCAGTCGTCCAGCAACTGCTGGGTCAAGGCTTCACGGCTTGGCGGGTCGTAGGTCTGCGACAGCTGGGTCAGGGTTGCGCTGAGCCAGCGACTAAACAATGCATTTTGCTGCGAATTAAGCGGCGCCATGAACAGCCCCTCCAGCCGCGCGACGTCCAGGGCATGGCGCTGGACAAACTCCGGCCCGAACACCACGGCGATTTCCTGGTAGTTCTCCGGGGTGATCCAGATGTTGCGGCTTTCGCCGTTCAACACGTACAGCGCATTGTCGCTGCGGTCGAAACAGAACGCCAGCGAGCCTTGTGGCGCGCTGAAATTCTGTTCGACCCGGGTGTTCATGTGCTCTTCGTAAATCTCCACGCCCTGCAGGTCCAGATAGCGCACCCTTCCGGCAAAATGCCCCGGCGACATCTGTTGGTAATGCTGGACCCAGCCCGGTGTGGCGCGGATTTGCTCGGCGATATCGGCCGTGCTGAACGCCTGGACCTGTAATGAATTGCAGACTGTCATAGGGTGACCCTGCGCACTCTTTTGGTGCGCTTTGTGCTGCTTAAAGTGGATAGATGGAACCGCAAGGCTCGCCCAAGATAGACGTCAACGCGCTACAGGGGAAGTGTCCGGCGGATGAAACCGGCCTCTCCTGGCGTTAATAAAACCAACTACGAGGTCTTTATGAATGTCCCTTTCGATCAGCTGTTCACTTGGCTGAAAGATCACAAGATTACCGAAGTCGAGTGTGTGGTCAGCGACCTGACCGGCATTGCACGCGGCAAAATCGCACCCACCAACAAGTTCCTGCATGAGCGAGGCATGCGCCTGCCGGAAAGTGTGCTGTTGCAAACGGTAACCGGGGACTTTGTCGACGACGACATCTACTACGACCTGCTGGACCCGGCCGATATCGACATGGTCTGCAAGCCGGTGTCCGATGCGGTGTACGTCGTGCCTTGGGCGATCGAGCCGACCGCCATCGTAATTCACGACACCTTCGACAAGTTCGGCAATCCGATTGAGTTGTCGCCGCGCAACGTGCTCAAGAAAGTCCTGCAGCTGTACACCGACAAAGGCTGGCGGCCGATTGTGGCGCCGGAAATGGAGTTTTACCTGACCCAGCGTTGCGAAGACCCGGACTTGCCGCTCAAGGCCCCGATGGGCCGCTCCGGCCGCGCCGAAAGCGGTCGCCAGTCGTTCTCCATCGACGCCGCCAACGAATTCGACCCGTTGTTCGAAGACGTCTACGACTGGTGCGAACTCCAGGGCCTGGACCTCGACACGCTGATCCACGAAGACGGCCCGGCGCAGATGGAAATCAACTTCCGCCACGGCGATGCCTTGGACCTGGCCGACCAGATCACCGTGTTCAAGCGCACCATGCGCGAGGCAGCGCTCAAGCACAACGTGGCCGCGACCTTCATGGCCAAGCCGGTCGGCGATGAGCCGGGCAGCGCCATGCATATCCACCAGAGCGTGGTGGACATCGCCACCGGCCAACCGATCTTCGCCGACGCCCATGGCAACATGAGCGAGTTGTTCCTGCACCACATCGGTGGCCTGCAGAAGTACATCCCCAAAGTCCTGCCGATGTTCGCCCCCAACGTCAACTCGTTCCGCCGCTTCCTGCCGGACACGTCGGCACCGGTGAACGTCGAATGGGGCGAAGAAAACCGTACCGTCGGCCTGCGCGTGCCGACCTCAAGCCCGGACGCCATGCGCGTGGAAAACCGCTTGCCAGGGGCCGATGCCAACCCTTACCTGGCCATCGCCGCCAGCCTGCTGTGCGGTTACCTGGGCATGGTCGAGCGCATTGAACCCAGCGCTGCGGTGCAGGGCCGGGCCTATGAACGGCGCAACCTGCGCCTGCCGATCACCATCGAAGATGCGCTGACGCAGATGGAAGAATGCACCACCGTCAGCCGCTACCTGGGCGACAGGTTCGTGCGTGGCTACGTCGCGGTCAAGCGCGCCGAGCACGAGAACTTCAAGCGCGTGATCAGTTCGTGGGAGCGTGAGTTCCTGTTGCTCAGCGTCTGATTCCCCCCCCCCCCCGCTTCACACATCCCCTGTGGGAGCGGGCTTGCCCGCTCCCACAGGGAAAGCGAACACCAGAAAATCTCAACAAATCCAAAAAAGGTGTCGATATGCGTCTATTGAAATCCGTGGTCCCGCTAGCACTGACCGTATTGTTCAGCGCCGTTGCCCAGGCGCAGCCACAAGTCAGCGTCTACAACTGGACCGACTACATCGGCGAAACCACCCTCGCCGACTTCCAGGCCAAAACCTCAATCAAAGTGATCTACGACGTTTTCGATTCCAATGAAACCCTGGAAGGCAAGCTGCTCGCTGGGCGTACCGGGTATGACGTGGTGGTACCGTCCAACCACTTCCTCGCCCGCCAGGTGAAGGCCGGCGCGTTCCTCAAGCTGGACCGCGAGCAACTGCCGAACTTCAAGAACCTCGACCCGAAACTGCTGGCGTTGCTGGAGAAAAACGACCCAGGTAATGCGCACTCGGTGCCGTACTTGTGGGGCACCAACGGCATCGGCTACAACGTCGACAAGGTCAAGCAGGTGCTGGGCATCGACCACATCGATTCCTGGGCCGTGCTGTTCGAACCGCAAAACATCAAGAAGCTCAGCCAGTGCGGCGTATCGATGATGGACTCAGCCGATGAAGTGTTCCCCGCGGTTCTCAACTACATGGGCATGGACCCGCGCAGCGAGAACCCCGAAGACTTCAAGAAGGCGGAAGCCAAGCTGTTGAGCATCCGCCCGTACATCACCTATTTCCACTCGTCCAAGTATGTCTCGGACCTGGCCAACGGCGACATCTGCGTGGCGTTCGGTTACTCGGGCGATGTGTTCCAGGCCGCCAACCGTGCCAAGGAAGCCAAGAACGGCGTGAACATCGCCTACGCCATTCCCAAGGAAGGCAGCAACCTGTGGTTCGACCTGCTGGCCATCCCCGCCGACGCCAGCAACCCGAAAGAAGCCCATGCCTTCATCAATTACCTGCTCGACCCGCAAGTGATCGCCAAAGTCAGTGCCTCGGTCGGCTATGCCAACCCCAACCCGGCGGCCAAGCAGTACATGGACCCGGAACTTGTGAACAACCCCGAGGTTTACCCGCCTCAGGAAGTGCTCGACAAGCTCTACATCTCTACCACGCCGCCGCAGTCGATCATGCGCCTGATGACCCGTTCGTGGAGCAAAGTGAAGTCCAACAAATGAACCAGAACCCACAGGAACATACTCGCTCGTACTACGCCGCGTCGGCCCATGGCATGGCGCAATTTCCGGGGCTGACGGCGGACCTTGAGGCCGATGTCTGCGTGATTGGCGGTGGTTTCACCGGCATCAACACGGCCATCGAACTGGCTCAGCGCGGGCTCTCGGTGATCCTGCTGGAAGGCCGGAGGATCGGCTGGGGTGCCAGCGGGCGCAACGGCGGACAACTGATTCGCGGCATTGGGCATGACGTCAGCGGCTTCGCCAAACATATCGGTACCGAAGGCGTGCGTTATCTGGAGCGCGCCGGTATCGATTCGGTCGAGCTGGTAGGCCGGCGTATCCGCGAACACGGCATCGATTGCGACCTGCGCTGGGGCTTTTGCGAATTGGCCAACACCCCGGCGCAGTTTGCCGGGCTGAAGGCTGAATACGCAGCGCTCAAGGAGTCAGGTTACGCCCACGAAACCCGCCTGGTGGAACCCGGGCAGATTCGTCGGCAGGTGGTGAATTCCGGCATGTATGCCGGCGGCCTGGTCGACATGGGTTCCGGACACTTGCACCCCTTGAACCTGGCCCTGGGCGAAGCGACGCTTGCGCACTCCCTTGGTGTACAGATCTTCGAACAGAGTACGGTGCTGGAGTTGATCCATGGCGACACCGTGCAGGTTCGTTGTGCCAACGGCACGGTTCGCGCTGGCAGCCTGGTGCTCGCCTGCAACGCCCACCTGGACGAGCTCGAACCGAAGCTCAGCGGCAAAGTGCTCCCGGCCGGCAGCTACATCATCGCCACCGAACCCTTGTCGGCCCAGGTTGCCGAAGAGCTGATCCCTCGCGACCTGGCGCTGTGCGACCAGAAAGTCGGCCTGGATTACTACCGGCTCTCGGCGGACCGGCGCCTGTTGTTCGGCGGCGCCTGCCATTACTCCGGCCGTGACCCTGCGGATATCAGCGCCTACATGCGCCCGCAGATGCTCAAGGTGTTCCCCCAGTTGGCGAATGTGCGCATCGACTATCAATGGGGCGGCAAGATCGGCATCACGGCCAATCGATTCCCTCAGGTCGGGCGCCTGCGCCAGCACCCGAACGTGTTCTACGCCCAGGGATACTCCGGCCATGGCCTCAACGTGACCCACTGGTGCGCGAAGCTGCTGGGCGAAGCGATCCAGGCCGGCCACAGCCGCGGTTTCGACCTGTTCAGCGCCGTCCCCCACATGACCTTCCCGGGCGGCCGCGCCCTGCGTTCGCCACTGCTGGCCCTGGGCATGCTCTGGTACCGGATGCGCGAAGTGCTCGGCTAACCCCTCTGTACATTCCTGTAGGAGCTGGCGCAGGCTGCGATCTTTTGATTTTGTTGTTTAAAAGCAAAAGCAAAAGCAAAAGATCGCAGCCTGCGCCAGCTCCTACTCGGAATCGACGCCCTTCCCCATCGCCTTGTTCGGCCTTTCGATTTGCTCAATCGCGAGTCACTTCTATATTGAGGGGGTGCTCTGAACTTCCTGCCTCCTGTTGAGCCTGGCCCATGGCAACTACTGATCAACTGATCATCTGCGAGCACTGCGACTGCGTGTATGAAAAAGTCACGCTCGCCAAACATCAGAAAACCCTGTGTACGCGCTGCGGCGGTGTGCTACAGCGCTATAACGGCCTGACGGTGGAACAGCGTCTGGCGTTGACCTTCACCGCATTGATGCTGTGGATCTTTGCCAATTTCTATCCGGTCATGAGCATCAGCCTCAAAGGCCTGAAAAATAGTGCAACACTCTGGGATTCGGTGCTGGCATTGAGCCAGGGCCCCATCACCTTCATCGCCATGGTGGCCGCGATCGCCATGATCATCGCGCCGATTTTCCAGTTGGTGCTCTTGATCTGGGTCCTGGGTTTCGCCCTCGCCCGCAGGCGTTCACCCGGTTTCAGGTTCTGCATGCGCTGGCTGGAAACCCTCAGGCCCTGGAGCATGCTGGAAGTCTGCCTGCTGGGGGCAATGGTCGCGGTGATCAAGCTCGCCGGGTTGCTGGATGTACTGCCCGGCATCGGTCTGTTTGCCCTGGCGATCCTCAGCCTGATGATGATCCGCATTGCCGGCCGCGACATCCGTGAACTGTGGGACATTGTATGACAACACCTCCCGTCGCCAGCGATCTCAACCTGTGCCTGTGCCACAGCTGCGGCCTGGCCTGCGACATGACCTTGGAACCCCACGAATGCGAGCGCTGTGGCGCCCCCCTGCATCGACGTAAAACCAACTCGTTGACCCGGACCTGGGCCTATATGTTCACCGCCCTGGTGTTTTACATCCCAGCCAACCTGTTGCCGGTGATGAACACCAAGATGGTCGGCAATGGCGCCGACAGCACCATCATGAGCGGCGTGATCGAGTTCTGGCAGCACGGCGCCTGGGACATCGCCCTGATCATTTTCATCGCCAGCATCGCGGTGCCAGGCGTCAAGTTCGTCGCCCTGACGCTGCTGCTGGTGACCGTTCAGCGCGACAGCCAGTGGGCACTGCGCGAGCGCTCGCAAATGTACCGTTTTGTCGAGCTCATCGGTTATTGGTCGATGCTTGACGTCATCGTGGTCGCCCTGGTGGCCTCCCTGGTGAAATTCCAGGCCCTGGCCGATATCGAACCGCGACCGGGCATCCTGTTCTTTGGTCTGGTGGTGGTGTTCACCATGCTCTCGGCGATGAGTTTCGATCCGCGACTGATCTGGGATAAAGAGCGGCAAAAACCATTAAATGAGGAGGTCACGGATGAAGTCACAAGCCACTGACGGGCCGCTGGTTCCCGGGCAGGCTCCGATCAAGACCCGCCGCTTCGGCTTTTCGCTGGTGTGGATCGTGCCGATTGTTGCCGTGCTGATAGGGATATCGCTGGTGGTCCACAGCATCTTGCAGGAGGGGCCGACCATCACCGTCACGTTCAAGACCGGTGGCGGCCTGACCGCCAACAAGACCGAGGTCAAATACCGCAACGTGGTGATCGGCCAAGTCTCTGACGTGGAACTGAGCGACGACCAGAAAAGCGTGAACGCCACCATCAAACTGGCCAAACAGGCGGAAAGTTTTACCCGTAAAGACTCGAAGTTCTGGGTGGTACGGCCGCGGATCGGCGCTGGTGGGGTGTCGGGTATCGACACGCTGTTATCCGGGGACTACATCGGCGCCGATATCGGCCAGGACAATGCGCGGGCGAAGCACTTCACAGGCCTGGAAAACCCGCCGCCGATCACCTACGGCGAGCCAGGCAAGCGTTTCACCCTGCACACCCAGGATCTGGGCTCGCTGGATATCGGCTCTCCGGTCTACTACCGCAAGATACCGGTCGGCCAAGTGGTGGCCTACGCGCTGGACCCCGACGGCAAGGGCGTGAACATCGAATTGTTCATCCATGCGCCCAATGATCAGTACGTTACCGAGAACACCCGCTTCTGGAACGCCAGCGGTGTCGACGTGAGCGTTGGCGCCAACGGCTTTGCGGTCAAGACCGAGTCCTTGTCGTCCCTATTGGTCGGCGGCATCGCCTTTCGCGCTCCGGAGTACAGTCCCAACGACAAGCAGGCCCCGGAAGATTATGCCTACGAACTGTTCCCCGACCAACTGACCGCCCTCGCCCCGCCCAATGGCAAGGCGCAGTTCATGGTGCTGCGCTTTGATCAGGCCTTGCGCGGGCTAAAGGTTGATGCGCCGGTGGAGTTCCTGGGTATTGATATCGGCAAGGTGGTCTCGGTCAACCTGGATTTCGACGAGAAAAAACGCACCTTCCCGGTCAACGTAGGCATCGTGATTTACCCGCAACGCCTGGGCCAGGCGCACACCAAGATGCTCAAGGTGCTCAATCATGACCCTAACAACGAAGCCGCGGGCGTACGCGTGATCGGCACCTTCATCGAGAATGGCCTGCGCGCCCAGGCCCGCACCGGCAACCTGTTGACCGGTCAGCTCTACATTTCCCTGGACTTCTACCCCAAAGCGGAGAAAGTCGCCTTTGATCCGACGTTGCGACCGGTCGTCCTGCCCACCGTACCTGGCAGCCTCGAACAATTGCAGGAAAAGCTCGAGGCCATGGTCACCAAGATCAATCAACTGCCCATCGAACGGATCGCCGGCAATCTGGACAGCAACCTCGTCGAAATGCGCAAGAGTCTGGCGCAATTCAATGCCAAGACCCTGCCTAGCGTGCAAAGCGCCCTGGGCGATGTCAGCAAAACCCTGCAATCGGCCAGCACGACCCTGCAATCGGCCAATTCGACGCTTGCCGAAGACTCGCCGCAACGGGAAAAACTTGGCCAGACCATGGACGAACTCGGACGTACGTCGCGCGCCTTGCGTGATCTGGCGGATTACCTGGGCCGACATCCGGAATCGCTGATTCGCGGTCGTCCGAACAATGCCGCGCCGATCGATCTGCAAGGGCCGCCGAGCAAATGACCACAGGAGCAACATTCATGGCTTTTCCGCTGAAATTCACCTTGGTTGCCGCGTTGTCGTTGCTCGCCGCCTGCCGCAGCGATCCGATCCAGTTCCACACCCTGACCCCGGCCCAACTGACGGGCAGTTCACGCAGCTCCGCGGATATCCAGATTGAGTTGCTCACTGTCCCGCCGCAGGTCGATCGCCCGCAGATCGTCGTGCGCCAGGGCAATACCGGCATGGCGATCCTGGAAACCGACTGGTGGGGGGCCAGCCTGGTGGATGAATTACGCAGTGCCTTGGTCGACCAGATGATCAACAACAATCCGCAACGCAAATTGTCGGTGCGCGTGGAGGTCCAGCGCTTCGATTCGATTCCCGGCCAGTACGGATTGCTCGACGTGAAATGGCGCCTTCGCAGCAGCAATGGCCATGAAGACGTCATGGAAAATTGCCGCAGCACCCTGCAGACGCCGTCGGGCCCATCGATCGATGAGCTGGTAGCCGCGCAGCAGAACAACGTCAGGCGCCTGGCCGCGCTGATCAGCCAGGCAGCGGCCGGTACGCAAAAAGGTTGTCCTTCGGCAAATGCCAACCCATGACGCAATACCCCTGTGGGAGCGGGCTTTGTCGGCTCGAGAATTGATCGTTCCCACGCTCTGCGTGGGAACGATCAGATCCCGGACAGACCTGCATTCAGGTCGGCTGTCAGGCCGCCTCACTTTGGCTTTTGATTTTCTTTCCACATCGAGCCACTAAAGTGAACAGCATTACCTGTAGGAGCGGGCTTCGTCGGCTCGAGAATTTGACGATTTTTTCTCATTCGCGGCTCTACATTAGCCGCGCCTTAATCTGCAAATGATTCGTATTGATCTAGAATAATTGAAGTCCTTCTTTTTTCGATTCACTCGAATCAGCCTGCAAGAGCAAAAATAACAGGAGCTGGCGCTGCATGAAGTCCCCTATCCCTTCGTTCCTCAAAAAGGCCTTGCTGGCCACCGCTTTGCTGAGTGCTGGTCAGGCGTACGCCGCCGATACGGTCGGTATCGTGGTCTACAACGCACAGCATGAAAGCCTGACCAAATCCTGGGTCGAAGGTTTTACCCAGGAAACCGGTATTGCGGTGACCTTGCGCAACGGCGATGACACCGAAATGGGCAACCAGATCGTACAGGAAGGCGCCGACTCGCCGGCCGATGTGTTCCTCACCGAAAACTCCCCGGCGATGGTCCTGGTCGATAACGCAGGCTTGTTTGCGCCCGTGGACAAAACCACCCTGGAGCAGGTCGACTCGGCCTACCGTCCGGCCCACGGCAAATGGGTGGGGATCGCTGCGCGTTCCACGGTGTTCGTCTACAACCCGAGCAAACTGCCCCAAGCCCAGTTGCCCAAGTCGATCATGGACCTTGGTGCACCGAGCTGGAAAGGCCGCTGGGGCGCATCGCCCGGTGGCGCCGACTTCCAGGCGATCGTCGCCGCCATGCTGGAACAAAAAGGCGAAGCCGCCACCCTGGACTGGCTCAAGGCGATGAAAACCAACTTCACCGCGTACCGGGGCAACAGCTCGGTGCTCAAGGCGGTCAACGCCGGGCAGATCGACAGCGGCGTGATCTACCACTATTACAGCTTCGTCGATCAGGCCAAGACCGGCGAGAACAGCAACAATACCGCCTTGCACTATTTCAAGCACAAGGACCCGGGCGCGTTCGTGAGCATTTCCGGGGGCGGCGTCCTGGCCTCCAGCAAGCACAAGGAAAATGCCCAGGCGTTCCTCAAATGGATCACCGGCAAGGACGGCCAGGCCATCCTCAAGAACGGTAAATCGTTTGAATACGCCGTAGGCAAGAACGCCGAATCCAACCCTAAACTGGTGCCTTTGCAGCAGCTCGACGCGCCGTCTGTCGACGCCTCGAAACTCGACAGTAAAAAAGCCGTGGAGCTGATGACTCAGGCGGGACTGCTTTAATTGATGCCTGAAATCCTGCCGGTGGGTACCGCCCAGGCGTTACCCGAAAATTTGCGTAAACGGTCACGCGGCGCGTTCGCGAGCCGCGGTGGCGCATGGGTGATCGGTTTGTCGGTGCTGGTGTCGGTGCTGGCGCTGCTGCCGATTGCCTACGTCATCGGCGTGTCCTTGCAGACGGGCTGGTCCACGGTGGTGACACTGGTGTTCCGGCCACGGGTGGGCGAGTTGTTGACCAACACCGTGTTGCTGGTGGTGCTGACGATTCCCCTTTGCGTGGCGCTGGGCGTGACGCTGGCCTGGCTGACCGAGCGCACGGATTTGCCGGGGCGGCGTTGGTGGTCGTTACTGGCGACGGCGCCCCTGGCAGTGCCAGCCTTTGTCCACAGCTATGCCTGGGTCAGCCTGGTGCCGCCGATCCACGGCTTGTTCGCCGGGGTGCTGGTGTCGGTCATTGCCTACTTCCCGTTTCTGTACCTGCCGATTGCCGCGACGCTGCGTCGCCTCGACCCGGCCATCGAGGATGTCGCCGAGTCGCTTGGACTGAAGCCCTGGGCGGTGTTTTTTCGCGTGGTGCTGCCGCAGTTGCGCCTGGCCATTTGCGGTGGCGCGTTGCTGGTCGGCCTGCATTTGCTGGCCGAGTACGGCCTGTACGCGATGATCCGCTTCGACACCTTCACCACCGCGATCTTCGATCAGTTCAAGTCCACCTTCAACGGGCCTGCCGCCCACATGCTGGCCAGTGTGCTTGCCCTGTGTTGCCTGGTGATGCTGACTGTGGAATCCACCGCACGGGGCCATGCGCGCTATGCCCGCGTGGGCTCCGGTAGCGCCCGTGAGCAACGGGTGGTGTGCCTGAAATCCCCCGCCAGGGTGCTTGCACTGGTTTTGCAGGCCGCCACCTGCGTCCTGGCGCTGGGTGTGCCCTTGATCACCCTGGGCCGGTGGTTGATCGCCGGCGGTGTGCAAGCCTGGGACCTGGACGAACTGCTGCCGGCGCTGCAACAGACCCTGCTGCTGGGCGTCGCGGGCGCCGCCCTGACCACCTGCGCCGCCATTCCGATTGCCTGGCTGTCGATCCGTTATCCTGGTCGCTTGCAACGGGTACTGGAAAGCTGCAACTACATCACCAGCTCCTTGCCGGGCATCGTCGTGGCGTTGGCACTGGTAACCGTGACCATTCACTTTGCCCGGCCGATCTACCAGACCACCATCACCGTGCTCCTGGCTTATCTGCTGATGTTCTTGCCCCGGGCCCTGGTGAGCTTGCGCGCCGGCATCGCCCAGGCCCCCGTGGAACTGGAAAACGTGGCCCGCAGCCTGGGTCGCTCCCCAGCCCGCGCGTTGTGGCTGATCACCCTGCGCCTGGCCGCTCCGGGGGCTGCGGCTGGCGCTGCGTTGGTGTTCCTGGCGATCACCAACGAACTGACGGCCACCCTGTTGCTCGCGCCCAATGGCACCCGGACCCTGGCGACCGGGTTCTGGGCGATGACCAGCGAAATCGACTATGTCGCGGCGGCGCCCTATGCCCTGCTGATGATCCTGTTGTCGCTGCCACTGACCGGGCTCCTTTATCACCAATCGAAAAAAACGGCTGGCCGATGAGCACTCTAGAACTGCATTCACTGAACAAATCCTACGGCACCCATAGAGCCCTGGATAATGTAAGCCTCTCGGTGCCCAGCGGCAGCCGCACGGTCATTGTCGGTCCCTCGGGCTCGGGCAAGACCACCTTGCTGCGCATGATTGCCGGCTTCGAGTTCCCCGACTCCGGGCGCTTGTCGCTCAATGGTCAAACCCTGGTCGACAGCACCCATGAAGTACCGGCGCACCAACGCCTGATTGGCTATGTCCCGCAGGACGGCGCCTTGTTCCCGCACATGACGGTGGCTGCCAACATCGGCTTCGGCTTGTCGATCAAGGGCAACGAAAAGCATGAGCGAGTCGCTCAGTTGATGGACAGCGTGGCCCTCGATTCGAACATGGCCGAGCGCTGGCCCCACGAGCTGTCCGGCGGCCAGCAGCAACGTGTGGCACTGGCACGGGCGCTGGCGCAGCAGCCGCGCCTGATGTTGCTGGACGAGCCGTTTTCGGCACTCGACACAGGCTTGCGCGCCGTCATGCGCAAGATGGTCGCGCGCCTGCTGGAAGATGCGGGGGTCACCACCATCCTGGTCACCCATGATCAGAGCGAAGCCTTGTCCTTCGCCGATCAACTGGCAGTGATGCGCCATGGCCGGCTGGTGCAGTCAGGCCATCCGCTGGACCTCTATCGCTACCCCGAAGACGAACAGACCGCGCTGTTTCTCGGCGACGCCGTGGTCATGCCGGCCCGGATCGAGGCTGGCTGGGCGCACTGCGACCTGGGCCGGATACCGGTCAACAATCACCGCAACAACCACAGCGCGCAGATCATGCTGAGGCCCGAACAGTTGCAACTGGCCAGCGTTTTGCCCGACGACACAGGTGCCGCTGGCTGCCGGGCCAGGGTGATCGACCGGGATTTCAGCGGCAACACCTGCACCCTGACCGTGGAGTTGCAGCCTCGCGCCCCCGATCAGCCCATCGGCCGATCATTGCTGGTACGCAGTTCCGGCATGTATGCGCCGCCTGCCGGCAGCGCCGTCCAGGTCTCGACCATCGGCCATGCGCATGTGCTGAGCGAGCCTTGATCAAAGCGGTCAAAGATCGAAGCGGTCCACCGCCCGGCGCCGCTCGTTGTCGTCGCGCACATCGTAGTTGGCCGTGGTCTGGATATTGCTGTGATGCGCCAGTTTTTGCGCGATGGACAGGTCGTGTTCTTCAATCACCCGGGTGATGAACGAGCGGCGAAAATCATGGGGCATGATTTTCACCCCCACCTGCGTGCCCCGCTGCCGGGCGATGTAATAGATCGCGTGCTTGGTGATGCGCTCACGGGTGATGTGACTGCCACGGCGGATACGGTTGAACAGGAACGGGTCGTCCTCTTCGCCTTCCTTGAGCATCGAGCGGCGCAGTTCCAGCCAGGCATCGAGTTTGGCGAAGGCCCAGGCCGGGGCGTACTTGATCAACTGCTTGTTACCCTTGGCCGTCACGCGCAGGCTGCGCTCATTGAAGTCGACCTGGTTGAGGTCGAGGTTCACCGACTCCGATTTGCGCATGCCCGAGCCGTACAGGATCGCGATGATGGCGGCGTCCCGCAGGCCTTGTGGCCGAGGATCGGCGGCGCAGACTTCCATCAATTCCTGGATCAATGAGCGCCGCAGGTTGCGCCCCTGGGACAGGCGCGTGCCGGCGATCCCCTTGACCGAGCGCATTTTCAGCAAGTGTTCCTGGCTGATCAGGCTCATGCGCCACGCTTCGTTCATCACGCCGCGCACCGCATTGACGTACAACGACGACGTGTTGGGCGCATAACCGTCGGTGCGCAACGTGGCGACCAGGGCGATGACGTCTTCGGGTTGCAGGTCGTGCCAGGCAATCTCCTCGAGATTCACCTCTTCGTAGCCCAGGCGGTCGGCGGCGTCCTGCAGGACATAACGCATGGTCAGCTGGCTGGAGGGCGCCAGCCGTGCCAGATACAGGGTCAGGGGATTGGGTTTGGCGGCTTTTGGATCAGCAGCAGGTAAGTCAGTCAAACGAAACGGCCTTGAAGAAAGAGGAAGCAGAAAACGGTGTTAGACAGCGATGGCCGCTACGCTGCCGGTCATGGCCTTGAAAGTCAAATGCTCTGCCGGCAACGACCAATTTGGCCGACGAAGCGATAGACGAATTGAAACATGGCGCTGCTAAACCTTGACCGGACTCGATCGGGGCAGGAGCAAACCATGAGAATCAGTGTGTTGGGTAGCGGCTACGTTGGCCTGGTGCAAGCGGCCGTTCTGGCTGAAGTCGGCCACGACGTGGTCTGCATGGACGTCGACGAGAAAAAGGTCGAGTCGCTGCGACAAGGCCACGTGAGCATTTTCGAGCCCGGGCTGGCCAGCCTGGTGCGCGAGGGCCTGGACGCCCGTCGTTTGCAGTTCACCAGCGATGAGAAACTCGCGGTGCAACATGGCCAGGTGCTGTTCATCGCGGTCGGTACGCCATCGCGCGACGATGGCTCGGCAGACCTGAGTCAGGTGATGGCGGTGGGCGAGGCGGTGGCGCGGCACCGCGAACAACCGCTGATCCTGGTGGAGAAGTCCACGGTGCCGGTGGGGACTGGCGATGCCCTGCGCGCGCATATCGACAAGTGCCTGATCAAGGTCGGGCGGCTGTTGCAGTTCGATATCGTCTCCAATCCCGAGTTTCTCAAGGAAGGCTCGGCGGTGGCCGATTGCCGGCGCCCGGACCGTATCGTCATTGGCTGCGAACGTGAAGACGTGCGCGAGGTGATGCGTGACCTGTACGCACCGTTCAACCGCAACCATGAACGCATCATGTTCATGGACCTGCGTAGCGCCGAGCTGACCAAATACGCCGCCAACTGCATGCTGGCGACCAAGATCAGCTTCATCAACCAGATCGCCGAACTGGCCGAACACCTGGGTGCCGACATCGAATCGGTGCGCCTGGGCATCGGCGCCGACTCGCGCATCGGCTACCACTTTATCTACCCCGGCTGCGGTTATGGCGGCTCCTGCTTCCCCAAGGACATGCGCGCCCTGATCCACAGCGCCGCAGAGGCCAATTGCACCAGCGACCTGCTGCAAGCGGTGGAAGCCATCAACCAGCGGCAGAAACACAAGTTGTACGAACGCATCAAGGCTTTCTACCAGGGCGATTTGCGCGGCAAGACCTTTGCCCTGTGGGGGCTGGCGTTCAAACCCAACACCGACGACATGCGCGATGCGCCAAGCCGGGTGCTGCTCGAAGCGCTATGGGCCGCCGGTGCCAACGTGCGAGCGTTCGACCCGGAAGCCATGCAGGAGACCCAGAAACTGTACCCCGATGAAACCCGGCTGATGCTCATGGGCACGCCGGAATCGGTACTCAACGGTGCGGATGCGCTGATCATTTGCACCGAATGGCAACAGTTCAAGGCCCCGGATTTCGACCTGATCCGCCAGCGCCTTACTGCACCGGTAATCTTCGACGGCCGCAACCTGTACGATGCCGAACGCCTGGCGCGCAATGGTTTCCTGTACTTCCCGATGGGCCGCGGCGAGTCGCGCAAGTTGCCGATTCCTTATCAGCAATGGCCGGCGGCACAGGGGGTCGCATAACAATAAGCGTTGCCCGTTAGTTACTCTTCAAGTCCACGCCCAACGCCTGGGCAAACGCCTTGACCAACGGGCTGCGCACCGTGTTGTGACGCAGGATCAGATTGAACGGTGTGACAATGCTGATCAGGTCAGGGCGTATCGCGCGAAACTCTGCGCGATCGACCATGGGTGCCGCGTAATGCTGCGGCAGGAAACCCACGAAGCGGCCGGTCTTGATCAGCAGCGCCACGGCTTCTACCTGGGTCGCCGAGGCGGAAAAGCTGTCGTAGTGGGTGAAGTAGAGTTTGTCGCGATGGATCGCGTAACGGTGGTTGATGCACGCGTAGTCCTTGAGCACATCGGCGCCTGTTTGTGCGTCTGCCAGAGTGAATAACGGGTGGCCAACAGCGCAATAAACGTGCGAGCGCTCCTCATACAGCGCAAAGTAATCAAATTCTTCGCGCTTTTGATAAACCGGCACAATCCCGGCAACTAACCGGCCCTCTACGACACCCCGCTCAATTTCATCCAGCTGCGCCGCCTGAAGTTGCAATCGAACTTTCGGCGAGTGCTCATTCATGCTTCTAAGCGCGGCAACTAGAGGCGAATTGTCGTCGGAGATAGTGTTATCAATAATGCCCACTCCAAGATCGCCGACCAGTTCGTTTTGAGCTGAACTAAGGCGATCGCGGAAGTTGTCGACCGAGGCAAATAAATCAATCGAAGCCTGATACACCAAGCGCCCTTCTTCGGTCAGGTGGAAACCCTCGCGACCTCGGGTGCACAGGCGCATACCGATACGGATCTCCAGGTCGGAGATTTGTTTGCTGATCGCCGCCAAGCCCACATTCAACTCATTTTGCGCCGCACTAAAACCGCCGGCCTCGACCACCGCCTTGAACACCTTGAGCAGCTTGAAATCCAGCCCACTGAGGGCCAGCGGTGCCCGTTGCAGCGTTTTCGGTGGCGGGTTTCCGGAATTGGAAAGTGGGGTTTCCATAATGCTTATTTACCTCTGGCGCCATATTCAACAACCTGTGTCCAACAACAAAAACATAGCTGGCCTAATAATAATGAACACAGAAAACCAGGCTTGGCAACCGCCAAAAAATTCCCGAACATCAGTGCCAACTGGCTGTTCTCCAAACAATAAAAGCTGACACTACGATCAGCTTCGGCCACCCGGCAACCGCGTTTTTTCCCCTGCCCTTGAAAACTGATTTGGCCTGAATGCGCCCGAATGCTCTTCGGCACTCGCGGCAATCCGGCACTGCGATTTCAATCCGCTTATCGACGAGGAAAACAACAATGTCTCAAACCACCGACCGTCTCTGGGGAGCACGCTTCAAAAGCGGTCCGTCCGAAGCCCTGGCCGCGCTGTCCCGTTGCCCGGAACGCTACTTTCGCCTGACCCCGTATGACCTCGCCGGCTCCAAGGCCCATGCCCGGGAACTGCAGCGCGCCGGGCTTCTGAGCGAACAGGAAACCCGGACCATGCTCGACGCCCTGGAAGGCATCGGTGCTGATTTTCGCGCCGGCAGCATCCGCCCAACCCTCGACGACGAAGACGTCCACACCTTCATCGAACGCCTGCTGACCGAGCGTCTTGGCGCGCTGGGTGGCAAGCTGCGCGCCGGACGCTCGCGCAACGACCAGACCGCCAACGATCTGCGGCTGTTCCTGCGTGACCATGTGCGCACCCTGGCTGTTGAAGTGCTGGCCTTGCAGCAGGCGCTGGTGGAGCAGGCCGAGCAACACATCGAAAGCATCTGCCCCGGTTTCACCCACTTGCAGCAAGCACAGCCGATCGTGTTTGCCCATCACTTGCTGGCCCACGCCCAATCGATGCTGCGCGACGTCCAGCGCCTGGTGGACTGGGATGTGCGTACCTCGCTGTCGCCACTGGGCGCGGCAGCGATGGCGGGCTCGGCCATTGCGCGCCTGCCACAGCAGTCGGCGCAGGAGATGGGTTACCGCGGGGTGTGTGAAAACTCCATCGACGCCGTCGCCAGCCGCGATCACGTCGCCGAGTTCCTGTTCATCGCCAGCATGCTTGGGGTCAACATTTCCCGGCTCGCCGAAGAGTTCTGCCTGTGGTCCTCGCGCCAGTTCCGTTGGGTCGCCCTGGACGACGCCTACGCCACCGGCAGTTCGATCATGCCGCAGAAGAAAAACCCGGACATCGCCGAACTGGCCCGGGGCAAGGCCGGCCGCCTGATCGGCAACCTGACCGGTCTGCTGTCCACCCTCAAATCCCTGCCGCTGTCCTACAACCGCGACTTGAGCGAAGACAAGCACGGCGTGCTCGACAGCGTCGACACCCTGCTGCTGGTGCTGCCGGCCATGGCCGGGATGGTGGCGACCATGAAGGTCAACGTCGAAGAATTGCGGCGCCAGGCGCCCCTGGGGTTTACCCTCGCCACCGAAGTCGCCGACTGGCTGGCGGTGCGCGGCGTGCCGTTCAAGGAAGCTCACGAAATCACCGGGGCGCTGGTCCAGGCCTGCGAGAAACACGACATCGAACTGTGGGAAGCGTCGCCTGCGTTGCTGGCCGAGATCGACCCGCGCCTGACGGCGCAGGTGCGCGACAGTCTGACCCTGGAAGCCGCCATTGCTGCACGCAGTGGTTGGGGCGGCACCGCGCCGCAACAGGTACGCGAACAGATCGCCCGCCTGAAAACCGCCCTCGCCGCCCAGCAGGCCTGGACCGAGGACTATCAGGGCTTGCGCCTCTGAGCCAAAACACAAAACCTGTAGGAGCTGGCTTGCCAGCGAAAGCGGATTTTCAATCAACTTCGATGTTGACTGTGCCGCCGTCTTCGCTGGCAAGCCAGCGCCTACAAGGGATTGGTGTTTGACCTGAAATAACGTGTACGGAGAAACAACCATGAGCCAGACACAAGCAGAACGACTCCAGGCGGAGCGCAAACTGGCGGAAAACCAGTTCGACATTACCCAGTACGATCATGTGCCGCGGCGTTACTACGGACGGATTTTCTTCGCCACGGTGATTGTCATTGCCATCATCGGCCTGGTGCGGGCTTTTGCCGAAGGCAAGATCGAATGGTCGTACATCGGCCAGTTCCTCACCTCCCAGGCAATCATGTGGGGCTTGCTCAACACCATCGTCATGGCGGTGCTGGCGATGGCGCTGGGTATCGTGTTCGGGGTGATCACCGCGATCATGCGCATGTCGGCCAACCCGATCCTGCGCTACGTGGCGGTGACCTACACCTGGCTGTTTCGCGGCACGCCGCTGATCCTGCAACTGCTGTTGTGGTTCAACCTGGCGTTGATCTTCCCCACCATCGGCATCCCCGGCCTGTTCGAACTGGACACCGTGAGCCTGATGACGCCCTTCGTGGCCGCCCTGCTCGGCTTGAGCATCAACCAGGGCGCCTACACCGCCGAAGTGGTGCGCGCCGGCCTGCTCTCGGTGGATACCGGACAGTACGAAGCGGCCAAGTCGATCGGCATGCCGCGCCTGCAGGCCTTGCGCCGGATCATCCTGCCCCAAGCCATGCGGATCATCATTCCGCCGGTGGGCAACGAGTTCATCGGCATGGTGAAAATGACTTCGCTGGCGAGCGTGATCCAGTACTCGGAACTGCTCTACAACGCCCAGAACATCTACTACGCCAACGCTCGCGTGATGGAGCTGCTGATCGTCGCCGGTATCTGGTACCTGGCCACCGTCACCGTCCTGTCCTTTGGTCAAAGCCGCCTGGAGCGTCGTTTCGCCCGCGGTGCCGGCAAGCGTTCTTGAGGAATCCGACATGAGAAGCATCGTCAAGGCCGTGAGCCTGAACAAGTACTACGACCATTTCCACGCCCTCAAGGACATCAATATCGAAGTCGAGCAAGGCGAAGTGCTGTGCATCATCGGGCCGTCGGGCTCGGGCAAGAGCACCTTGCTGCGCTGCGTGAACCAGCTGGAAAAGATCGACAAGGGCGGCCTCTGGGTCGACGGCGAACTGGTGGGTTACCGCATCGTCGGCAACAAGCTGCACGAACTCAACGAAACGCAGATCGCCCGCCAGCGCCTATCCACCGGCATGGTGTTCCAGCGCTTCAACCTGTTCCCGCACATGACCGTGCTGCAAAACATCATCGAAGGGCCCTGCCAGGTGCTCAAGCGTTCGCCCAAGGAGGCGCATGAAGAAGCCGTGGAATTGTTGGCCCGGGTCGGCCTTGCCGACAAGCGCAACAGCTACCCGATCGAACTCTCGGGTGGCCAGCAACAGCGGGTGGCGATTGCCCGCGCCCTGGCCATGCGCCCCAAGCTGATGCTGTTCGATGAACCCACTTCGGCACTCGACCCGGAACTGGTCGGTGAGGTGCTGTCGGTGATGCGCGATCTGGCGCAGACCGGCATGACCATGATCGTCGTCACCCATGAACTGGGCTTCGCTCGCGAAGTGTCCAACCGCATGGTGTTCATGGACGGCGGGCAGATCGTGGAGGCAGGAAGCCCCGAAGAAATACTAATAAGTCCGCAAAACCCACGCACCCAAAGCTTCATTTCTGCCGTTCGAACCTGAACGCCAACTGGCGTTACAACACACATAAGAGAACGACCCATGAAGAACTTCGTTATTCCAGCAGTACTCGCAGGCGTTATGGCATCCAGCTTCACCATGGCCGCCGAGTTGCCGGCCAGCATCAAGGAAAAAGGCGAGATCGTCGTCGCGATCATGCCCAACTATCCGCCGATGGACTTCAAGGACCCGGCCACCAACACCCTCACCGGGCTGGACGTTGACCTGGGCAACGCCCTGGCCGAACGCCTGGGGGTGAAGATCAAATGGCAGGAAACCGGCTTCGAGCAAATGATCAACGCCCTGACCACCGACCGCGTGGACATGGTGCTGTCGGGCATGACCGATACCAAGGAACGCCAGGCCAGCGTGACCTTCGTCGACTACTTCACCAGCGGCCCGCAGTTCTACACCCTGCAGAAAAACGCGGCCACCAACGAGATCATCGACCTGTGCGGCAAGAAGGTCGGCACCAGCCGCCGTACCACCTTCCCGGCGGAAATCGCCGAGTGGAGCAAGGCCAACTGTGAAGCCGCGGGCAAGCCTGCGATCAACGTGATCGGCACCGAAGGCTCGGCCGATGCCCGCGCGCAACTGCGCCAGAGCCGTATCGATGCGGCCATGCAGGGCAGCGAAACCCTGCCGTACCTCAAGACCCAGGAAAAGGACATGTACAAGACCGTGGGCCTGCCGATCTCCTCGCAGTTCACCGGCCTTGGCGTGAGCAAGAAAAAACCTGAGCTCAGCGAAGCGGTGAAGGTAGCGCTGCAGAGCATGGTCGATGACGGCAGCTACCAGGCGATCCTGAAGAAGTGGGACCTGGAACTGGGCGCGATCAAGACCGTGACCATCAACGCCGGCAAGTAATGCTTGCCCTGTAGGAGCTGGCTTGCCAGCGAAGGCGTAATGCCAGACAACCCCCATGTTGCTGACACACCGCCTTCGCTGGCAAGCCGGCTCCTACAGGGTGTGCGTTTACCCATAGATAGCGGAGCGCAACGATGTCCTCCTCACCCCAACCCACCTGGCCCGACCAGCACAAGGCCTGCCTGGCCCTGGCCTTCGACCTCGACGGCCCGACCGGCGATGCCATGCTCAACGGCTCGATCTGGCGCAAGCCTGAGTACTTCGGATTCGGTGGCTACGGCCCCTACCGGGCATTGCCGCGGATTCTCGATTTGCTCGACGAATTCCGCCTGCCGACGACGTTCTTCGTCCCGGCCTGGGTCGTGGAGAACTGGCCAAAACAGTGCCAGGCAATTGTCGAGCGCGGGCATGAGGTGGCTTATCACGGCTACAAACATGAATCCTTCTACGCCCTGACGCTGGACCAGCAAAAGGACGTGATGAAACGCTCCCGCGAGGTCTTCTGGAAGCACTTGCACATCCGCGCCGAAGGCTTCCGCACGCCCTCCGGCGACTGGCGCGCCGAAACCCCGGCCATGCTGGTGGAAGCCGGCGTGACCTACTCCAGCAGCATGCGCGGCGATGATCGGCCGTACCTGGTCAACGTGCCGGGCCACGCCACGCCGCTGGTGGAAATCCCCGGGCGCTGGGAAATGGACGACTACGCCTCCATCGCCTACACCCGGGCTCCGGACTTCCCGTCCGGGCTGGACCGCACCGCCAGCTACGCGCTGACCCTGGACAACTGGTGCCGCGAATACGACGGTGCGATGAACGAAGGGTTGTGCCTGACCACCCTGTTCCACCCCAAGATCACCGGCAAACCGGGGCGCATCCTGTTGCTGGAAAAACTCTTCGAACACATGCGCCAACGCGACGACGTCTGGTTCGCCACCTGCCGTGACGTCGCCCGCTGGTGGCTCAAGGAGCATCACCATGGCTGAGTCCACCGTCTGGCCCAAAGGCTATCGCTGCGCCGTGGTGCTGACCGTCGATTACAACGACATCCACGGCATTCTCACCCAGGCCCCGGACGTGGCCGGACGCGACAAGACCCTGTCAGTCTGGCGCTACGGCACCCAGCGCGGCGTGGAGCGTTTGCTCGGCCTGTTCAAGGAGCTCGGTGTCTGCAGCAGCTGGTTTGTCCCCGGCATCGTCGCCGAGGAAAACCCCGGCCACATTCGAGCAATCACTGCCGGCGGGCATGAAATCGCCTGCGCCGGGTATCGCCACCAGAACTACGACACTCTCGACCTCAGCGCACAAAGCGCCGAGGTGGCCAAGGGTTGCGCCGCGTTGACCGCGCTGACCGGCCAGCGCCCCAGCGGTTTTCGCATTCCGGCCGGCAACGCGGCCCCAGGCTTCATCGAGGCGCTGCAGGATCAGGGCTTTGAATGGTCGTCGTCATGGCGCGGCGATGACCTACCGTTCACGCACCCGACAGCTGCCCAGTTGATCGAGCTGCCGTTGCACTACGAACTGGAGGACGAACCCTACTTCGCCTTCAACCTCAGCCCGGCAGTGCCGCCGGCGCAATCGCGGATCGCCTCCTACAGCCACACCTTGGGCAACCTGCAAATGGACTTCGCCGGCTTCCACCGTTTTGGCTTGTGCTACGTGTTGCGCCTGCACCCGGAAATCATTGCCACGCCCGGGCGCATCGGGGTGTTGCGCGAATTGCTCGAAGGGTTTTTGCAGCACGATGACGTGTGGATCGCCACCGGCGCCGAAGTCGCAAGGTGGTGGGCGCAAACCGCAGCCCCCGTGACCGAGGATCATCCGGCGTGCGTGTTTGAACGGCATTATCGGGATTACCTGTCATGAGCGGGCGCATGCAGCGACTGGAGGAATTGGCATCCATTGAAACCTCGATCGTTCCCATGCTCCGCGTGGGAACGCAGCCAGGAACGCTCCGCGTTCCAGAGGCGGACGCAGAGCGTCCGGTGAGGCATTCCCACGCAGAGCGTGGGAACGATCTGTCAGAGCTCATTGAATAAGGACATTTGCACCCCCGTGGCCACTTACTCGCTCGTTATTCGCCGGCTGATGATCGTGTCGCTGACCATCGTCGTCAGCCGCGCCATCACCAGCCCGCTGCTCACCCTGTTCCTGAGCAACAAACTGGGCCTCAACCAACAGGACGTCGGCTTGCTGCTGGGCATCGCGGTGTTCATCGCCACCCTGCTCGCCCTGTACGGCGGCTACATCATCGACCGCCTGGAAAAACGCCGGTTGCTGATCCTGGCGATGCTGTCCAGCGCCATCGGCTTCGTGCTGCTGACCTTTGCCGAAAACCTCTACCTGACCACCCTGACGCTGGTCATCACCGAGACTGCCTCGGCCTTGTTCCTGATCGGCTCCAAGGCGATCCTCAGCGAAAACCTGCCCATGGGCCAACGCGCCAAAGCGTTTTCCCTGCGCTATACCCTGACCAACATCGGCTACGCCACCGGCCCCATGCTCGGCGTGGTGATTGCCGGGGTCTATCCGATCGCGCCGTTCCTGATCGCCGGGGGCATCGCGTTCTTCAGCATCTTCCTGATGCTGGGAATCCCCAGGGACTCAGCACAGTCATCGACAGTCAGCCAACCGCAGAGCTTCCTCAAGACGCTGGTCACCCTGAAAAATGACCGCACGTTGATCATGTTCACCTGCGGCTGCCTGCTCAGCACCGTGGTGCACGGACGCTTCACCCTGTACCTGTCGCAATACCTGCTGGTCACCGAAGATTCCAAGCGCGCCCTGGAAACCATGGCGGCCCTGCTCGCCTGCAATGCGATCAGTGTGATCCTGCTGCAATACCAGATCGGTCGCTTCCTCAACCGCGAGCAACTGCGTTACTGGATCGCAGGCGGCACCAGCCTGTTCATTGTCGGGCTGATCGGTTTCAGCCTGGCCGACAGTCTGGTGGGCTGGTGCGTGGCGATGTTCATCTTCACCCTTGGCGAAATGATCATCTACCCGGCCGAATTCCTCTTCGTCGACACCCTGGCCCCGGAAGAACTGCGCGGCAGCTACTACGGCGCGCAGAACCTGGCCGCCCTCGGTGGCGCATTGAGCCCGGTGATCTGCGGTTTCCTGTTGATGCACACCCCGGCACCGACCATGTTCTACGCCTTGAGTGCGCTGACGGCCATGGGCGGTTTCCTGTGTTTCATGAGTGGCCGGCGCGTGACGATACATCAGAAATAATGAACTAAAGCTTCATTAATATGAATTTGTCAGCATCGAGAATGCACGGCACACTGTCATCGTTCCTCCCCCAACAGTTGGAACACCTTCAAGGGCTTTCCGGGTTTCCCAGGCAAGCCCTTTTTTTTACTCGGTTTTTTATTGGAACGATGTTCATCATGCTTGCTCGCTGGTTGCCCGCTGCTATCAATACCCGACCTTCGGAATGGAGTCGCGCCGCCATCGGCATGGCCTTGGGAACGATGTTCAGCGTCTGGCTGTGCGCTCAGGTATTCGGCATGCAGGTGGCGCAGCATCTGGTTGGTCCACTGGGTGCCTCGGCGGTGTTGCTGTTTGCCGTGTCGTCCGGCGCGCTCGCGCAACCTTGGTCGATACTCGGCGGCTACTTGAGCGCCGCGGTGGTAGCGCTGCTGGTGGCCCACGTGCTCGGCCGGACCCTGGGC
Organism: Pseudomonas sp. NPDC087336; assembly: GCF_044744285.1. Lineage (NCBI taxonomy): Bacteria > Pseudomonadati > Pseudomonadota > Gammaproteobacteria > Pseudomonadales > Pseudomonadaceae > Pseudomonas > Pseudomonas sp. NPDC087336. The sequence continues at coordinate 174,748 of NZ_JBIUYA010000008.1, read as the reverse complement.
AGTGCTTGCCTGGCGGCGGGCATGGCGCTGATCGTGATGTGCTGGCTGCGTTGCCTGCACCCGCCAGCCGGGGCGCTGGCATTGCTGTTGGTCCTGGCCGACCCCGCGACCATTGCCATGGACTGGAAAGCCCTGGGCCCGGTGATGCTCGCCGCGTCAACCATGCTGTTCAGTGCCCTGGCCTACAACAACCTGACGCGCATCCGGTACCCGAAACGCGCCAGCGAACCGGTGGCCGTGGTGCCCGCCGACCACCCTCCGGTCGACAGCCAGGCGATCACCGCCCAGGACCTGAAACTGGCCCTGGCGCAGATGGAGGCCTTCATTGACGTTACCCCTGAAGACCTTGAACAGCTGATCCACGCCACCGAATTGCAGGCCAGGCGGCGCAGTATCGGGGAGGTGTTAAGCCGTAGCGCTTGAACCGGACTGTTTTCCTGTAATGGCTTCTGCAAAAATGCAGAAAGCACCTGCACATTTCCCGGTTGTACTAGGCAAATTTGCACTGTTACGATCCGGCATCGCTCGCGCGCGAGCTTGTCTATAAAGAACAATAAAAGCAGGGAGTTAGTGATGACTGCTCAGGTTTTATCGAAGGGCACTTCGTCCATGGATGCCATGCAGAACGAAGTGCTGGCCGAGGTTCGCAACCACATCGGTCACCTGACCCTCAACCGCCCCGCCGGCCTCAACGCCATCACCCTGGAAATGGTCCGCGACCTGCGGCGTCAGCTCGACGCCTGGGCGCAGGATGACCAGGTGCATGCCGTGGTGCTGCGCGGCGCCGGCGAAAAAGCCTTCTGTGCCGGTGGCGACATTCGCTCGCTGTACGACAGCTTCAAGAGCGGCGACACCCTGCACGAAGATTTCTTCGTCGAGGAATACGCACTCGACCTCGCGATTCACCATTACCGCAAACCGGTGCTGGCCTTGATGGATGGCTTCGTGCTGGGCGGCGGCATGGGCCTGGTGCAAGGCGCCGACCTGCGGGTGGTCACCGAGAAAAGCCGGTTGGCGATGCCTGAAGTCGGCATCGGTTATTTCCCGGACGTTGGCGGCAGCTACTTCCTGCCGCGCATCCCCGGGGAGCTGGGGATTTACCTGGGCGTCAGCGGCGTGCAGATCCGCGCGGCCGATGCGCTGTACTGCGGTCTGGCCGATTGGTACCTGGACAGCAGCAAACTGACCACGCTGGATGAGCGACTCGATCAACTGCAGTGGAATGACACGCCACTGAAGGACCTTCAGGGCCTGCTGGCGAAACTCGGGGTGCAACAGTTGCCCGATGCGCCGCTGGCCGCCTTGCGCCCGGCTATCGACCACTTCTTCGCCTTGCCCGATGTGCCGAGTATTGTGGAGCAACTGCGCGAAGTAACAGTCGCCGACAGCCATGAGTGGGCCGCGACCACCGCCGACCTGCTGCAGACCCGCTCGCCTTTGGCCATGGGCGTGACCCTGGAAATGCTCCGCCGCGGTCGGCACCTGGGCCTTGAACAGTGCTTCGCCCTTGAGCTGCACCTGGACCGCCAGTGGTTCGAGCGCGGCGACCTGATCGAAGGCGTGCGCGCCTTGCTGATCGAGAAAGACAAGAATCCGCGCTGGAACCCGCCTACCCTGCAGGCGCTGGACGCCGAGCACGTAGCGAGTTTCTTCAGCGGTTTCGATGAGAGCGGGAGCTGAACCATGCATGATCTCGAATTGACTGAAGAACAAGTCATGATCCGCGACATGGCCCGGGACTTTGCCCGTGGCGAAATCGCGCCCCACGCCCAGGCCTGGGAAAAGGCCGGCTGGATCGACGACGCCCTGGTGGCGAAGATGGGTGAGCTGGGCCTGCTGGGCATGGTGGTGCCCGAAGAATGGGGCGGCACCTATGTCGATTACGTTGCCTATGCCCTGGCGGTGGAAGAAATCTCCGCCGGCGACGGCGCCACCGGCGCGTTCATGAGCATCCACAACTCGGTGGGCTGCGGGCCAGTGCTCAACTACGGCAGCGAAGAACAGAAACAGACCTGGCTGGCGGACCTGGCCAGCGGCCAGGTGATTGGTTGCTTCTGCCTGACCGAACCACAAGCCGGTTCCGAGGCGCACAACCTGCGCACCCGCGCCGAATTGCGCGATGGCCAGTGGGTGATCAACGGCGCCAAGCAGTTTGTCAGCAATGGCAAGCGGGCCAAGCTGGCCATCGTGTTTGCCGTGACCGACCCGGACCTGGGCAAGCGCGGCATTTCGGCGTTCCTGGTACCCACCGATACCCCGGGCTTCATCGTCGACCGCACCGAACACAAAATGGGCATCCGCGCTTCCGACACCTGCGCGGTCACCCTGAACAACTGCAGCATTCCAGAAGCCAACCTGTTGGGTGAGCGCGGCAAGGGCCTGGCGATCGCCCTGTCCAACCTCGAAGGCGGCCGCATCGGCATCGCCGCCCAGGCACTGGGCATTGCCCGCGCGGCATTCGAAGCGGCGCTGACCTATTCGCGCGAGCGCGTGCAGTTCGGCAAAACGATCAATGAACACCAGAGCATCGCCAACCTGCTGGCCGACATGCACATGCAGCTGAACGCCGCGCGGCTAATGATCCTGCACGCGGCACGCCTGCGCACGGCCGGCAAGCCGTGTCTGTCGGAGGCCTCGCAGGCAAAGCTGTTTGCGTCGGAAATGGCCGAGAAAGTCTGCTCGTCAGCGATTCAGATTCATGGCGGGTATGGCTATCTGGAAGATTACCCGGTCGAGAAGTATTACCGGGATGCGCGAATTACGCAGATCTATGAAGGGTCGAGCGAGATTCAGCGGATGGTGATTGCCCGGGAACTCAAAAACTACCTGGTGTAAAGCCTTAAAAGCTTCGCGGGCAAGTCGGATCGCCGCCCGCGAAGACGTCAGCGAAAACGCTACATTACTTGCCTTGGAACTCAGGCTCACGCTTGGCAATGAACGCCGCCATCCCTTCCTTCTGATCCTGCGTCGCAAACGCCGCATGGAACACCCGGCGCTCAAAGCGCACGCCTTCGGACAGGCTCACTTCAAAGGCACGGTTGACGCTTTCCTTGACCATCATCGCAATCGGCAGCGATTTCCTGGCGATCAACGCCGCGACTTTCAGCGCTTCATCCAGCAATTCATCGCTTGGCACGATGCGCGCCACGATGCCGCAACGCTCCGCTTCCACGGCATCGATCAAGCGACCGCTCAGGCACATTTCCATGGCCTTGGCCTTGCCCACGGCGCGGGTCAGGCGTTGGGTACCGCCCATGCCCGGCAACACGCCGAGGTTGATTTCCGGCTGGCCGAATTTGGCGTTATCGCCGGCCAGGATGAAATCGCACATCAGCGCCAGCTCACAGCCGCCGCCCAGGGCGAAACCGTTGACCGCGGCGATGATCGGCTTGCGGCGGTTGGCCACGCGGTCGCTGTCGCTGAACAGGTCGTCGATGTAGATCTGCGGATAGGTCAGCTCGGCCATTTCCTTGATGTCGGCACCGGCGGCAAAGGCCTTTTTCGATCCGGTCAGGACGATGCAGCCGATGTTCGAGTCGGCCTCGAAGCCGTCGAGGGCCTGGTTCAGTTCGCTGACGATCTGCGCGTTCAACGCGTTCAGCGCCTGCGGGCGGTTGAGGGTAATCAGGCCGACCCGGCCATGGGTTTCCAGCAAAATCGTTTCGTAGCTCACAAGTGGTTTCCTTTTCAAAGATTGCGTGAAATGACCATGCGTTGAATATCGCTGGTGCCTTCGTAGATCTGGCAAACCCGCACGTCGCGGTAGATCCGCTCCAGCGGGAAGTCGTTCAAGTAACCGTAACCGCCAAGGGTTTGCAGCGCCGAGGAGCATACCTTCTCGGCCATTTCCGAGGCGAACAGCTTGGCCATCGACGCTTCCACCAGCGCCGGCTTGCCGCTGTCCCGCAGCGCCGCCGCGTAATGCACCATCTGCCGCGCCACCGCGATCTGGGTCGCCATGTCCGCCAGGCGGAAGGCCACGGCCTGGTGCTCGATGATCGGCTTGCCGAAGCTCTCGCGCTCACGGGCATAGTCGCGGGCCGCTTCGAACGCGGCGCGGGCCATGCCCACTGATTGCGAGGCGATGCCAACACGCCCGCCTTCGAGGTTGGCCAGGGCGATCCGGTAGCCTTCGCCTTCTTCACCCAAGCGGTTGGCGACGGGCACTTTGACGTCTTCGAAGAGAATCTGGCAGGTGTCGGAGGCGTGCTGGCCGAGCTTGTCCTCGACCCGGGCGACTTTGTAGCCTGGCGAATCGGTGGGCACGATGAACGCCGTGATGCCGCGCTTGCCAGCAGCCGGGTCGGTCACGGCGAACACGATCACCACCGCGGCGTTCTGCCCGGAGGTGATGAACTGCTTGCAGCCGTTGAGAACGTAGTGATCGCTTTCCAGGCGCGCACGGGTTTTCAGGCCGCTGGCGTCGGAGCCGGCCTGGGGTTCGGTCAGGGCAAAAGCACCGAGCATCGCGCCGCTGGCCAGCGGTTTGAGAAAGCGCTCTTTCTGATCGTCGTTACCGTAGTTGAGGATCGGCACGCAACCCACCGAGTTGTGCACGCTCATGATGGTCGAGCAGGCACCGTCACCTGCGGCGATTTCTTCCAGGGCCATGGCGTAGGCCAGGTAACCGGTATCGCAACCGCCCCACTGCTCCGGCACCAGCATGCCGAAGAAGCCCAGCTGGCCCATCTCGGCGATGGCTTCCTTGGGGAAACGGTGTTCACGGTCCCACTCGGCCGCGAACGGTTTCAGCCGTTCCTGGGCAAAGTCCCGGGCCGCGTCGCGTATCTGCTGTTGTTCGTCATTGGGGATCATGACCATTCCTTGAAAATGTAATTACCCCCTGTAGAAGCGAGCATGCTCGCTCCTACAGGGATCGCATTAGTACAGGCACTCCACGGCCATGGCCGTCGCTTCGCCACCACCGATGCAGATCGCTGCAACACCACGCTTGAGGCCTTTCTGGCGCAGGGCCGAGAGCAAGGTCACGATAATCCGCGCGCCAGACGCACCGATCGGGTGGCCCAGGGCGCAAGCGCCGCCGTGCACGTTGAGTTTCTCGTGGGGAATTTCCAGGTGGGTCATCGCCGCCATGCCGACCACGGCGAAGGCTTCGTTGACTTCGACCAGATCGACCTGATCCAGCGACCAACCGGTCTTCTTCATCAGCTTCTTGATCGCGCCAATCGGCGCCACCGGGAACAGGCCCGGGGTATCGGCGAAGGCCGCATGGCCATGGATCACCGCCAGCGGCTTGAGGCCACGCTTGTCGGCTTCGGAGCGGCGCATCAGCACCAGTGCCGCCGCGCCGTCGGAGATCGAACTGGAGTTGGCCGCCGTCACGGTCCCGCCATCGCGAAACGCAGGCTTGAGCGAGGCGATCTTGTCCAGCCGGGCTTTCGGTGGCTGCTCGTCGTTGCTGATCGTCACCTGTTCCTTACCGACGGTGACCGTCAACGGCACGATCTCGTCCTTGAAGCTGCCGTCCTTGATCGCCTGCTGGGCGCGGGTGGTCGAAGCCACCGCAAACGCATCCTGGGCCTCACGGCTGAAACCGTGGGTTTCGGCGCAGTCTTCGGCGAAGGTGCCCATCAGGCGCCCCTTGTCGTAGGCATCTTCCAGGCCGTCGAGGAACATCGAATCGAGCACCCGGCCATGCCCCATGCGGTAGCCGCTACGGGCGCGGTCCAGCAGGTACGGCGCGTTGGACATGCTTTCCATGCCACCGGCGATGACCACCTCGGCGCTGCCGGCCACCAGCATGTCATGGGCCAGGATGGCCGCTTCCATGCCCGAACCGCACATTTTGTTGAGGGTGGTGCAACGGGTCGACTTATCCAGCCCGGCACCCAGCGCCGCCTGGCGCGCGGGCGCCTGGCCCTGGCCGGCAGGGAGGACGCAGCCGAACAGCACTTCGTCGACGGCATCGCGTGCAACGCCGGCACGTTCAACCGCGGCCTTGATCGCGGCGGCACCGAGTTGCGGCGCGGTGAGGCTTTTCAGTTCGCCCTGGAAACCACCCATCGGGGTGCGGACGGCGCTGACGATAACAATCGGATCGTTGGTTATAGTCATGACAAATCCTCCTTATTTGGCCGCCATGCGCAAGGCACCGTCGAGACGGATCACCTCGCCATTGAGCATGCTGTTTTCAATGATATGCCGAACCAGGGATGCGTACTCGGCAGGCTTGCCCAGGCGCGGCGGGAACGGTACGCCGGCGGCCAGGGAGTCGCGAACTTCCTGGGTCATGCCGGCCATCATCGGCGTTTCGAAAATGCCCGGGGCGATGGTCATTACGCGGATGCCGAAGCGCGCCAGTTCACGGGCCGCGGGCAAGGTCAGGCTGACAATCGCTCCCTTGGACGCCGAATAAGCCGCCTGGCCGATCTGGCCATCGTAAGCCGCGGCGGACGCGGTGTTGATGATCACGCCGCGCTCGCCATCGGCGTCCGCTTCAGTCTCGGCAATCGCCGCGCAGGCCAGGCGCAGCATGTTGAAGCTGCCGATCAGGTTGACGTTGATCACCTGGCTGAAGCTTTCCAGGGCGTGCGGACCATTCTTGCCGAGGATCTTTTCGCCGCGCACGATGCCGGCGCAGTTGACCAGGCCATTGAGCCCGCCAAAGGCCTTGACGGTCGCCTGTACCGCGGCCTGGGCCGCGGCTTCGTTGCTGATGTCCGCCACCACGCTTTGCGCGCCCAGTCGCTGGGCCTGGGCCGCGACGGCTTCGGCGTTCATGTCCACCAGCATCACCTTGGCGCCGGCCGCGACCAGCATCTCAGCGGTGGCCGCACCCAGCCCGGAAGCACCACCGGTGACGAGAAAAACCTTGTTTTCGATCTGCATCATTGTTTCCTTTTCAAGCTGGAACGTTCTTCGCGGCGGCCTCTTGAGCCTTGGCGATTTCCTGGTTGCGCAAGATAAAGCGCTGCAATTTGCCGCTTGGGGTTTTCGGCAACTCGCTGACAAATTCGATTTCGCGCGGATACGAGTGAGCCGCCAGACGCTTGCGCACGTATTGGCGCAACTCTTCGGCCAGCTCCGGCGTAGCGCGGTATTGCGAGCAGATCACGACGAACGCCTTGACCAGCTCGGTGCGTTCCGGGTCGGGTTTGCCGACCACGGCGGCTTCCACCACCGCCGGGTGCTCGATCAATGCGCTTTCCACATCGAACGGACCGACGCGGTAGCCGGAGGTGGTGATCACGTCGTCGCTACGGCCGACGAAGCTGATGCTGCCGTCCGGGTTCCACTCGACGGTGTCGCCGCTCAAGTAATAAGTGCCGACGAAGGCCTTGGTCGGTACGCCTTCGTAACCGGCGAACCAGCACATCGGCGACTGGCTGCGGTCGATGGCCAGAATGCCCGGCTGGCCGACGCCCAGTTCCTGGTAGTCGTCATCCAGCACCACGATGCGGTGGCCGGGCGAGGCAAAACCGGCAGCGCCCATATGGATCGGGTGCTCCAGGCCATGGTGGTTGCACAGCACCATGCCCAGCTCGGTCTGGCCGTAATGGTCATGGATGACCACGTCCAGATTATCGGCGAACCAGCGGATCACTTCCGGGTTCAGCGGCTCGCCGGCGCTGCTGACGATGCGCAGCTTGCCTTTGATCGACCGGGCGAATTCGTCGCCACCGGCGATCAACAGGCGATACGCCGTCGGTGAGCCGGTGAGGTTGGTGATTCCATATTTGTTGATCACCCGGCAGGTGCTTTCCAAGGTGAACGGGCCATCGTAGAAGGTGATCGGGTGCCCCAGGGCCAATGGACCTGTAACGCCAAAATAGATGCCGTAGGCCCAGCCCGGGTCGGCCAGGTTCCAGAAGGCATCTTCGGGCCGCAGATCCACCGCGTCACGGGTGTAGCCCTGGAAGGCGACGATGGCCTTGAGCGGCACAGACAACGCTTTCGATGGGCCGGTGGTGCCCGAGGTGAACATCAGCAGGAACGGGTCTTCGCCGGTCAGCAGCACCGGCTCGCAGACATTGGCGTAGTTGGCCAGTTCGGCCCAGAAGCTGTAATCGCCGCGGACAATGCCCTGCCCCTTGGGGCCTGCGACGGTGACGATGGTCGGGCAGTCGGCGACCTCCGCGAGTTTCGCGCGGTTGACCGCGTCGGTGACCACCACCCTGGCCCCGGAACTGCCCAGGCGATGCTCGATGGCCTTGGGGCCGAAGGCGGTAAACAACGGTTGATACACCGCGCCGATGCGCCAGGTGGCGAACACGGTGATCAGCAATTCGATATTGCGTGGCAGGAGACCGGCGACCTTGTCGCCTTTCTTCACGCCCTGGGCCAGCAGGAAGTTGGCAAAACGCGCGGCTTTGTCCTGCAGCTCGTTGAAGGTGTAGGTCGCGCTGGTGCCGTCACGGCCTTCCCAGAACAGCGCGATACGCCCAGGCAGCGCATGCCGGTCACAACACTCGATGCAGGCGTTGAGAGCGGTCAGATTGCCTGCGAGTGCGGCATCGACGGAGTGCTGATAGTTGAACTGTGAAACGGCAGACAAGTAATCGCGCATTGCCAGAGTCCCTGTGTATTTTTGTTAGGTGGGGGGAACCGTAACCAACAGGGAAATACTCGCTCTGCGCGGGGTCTCGGGCAATGGTCAAAGTTATCAAGTTGCTTGACTGGTTTGGCCAAGGTCCAACCTTCGAACGCGATCTCTGGAGCTGCCGAAGGCTGCTCCTACAAGTGAGATTCGTTGAGAATCAGACTGCGGTAATGCCCGGGATTGGACCCCGACCATTTGCGAAACGCCTTGTAGAACGAGCTCGCATCGGCGAACCCCAGCCGGGCGGCGATTTCGGCGAAGCTGATGGCAGGTTCCGCCAGCCAGGCGATGGCCAGCTCCTTGCGCACGCTGTCCTTGAGCCCCTGGTATGTCTGGCCCTCCTCGGCCAGGCGCCGGCGCAGGGTCGAGGCCGACATGCACAGGCGTTGCGCCAGAGCTTCGGTCTCCGGCCAGAGCTCGGCGGGCAGTTGTCGCAGGTCCTGCTTGATCCGGCTGGCCAGGCTTTGCGGATCGCGGTACTTGACCAGGATGTTGGCCGGCGCCTGGGCCAGGAAGCGTCGCAACTCTTCATCGCTGCGCTTGATCGGCAAACCCAGGCAGTCGGCGGAAAAGATCATTCGCGTACGCGGTCGGTCGAAGCGCAGGTTCTCGGAGAACATCACCTGATAGTCATGGCAGAAATCCGGCTGCGCACAGCGCAGTTCGATCGCCAGGATCGGAATTCGTCGCCCGGCCAGCCAACAGGCCACGCCGTGCACGATCATCCAGTAGGTAAAGTAAGTGAAGGCCCGGCGCGGCTCATGGTCGTCTTCGTGCAACACGATTTCCGCGAGGCTTTGCTGATGCACCAGCTCGGCGGGCATGCGCTCGAGCATCAACGACAGGAAGTTCAGACCACTGGTAAGCCCGGCGGCCAGGCTCGGCTGGACCATGGCACAGCGACAGAGGAACTCCAGGCTGCCGGATTTGAGCTTGCGCGGATCCATGCCAAAAAACTCGTCATCCCCCCGCCGGGCCAGCAAGCGCCACAGACGCGCATAGGCACTGGCCGGAACACGGGCGTCGCTGCTGCCGAGCAACGCCGGATCGAGGCCGACCTTGTGCAACACCTCATCGGTGGCCGCGCCGGGGTCGCAACTTTGCAGCAGCGCTTCACGCACCAGCTGAATGGAAATGGTGTCTTTTTCCGACATGCGCCAGGCGTGCCCTGTTCTGGTTTGAGTGGTGGGCATATTAGCGCAGCGGCTGGCTTGTCGGCGAAGGCGAGTCCATACAAAGAGCGAAACCCTAAGTGGCCGTTACCGCAGGAATGGATATGTACTCCGACAACAAGCAAGGAATTCAATGGATCGCCATCCAACCGAACTCCACCCAAAAGGCCAGGGTCAACCCTTTGACCGTCCAACCTTGAATGCGGAGAGCGATGATGAACAACTACCCCAAACCACCCTTCCCCAAACAACACCAACCCGTCCCCGGCTCCCAACGCAAAATGGACCCCTACCCGGACTGTGGTGAGCAGAGCTACAAAGGCTCGGGTCGACTGGACGGCAAGATCGCCCTGATTACCGGAGCCGACAGCGGCATAGGCCGCGCGGTAGCCATTGCCTTCGCCCGTGAAGGCGCCGACGTGGCCGTGGCCTACCTTGATGAACAGGAAGATGCGCAGGAAACCGCGCGCTGGGTTGAACAGGCCGGCCGCCAATGCCTGCTGCTGCCGGGTGACCTGGCGCACAAGGTGCACTGCCGGGCCCTGGTGGAGAAAACGGTCGAGCGTTTCGGCCGCATCGACATTCTGGTCAACAACGCGGCGTTCCAGATGACCCACGAGAACCTCGAGGACATTCCCGACGAAGAATGGGTGATGACCTTTGACGTCAACATCACCGCCATGTTCAGGATCTGCCAGGCGGCGCTCAAACATATGCAGCCCGGTAGCTCGATCATCAACACCAGTTCGGTCAACTCCGACATGCCCAATCCCACCCTGCTGGCGTATGCCACGACCAAGGGCGCGATCGCCAACTTCACCGCCGGCCTGGCGCAGATGCTCGGACCGAACAATATCCGGGTCAACAGCGTGGCGCCGGGGCCGATCTGGACGCCGCTGATCGTCTCGACCATGCCCGAGGAAACGGTACAGAACTTCGGCGCCAACACCCCACTCGGCCGTCCGGGCCAGCCGGTTGAAGTCGCACCGATCTATGTGCTGCTGGCTTCGGATGAAGGCAGCTATATTACCGGCCAGCGTTTTGGGGTAACCGGGGGCAAGCCGATCCTTTGATGCGCGATGCCTGAAAAATGGAACCTGTCCATGCCTCCAACGCTCAACACTTCATAGGCCCTGGGTGGCGGGTCTTTCGATACCTGGAGGTCGTCATGTCCGCACCTTTCGCCAAACTGCTCACTCAATGACCCCCGGGCCATGAGTTTCATTGCCTGGGTCGCGGTGTTGGGTGCCGTTCTGCTGACGCTGGCACTGACCTCGTCCTACCTGCGCTGGATGCCGGTGACCACCTCGGCCGTCTGCCTGGCATTGGGTGTGGCCATCGGGCCGGCGGGGTTGGGCTGGCTCAGGCTGGACATCATGGAGGCCGCGTACTGGATGGAGCACCTGACGGAAGTCGCGGTGCTCTTTTCGTTGTTCGTCTGTGGACTCAAGCTGCGCCTGCCCCTCAGGGATCGCAGGTGGCGCGTGGCTTTCGGGCTGGCGGGACCGGTCATGGTCCTGACCATCATCGGTGTCTGCCTGTTGCTGCATTATGCCTTCGACTTGCCGTGGGGACCGTCGTTGCTGATCGGTGCGATCCTGGCGCCCACCGACCCGGTACTGGCTTCATTGGTGCAGGTCAACGATGCCAAGGACGTCGACGCGGTTCGCTTCGGCCTGTCCGGTGAGGCCGGGCTCAACGATGGCATTGCCTTTCCCTTCGTGATCCTGGGCTTGCTGTTCATCCAGCTAGGCGGCGGTTCTTCCACCGCCTGGCTGGATGACTGGGCGCTCAAGCGTCTGCTGTGGGCGGTGCCCGCCGGATTGCTGGTCGGCTATGGCATGGGCCGTGCCATTGGCCGCCTGACGTTGTCCATGCGCATCAGGAATGCCGACAGCACCCTGTCGCCCAACGACTACCTGACCTTTGCCCTGATCGCCCTGGCATATGTCACCGCCGAGGCAGTGCACGGCTACGGTTTCCTGTCGGTGTTCGCGGCGGCACTGGGGTTGCGTCGGGCCGAAGTCAAATCCATGGGGCACTCACAGACGCCGGCCGAGCACCTGGTGCAGCCGGTCGTCGGTCATCAGAACGTCGAGCCCGATGCCGCCGTGCATGGCGATGTGGCGAACATGGAGGAGGCGCAAGTGGCGGCCGGGATCATGATCGGTGACATGCTGTCCTTCGGCAGCCTGGTCGAACGGGCCATGGAGGTTTTCCTGGTGACCTTGCTCGGGGTGGTGCTGGTGGGCCATTGGGACTGGCGCGCACTGGCGATTGCACTGGTGCTGTTCTGCGTGATTCGCCCGCTGATTGTCGGGTTGGTGCCCTGGGGCAATTTGCTTGACGGCAAGCAACGGCTGTTGATCGGCTGGTTCGGGATTCGCGGTATCGGTAGTTTCTACTACCTGTTCTACGCCTTGAATCACGACCTCGCACCTTCGATGGCCACCTTGTGCACCGACCTCACGCTCTCGGTGGTTGCACTGAGCATTCTGATTCACGGAATCAGCACCCAACCGCTCCTCGCCCACTATGAACGGCAAAAGCAGCCAAGCGACTGATCTTCTCCGTGGCGAAGTGCATGAACCAAAGTTGGAACTCATGCAGCCTGCATGGCGCCTATTTGCCATTAGCGCGTACATCCCATTGATTTCCAAACTCTTTTAGGAGGCATCCAAAGCGGCACGACAAATGCTCCAGAACGATGAGTGACCTGCGGTGTAGAGACCGTTTGCGCTACCCACAACTTGGAGAGACTTGACCATGAACGCCATAGACTTGTTGAAAGCCGACCATGAACGCGTAAAAGGCATCCTTAGCCAACTGAGCGAATCCACCGAGCGCGGTCTGAAAAAGCGCGCCGACCTCCTTGCAAAGCTGGAAATGGAAATCTCGATTCATACCCGCCTGGAAGAAGACGTCCTGTACCCCGCCTACAAGGAAGCCGGTGGCAAGGAGCAGGACGTCATGTATTACGAAGCCAAGGAAGAACACCGTACCGTGGATTCCCTGGTACTGCCGGACCTGAAAGTCACCGACCCGTCCACACCCGAGTTCGCCGGTCGCGTCAAAGTGGTCAAGGAACTGCTCGAACACCACATTGAAGAGGAAGAGACCACGATGTTTCCCCAGGCTAAAAAGCTGCTGGGTAAAGCGGCGCTGGATGAACTGGGAGAAAAAATGGAGACCCTCAAGACCCGCCTGAAAAAGGAACACGATGGTTCGCATATGGCTGCTTGATGGTTAGATGTTTTGTAACGGCGGCGCTCCAAACCTGTAGGAGCCAGGCTTGCCGGCGAAGGCGTCCTTGAACATGGCACTGGTCTTACGGACATCTTCGCCGGCAAGCCGGGCTCCTACAAAAAAACGCGGTGACACAGAGGAAGGTGTCTACATGGCCGAGGCAATGATCTCCACCAGGTTCAGCTGGGTAAACGGCTTGGACAACCGCGGCAACTTGGCCGCAAACCCTTCCAGGCGCTCGGCATAGCCGGTGGCCAGGATGATCGGAATGCCGGGGTTGCGCATGCGGATGGCCTCCGCCAGTTGCGCGCCGCTCATGTACGGCATGGCCATGTCGGTGATGACAAGGTCGATCGCCGGATTGTTCTCGAACAGCTCCAGGCCCTGGGCACCGGACGTCGCGCTGATCACGCGGTGACCGAGGTCCTCGAGCAACAGGCACGTACTGGTCAACACCAGGCTGTCATCATCCACCACCAGAATGCTCAGCCGAGGGACTTGCGGCGCTGCCAGCTCCTCGACAATGGGTGCCGCTATCGAACCTTCCGAGGCCACGGGCAACCAAAGCTGCGCAGTAGTGCCCTGGTTTTTCTGGCTCTTGAGGATGAATCGCCCGCCCAATTGCTCGATGAAGCCATGCACCATCGATAATCCCAGTCCGGTGCCCTTGCCAAGCCCTTTGGTGGTGAAGAACGGGTCCATCGCCGAGGCCAGCGTCGCTTCATCCATCCCCTCCCCGGTGTCAGTGATACTCAGGCACACATAACGTCCCGCCGCCGGCGTGGATCGGGATTGATCGGCGATGGTTTCGGCGTGGGCACTGATGACGATTTTTCCGCCATCGGGCATGGCATCGCGGGCGTTGGTGGCCAGGTTCAGCACCGCCAGCTCAAGCTGATTGACGTCGGCCATGACCGGCTCGATCTGCGCCGGAAAACGGGTTTCCAGTACCACCGAAGGCCCGAGTGAGCTGCGCAGCAGTCCGCTGATCCCTTGCACCAGGACGGGCAGCTCCACCGGTTCGGACTTGAGCTCCTGCTTCCTGGCAAAGGCCAGCATACGCTGGGTCAGGGACACGCCGCGCAATGCACCCTGGGTGGCATTGTCGAGCAAACGGATGATTTTCGGGTCGTCGGCCATGCGTTTACGGACGATTTCCAGATTACCGAGAATGACGGTCAGCAAATTGTTGAAGTCGTGGGCAATCCCCCCGCTGAGCTGGCCGATGGCCTGCATCTTCTGCGCCTGGAACAGTGCTTCGCGGGTTTGTTCCAGCGCCTGCTGCGCCTGGGTTGCTTCGGTGACGTCGCGGGTGATCTTGGCAAAGCCGAGCAAGGTGCCGGTGTCTCCCCAGATCGGGTCGACCACGACATGGGCCAGGAACCTCGTGCCATCCTTGCGCACCCGCCAGCCCTTGTTCTCGAAGCGCCCCTCCCGCGTGGCAATCTCCAGTGCCCGGCCTGGCAAGCCTATGGCCTGGTCTTCAGGGGTGTAGAACATCGAAAAATGCTGGCCGATGACTTCTTCGGGCAAGTAGCCCTTGATGCGCTGGGCCCCCTGGTTCCAGTTGGTCACGCGGCCATCCGGGTCAAGCATGTAGATGGCGTAGTCGGTAACGCTTTGCACCAGCAACCGAAACTGTTGCTCGCTTTGCTTGAGGGTCTCTTCGGCCATCTTGCGATCAGTCAGGTCACGGGTGATCTTGGCAAACCCCAGGAGCGTGCCCGACGGGTCGTAGATCGGATCGATCACCACGTGTGACCAGAAATGCGTGCCGTCCTTGCGCACTCGCCAGCCTTCGCCTTCGAAACGTCCCTCGCGCATGGCCGTATCCAGCGCCCGCTGGGGCAAACCGGCACGACGATCTTCCTCGGTGTAGAAGCGCGAGAAATGCTGGCCGAGAATCTCGGTCTCCTCGTAACCCTTGAAACGCCGGGCCCCTGCGTTCCAGCTGGTAACGATGCCATCGGGATCAATCATGTAGATCGCATAGTCAACCACCGCATCGATCAGCAGACGCAGGCGTCTGTCTTCAATGCTCCCGGCCCGGGTTCGATCTTCTCTCATTGATCCCTCATATCGGGTGCTGTATTTGTGCAATATGCGATAAACCATCCATTTGAACAGCCGTCGACGCGATTGACCACCAGCGTGGCAGCAATTGCTTGACCTTGCTCTCGCCAAACCGGTCATCGATCAACATCACCACACCTTGGTCCTGCTGTGTACGAATCACACGGCCTGCGGCCTGCACCACTTTTTGCACCCCTGGAAACAAGTAAGTGTAGTCGTAGCCTGCGCCAAACATGGCCGCCATGCGCTGCTTGAATTGCTCGTTGACCGGGTTGAGCTGCGCCAGACCGAGGGTGGCGATGAACGCGCCGATCAGGCGTGCACCCGGCAAATCGATGCCTTCGCCGAACGCCCCGCCCAGCACCGCGAAGCCCACGCCCTGGCCATCGGCGGTGAACCGCTCGAGGAACGCCTGGCGTTGCGCCTCCCCCATGCCCCGTGACTGTGACCACAGGTCGATGTCGGGATAGCGTTCGGCGAGCAACTGCGCCACTTGCTGCAGGTAATCGAAGCTGCTGAAGAACGCCAGGTAATTGCCCGGGCGCTGCAGGAACTGCCGGGCAATCAGCTCGACGATCGGCACCAGGGATGCCTGGCGATGAACGAAACGCGTGGAGATCTGGTTGACGATCTGTACGTGCAACTGATCGGCATGAAATGGCGATTCGACGTCAATGCACACGGTGTTCGCCGGGGTACCCAGCAAATCGGCGTAGTAGTGCCGAGGGCTGAGGGTCGCCGAGAACAGCACGGTACTGCGGGCAGCGCTCAGGCGCGGCCCGATGAAGCCGGCGGGTACCACGTTGCGCAGGCAAAGTTGCGAGAGGTTGCGCTTGCGTTCGAGGTCGCGCTTGCTGATGTCGAACAAGTACTGCTGGTCGAAGAGTTCGGCCACTCGACAGAACTGCAGCACGTCGAAGTAGAAGCTCTGTAATGCGCTGTCGAGTCCCTGGGGATGGTCGTTCAGGTAATCGCCGATGCTGGCGCTGCACGATGACAGGGCCTGAAGCAGTTTTTCCGGCGGCTTGTCGTAGGCCTGATAGGCACCCAGTTGCTGGTTATGCAGGGCATTCCATTCGCGGTTGACCCGCTGCAGAGGTTTTTTCAACGCCTCGGGGGCGGTTTTGCGTACGCCGTCGAGGGTCGATTGATCGAGACTGGCGCTGTACATCTGCCGGCCACGTTCCACCAGGTTGTGGGCTTCGTCGACCAACACCGCGACTTTCCAGCTGTTGGCCTGGGCCAGGCCGAACAACAACGCACTGAAATCGAAGTAATAGTTGTAATCGGCAACCACCACATCGGCCCAGCGCGCCATTTCCTGGCTCAGGTAATACGGACAGACCTCATGCAACAGGGCGACCTGGCGCAATGCGCTCTGGTTCAGCAGGCTCAACTCGCTGGCAGCCTGGCGCGCCGCCGGCAATCGATCATAAAAGCCCTGGGCCAACGGGCAGGATTCACCGTGGCAGGCCTTGTCCGGGTGTTCACAGGCCTTGTCCCGGGCGATCATCTCCAGCACCCGCAGGGGCGGCGCATCGGCGCGTGCCAGGATCACCTGCGCAGCGTCCAGGGCCAGCTGGCGTCCCGGGGTTTTCGCCGTGAGGAAAAACAGCTTGTCCAGTTGCTGCGGCGCCAGGGCCTTGAGCAGAGGAAACAGAGTGCCGATCGTCTTGCCAATCCCCGTGGGCGCCTGGGCCATCAGGCAACGCCCGGTGCTGACGGCCTTGAACACCGATTCGGCGAGGTGACGCTGCCCCGGGCGAAAGTCGGCATGGGGAAACGCCAGCTGTTGTGCAGCAAGGTTTCGTCCCTGGCGATGGGCCGTTTCCTGTTCGGCCCAGTGAAGGAACAGGCCGCAATGGTGTTCGAAGAACTGCCCGAGTTCAGAGGCGCTGAACGCCTCGACCAGACAGGTTTCCCTTTCGCTGACGATATCGAAATACACCAGCGCCAGGTTGATCTGCGCGAGGTCGAGCTTGCGGCACATCAACCAGCCATAGACCTTGGCCTGTGCCCAATGCAGTTGCCGGTGGTTGGCCGGTTGCTTGCTCAAGTCCCCGCGGTAGGTCTTGACCTCTTCGAGGCAGTTTTGCCCGGGATCGTAGCCATCCGCCCTGCCCTTGACCCTCAGGCCCTGATACGTCCCTTCGAGGGCGACTTCACTCTGGTAGCCCTCACTGCGCCGTGACGCCACCGTGCGGTGCCCGACGATGCCTTCCAGCGCGGTCGGCGACGGGGTGAAGCGCAAGTCGAGGTCACCGACCTTGGCGGTGAACTCACATAACGCCCGCACCGCGATGCTGTAGCTCAAGCGTCCTGCTCCGCCCATTGCACATGACACACGGCAATCGGCATCCGGTGCTCATGGCAGAACTCCAGCCAGCGCAGCTGGTTGTCCTGCAGGCGATCGCCCGGCCCCTTGACTTCGATCATGCGGTAGGTTTTTTCCTGCGGCCAGAACTGGATCAGGTCTGGCATGCCCGCACGATTGGCCTTGATGTCCAGCAACAAGCGGTTGAACCAGTGCTTGAGGTGTTCGGCGGGCAAGCAGTCCAGCGCCTGCTCCAGCAACGCCTCGCTGAGGGCGCCCCAGAACACGAATGGCGACTGCACCCCCCACTTCTGGGCATAACGCTGGCGGATGGTTTCCCGGTAGCGGCCGTCGTCGAGTTCGTCGAGGCAGGCCTGGAACAACTCGGCCCGGCGGCTATGGAAGTCTTCGCTCAGCAAGTCCACCGGACCACGCTGGAATGGATGGAAAAACGCCCCCGGCAGCGGTGCGAAGATCGCCGGCCAGCACAGCAGGCCGAACAGCGAGTTGATCAGGCTGTTTTCGACGTAGTGTACCGGCGCCGAGTCTTCGTCCAGGTGCGCCTGCACATAGTCCTCCACCGCCAACACAGGGTCGGTCCTGCTCAGTTGCAGGTCCAGGCGCAACATCTGCCGTGGTGCCGGACGCTTGACCGCCGGCCCGCCCAGCTTGCGCCGCAGCCTGGGCAGGATACGCAGCAGGTGTTGCTGCTCGGCGGCGTTCTGCGGCGACTGTTCGGCCTGACACGCCAGGTCCAGGGCCAGCTGGTACTCGGCGCAGCGCTCCAGCACACGGATCATGCGCAAGCGCGCGCCGGGATACGCGCAGTCCCGGTAGAGGGTCAATGCGCTGGCGAATTCACCGGCGCGCTCACACGCCTGGCCCATCTGGAACAGCTGCTTGTCACGACGCCTTTGCAGCCAGGGATTGCCCAGCGCCAGGCCATTGATCTGCTCGACAATGCCCGCCACCCCCTCGCCGGCCTCGAACATCTGCTGGCACTGGTAGAGGAACAGGCAGGCGTCGACGTCCTCGCGGCTGCGCAAGCCTCGGGAATCGGCGCAAAACTCGACTTTTTCGTAGGTGAAGATCCCCAGGTCCGCCAGGATGAATTCGGACCAGTCCTGATAAAGATTGCCGAAAAACATCAAGCGCAGGCGATCGCACAGGCTCATGATGGTCAGGCTGAACAAGCGGTCGCTCAACGCCGGACACCAGTCGTTGAAGGATTGCGCTTGCTGAAAATGTTCGGAGAGTGCCGGCAGCCAGTCGGTCTTTTTACCCTTGGGTTGAACAATGGCGTGGCCCAGGCATTGAAGTATTTCCGCCTTGAGCAACACTTCGAAGAGCACCTCGACCGGTAACGCCTGGTGCTCGTCGAGCCAGCCCAGCGCCAGTAGCGGCCGGGCTGCGCTGGCAATGTCACCGATCTCGGCGTAATGCAGCTTGCTGGCGCGAAAATGAATGCCCTTGCGCATGACCAGCCTGACCAGCAGCGCCTGCGGCTCGCGGGGCAAGTCATTGAAGTCGCCAATGAAGCGGCGCTCTTCGTCGCTCAACACGTCGGCATAGCGGTGCTCAAGCCAATCAAGCACTTGCATGAAATTGTTGAGGTAATAGAACGGATCGTCGAGCGGATTGGCGGTCACGGGAAATGGGCCATGATGAGCGAGCACTGGTTATGCATACAGATACCAGTAACGCCCTGCCCCATGCAAACGGAAAAGGATAAGCGGCGGCGCTGTAAGGGTTTTTTGCCTTGGGTATCGAACTTTTTGCCGTTGCATGGCACCAATCGCCAGAGAGCTGGGTTCGCTTGCGATAACCCAGTGTTTTTTTGAATAATGAGAGGTGACTATGAACATCAGGAATCTGGGGTTTCCCTTGGCAGTAGCGGCTTTTATCGCCCTGGCCGGCTGCTCGACGCCTACGGTGGTCACCCTGCAGAACGGTACCCAGTATCTGACCAAGGACATGCCAAAAACCAAGACCAAGGACGGTTTCTTCGAGTTCGAGGATATTTCCGGGGCCAAGGTCAGAGTCAGGGCCGATGAAGTGACCACGATTCGCCAGGAAGACTGAGCCCGCGAAGCGTTTTTGCTCCGCTCCCCTGATGTGGCAGGTTTCGAGCACTGCCTTACACTGCGATAGACCCAGTGCGACCGAATGATGGTGTCGAAATGAAAATGGTCACGCCACGTTTGACCTCCCTCCTCGCGGTCGGCGCCTGGGCCTCGATCAGTCTCGGTGCAAGCGCCGCGACACCCGCGCGATCGTTCAATACCAGCTTCGACTGCGCCACGGCCAGGGAGCCCGTTGAAAAGCTTATCTGTCGCGACGCTCGACTGGCGCAGATGGATGTGGAGCTTACGCGGTTGTATCGCCTGGCGCTCACCGACGAGCATTCGGTACCGCGGCCCGACAAGGTCGAGATCGACCAGCGCTTCTGGCTGCTCGCCCGCGATCAGTGCGCCAGCGACGCCGATCCCAAGGGGTGTACGGTGCGCCGCTATGCCGAGCGCGCGCACCAGTTGCGCCAAGGTTCGGCCATTGCCCGAACCAAGGATCCAAGCAGGCTCACCGAAGGCCCGCAGGCTTTTCGTTGTGCAGGACTTGGCGCGCTGGTGGCCGCCACGTACTTCACGGTCGAACCGGCGGTGGTGTACCTGAAATGGGCCAATACCTCGACCACCCTGGAACAGGTGTCGAGCCCTTCCGGAACCCTGTACAGGGGCAACGACTACAGGGGCAGCCAAAGCTTCTGGCAAGAGGGCAACGATGCGCTGTTGCAGATGCCCGGCGCAGGTCCGATGCGGTGCACCGTCGAACCGGTCAGTTGAACATGCCCATCGAAGGCAGCAACGGTTCAGTGCATGAAACCTTCCATGAACCCCGCGACCCCACTGGCGAGCTTTCGCCGCCAGGGTGCGCTGGCCGGGTTGGCCAGGGTCTGGTCTTCGTGGACGAAGCTGCGGATGATCGCGTTGTAGCCAAGCCAGCGCCAGGGTTCGGGCTCCCAGGCCTTGAGCGCGTCCAGACCGCCATTGGCAATCACCCAAGGTTTGCGGACCAACTCGGTGTCACGTTGCAGGATCAGGTCGGCCAGGGTCCTGCCGCCCAGGTTGCTGGCACCGACACCCTCCCCGCCATAACCGCCGGACAAGGCGATGCCGCTGGCCTGGTCGCACAGCATGTGGGGCTTGAAGTGTCGCGACATGCCCAGGTTGCCGCCCCAGCCATGGGTGATTTGCACATTGCGAAGTTGTGGGAACAGTTCGCCGAACAGATAACGCCGCAACTCGATTTCGCTGTGTGTCAGGTCGAAGTCATGGCGCAACTTGCCGGCAAACCGATAGCCGCCACGGGCGCCGAAGATCAACCGGTTATCTGCCGTGCGCTGGCCGTAGGTAACCTGGCGACTGCTTTCGCTGAAGGCCTGGCCACGACTTAGGCCGATCTCGTCCCAGGTGGCGGCCGACAGCGGCTCGGTGGCCACGATCAGGCTTTGCACCGGTAACTGATAACGACCCAACGGCGGCAAGGTCACCGAATAGCCTTCGACCGCCGGCACCAGCCAGCGGCTGCGCACCGAGGCTTGCGCCGTGCGCAAGCTGCCGGACTGCCAATGGATCACCGGGCTGTTCTCGTAGATCCTGACGCCCATGCGCTCGACCGCGCGTGCCAGGCCCCGGACCAGTTTGGCGGTATGGAGGGTCGCGACGTGGGGCGCATAAATACCGCCATAAGGCTTGGCCACGCGGATCTGCTGCGCCAACTGCTCAGGGCTCAGCCAGCGGTAGTCGTTTTCATTGAGACCCTGGCTATAGAGCTTGTCCAGGTACTGGCGCAGGCTGGTCTCCTGCTCCGGGTATCGCGCGGCACAGTAGAGTGCGCCACCTTTACGAAAATCGCAGTCGATGCCTTCACGTTCGATAACATTCTTCACTTCATCGGGAATGCCATGCAGCAAATCGTAAGAGGCACGACGTTGCTCGGGCGACGAGGCGGCGAGCAGCCGGTCTTCGCCCAGCAGATTGCCCATCAACCACCCGCCGTTGCGCCCCGAGGCGCCGAAACCAGCGGTTTGCGCCTCTACGATGACAATGTTCAGCTCAGGCGCCTGGCGCTTGAGGTAGTACGCGGTCCAAAGCCCGGTATACCCCGCGCCGATAATGGCGACGTCGACGTCCAGGTCCCGTTCCAGTGCCGCACGCGCCACCAAAGGCTCGTCGAGTTGGTCCATCCACAAACTGATAGTGCGCCACGCCGGCATGCAAGACTCCACCACTCAGACTTCGATGGCGTGGATCCTAATGCGCGGGCTCAGGCGTTGTCTTGCGCGCGTGCACGCAAGGAAATTTGTTTGACGTAGGCCTTGGGCGACAGGCCGGTGTGCTGGCGGAAACAGCTGTAGAACGCCGAGAGTGAATTGAACCCGGCGGCAAACGCCAGCTCGTCGATGCGCACTGCTGGCATGGCACTGTCCAGTGCGTTGAGCAGGTGCTGCAGGCGGGCCTGGTTGACGTAGCGATAGAAGCTTTGGCCCAGCACCTGATTGAGCAGATAGGACATCTGATTGCGACTGTACCCGCACTCCCGCGCTACCCGTTGCAGGTCGAGCTGCGGATCGAGATAAGGCTGCTGGCGTTGAAAGTACTGCTGCAGGTCGTTGGCCATGAAACTCAATTGACGCGGCGACAAGCCCAGCCGACTGACCGCCGGGCGGATGCCGGCATTTTTGTCGGTTGGCTTTTCGTGAACCAGTGAAGCATATTCGTTGACACGCCAGATCAGCCCGTCCTTCACGGTGATCGCTTCGCTGGCGCGAAACGACACCAGCCCCTCACCGCCGCGCAGGGTGATGCGGTACTGGATGAACGCGGTGTTGCCGTCCATGCGGATGCGGTCCGAATGTTCCAGCGCTTCATCCGGGTCGCGGGGCATGCTGCTTTGCACGTAGTCACGTAACTGCGCCAGCCCCATCACCCTGTTCTGGAACAAATCGCTGTATTGGATTTCGGGGTGATACAGCGCCATGACCCCGTCCAGATCGCCGCGTTTCCAGTGCAGGTGGTAACACATGACCGTCTCGCCCGTGGCCTGGGTTTGCAGCGGGCCATCATCCTCGGCGTGCATGAAAGGTCTCATCGAAAAACGCCGAGCTTGCCCAAGTTTGCCCGCGGCTTCAATGGCATCGGGAAGCGGGCCGTTGCGCAAACGTTGGCGCGTGTGACCTGAATCAAAAAAATCTCAACAATTGCCAAACGACCTGAAAAATCCACATTTTTTTCACATCCAGGTGCTACTTTTAAAAACTGTCAATGGTTGAGCCAATGAAGGCTCCTCCCTCCTAACCTGAGCTAACGGAAGCGCTCGATGAAGAAGGCGGGCAACACATGAATAAAGGGTTCAGCAAGGTCACCTTTCCAAATGCCTGCCAGCTGATGCGCTGGCATTTCCATCCCATGGGTTTCGAGGCAAGCATGGACGCCCCGGGCAGCATGATTGCCCGTTTGTTTGATCGGGCCAGTGGCGAGACCATGATCGCCATCGCCGGCATCCCCTGCGCGACGGTGATGAACGCCGCCGACGTCGAGCGAATAATCGAAGCCGTGGAGGATGAGCTCGAAGCGTTCATTCCTCCGGTGGCCCTCAGGAGTTATGCCTGAAGGCAGGCCTTCCAATGAAAAGCCCACGATACGGTGTAATGCTGTTCACTTAAGCCATCGTGGTTTAATGAGCACCCAAATGATCGTTCCCACGCTCTGCGTGGGAATGCATCCTGTGACGCTGCGCGTCACCGTTGCGCATGGCTCACGTCATGCGTCGTCTGCGGAACGCGGAGCGTCCATGGCGGCATTCCCACGCAGAGCGTGGGAACGATCAGATCCCGGACAGACCTGCATTCAGGTCGGCTGTCAGGCCGCCTCTCTTTGGCTTTTGATTTTCTTTTCAAGTAAACACGTGATCGTTCCCACGCTCTGCGTGGGAATGCATCCTGTGACGCTGCGCGTCACCGTTGCGCAGGGCTCACGTCATGCGTCGTCAGCAGAACGCGGAGCGTCCCTGGCGGCATTCCCACGCAGAGCGTGGGAACGATCAGATTCCGGACAGACCTGCATTCAGGTCGGCTGTCAGGCCGCCTCGGTTTGGACGAGTCCATCCAATTACGAGGATTACGCCGGTGTCTTGGCTTGGCGATGATCGGCGAAGAAGACCTTGTCCTTGCCAATCCGGTCCGATGCCTTGGGCATATTCGCCGCCTGAGTCTCCTGCGCATCGACATACCAATAGCAATGACTCACCGCCCGGGTAATACCCACGTAGGCCAGGCGCAGAATCTCGTCCTTCTGGGCATTGTCATAAGGCTCACTGTCGCCAGCCTTGCCCAGGCCCGCCATGCGGTAAACTTGGTTCTTGTACGGCGAACGGGTCAGGTGCTGGCAATCGCCGAGCAGGAACACCGCGTCCGCCTGAAGCCCCTTGGCGCTGTGATAAGTCAGCTGCTTGAGACGCCGAGCACCATGCGGCAAGCTAGAATCAACATTAACTACAGACTGAATATGCTGCTCAATCAATAACTTATCGCTACTTTTTCGATAAAGCATCAAGATTGAGTCACCTTTGCGGTAGTGCTCCATCAAGCGCTGGGCCATGCCCTGATCGTCCCGGTCCAGCACATTGACCGGCAGCAAGGCCTTGGGCTCGCCGCTGGCCTTGGCCTTCTTGCCGGCAATCGCAGGCGCGGCTCGGACGATGTGTTCGGCGGCGTCGATGATGTGCTGGTGGCTGCGATAATTGTCGCTGAGCATGACCTTGGTGGTACTCGGCGAGGAAAACGTCTTGTTGAATTCCATGAAATAGGTCGGCGAACTGCCACGCCAGCCGTAAATCGACTGCCAGTCATCGCCCACGCACAGCAATGACGAGTGCTGGGCGCCGCGCCCTACGTGCATCGCCGGGCCACGACTGCGGATCTCGGCCAGGCTGGCGCGGATCCACGAGACGATTTGCGGCGAAACATCCTGGAACTCGTCGATCATCAAGTGCGACAGCGGCCGCAACAGCTCGTCGCTGAGCAGCTTGAGGTTGTCCGGGGAATGTTCACTGAACAACGCGAACATGCGGTTGTAGGTCATGACCGGCGGCTTCTGGTCGAGCAGATGATCTTCCAGGGCTCGCCAGTACAGGCTCAAGGCCTCGAAGAAAAACCGGTCCGGGTCATCCTTGGCAAAGCTCATCTCACCCACGGCAGTCGGCACATCGAGGCCGAGATTTTCGATGAACCCGGCAGCAGCGACAAAACAGTCCAGCAATGGCGCGGACGCCAGCTCACCCTTGACCTTGTAATCGAAGCCCGGCCCGGCGCTGGCATCGCCGCCAAGGGACGCCAGGATACGCTTAGATGACTCATAATTATCTAGCCATATCAATGGTTTACGACAGAAAGCTTGAAACAGTGTGCGCTTCACCGCGGTTTCCGCACGCAGCGTCAGCTTGGCATTCGGCCGAGTCAGCTGCGGATTTTCAGCAGGGTCGAAACCCAGTACCACCCAAGCGTCCAGCGACGCAATGTAACCGTGGCAGTGAAAGGCGCTGCCGTTGATATCAAAAGCCTGGCGCTTGGGCTCTATGCCCTTGATCGGCCAGGCACCAGCGCGAAACCACAAGTCTTCCACCAGGTCGCAGAGCTCTTCATCGCGCTTGGCCGCCAGCTCGGTGACAGCCACGCGCTTCTGTACATCGGGGTGGTCGCGCTCCAGCTCCTTGAGTTGCAAGGCGTGACGAGACAATGGCTTGATCAGCTCGCGAAAACGCTCATCGCGGCTGTGCAAGGCGTGATAACAGGTGTTGAGTTGCTGACGTTGGGCGTCATTGATTCGCAGATCGAAGGGGTTGCTGTCCACCTCGTCATCCGCGCCTTGCGCCCGGTGACTGAGGTTCTCGAAAGCTTGCAGCCGTTCGAAGCCCGGCAGGCTGCGAACCATCGGCAGAATGCGAGAATGGAAGGTGCGCACCAGGTCACGCGCCTCGCGCACACCCAGCGCATGCCCCCAGAGCGCAAACAGCTCGATCAGTTTATTGATGAAGTCCTTGCGCGACTCGCGGGTAAAGGTCACCACGGTCATCGAACTCAGCTCGAACCCCAGGTAATGACACAGCAACAATATCCGCAGGACCAGCGTCGTCGATTTGCCTGCGCCCGCACCGGCAATCACCGATGTCGATGGCGTATCACTGAAGATCATCTTCCACTGCGCGGCGCTGGGCTGGGCATGTGCCGGCAGCAGCCGGGCGACGTCGGCCTTCATGCGTTTCTTCAATTCGGCGGTCAGTGGCAGGCGCCAATCGTCGAACAGATGGTCGTCGATGTTCGGTGGCCGGTGCTCGGTGCAGCGCGAGTCGCGAATCAGCAAGACTTGCCGGCCCTCTTCCAGCCCCTCGAGTTTGCCTTCCTTGTATCCGTAGTCCACCCCGGCGCTGTGCCCGCTGCGAAAACCGTCGGCCTGGCCATGCAACCAGGACGCGCGGTGTTGTGCACGCAGGCGTGTCAGGCCATGACCGAAAAAGCGCGCTGCCAGGCGCTTGAGCCATGGCATCTCGGCTAGGGGACGAAGTTCAGGCGGAAGATCGGGGGTGTGTTGCGGCACGCGGACGGACTCCAGGGTGTGAGGCTGTTGAGGGCTATGGTGTCTGTATTTGCCGCTCAGTTCTAGTGAAATGCTTATGACTCATCGGCTTATGGGCGATATTGAAGGCTGGATGAGACGTTTTCGAGGCTTATATCAATCAAATAATTCGATGGTTATGAGGCACTTTTTACGCTTTTTATCGATTGTTGCCTGATGGATGATGCCCGTCATCAACCACCGGTGTCGATTCGTGGCCAGCCCTTGCGCTCCATGACGAACCTTTCAGGAGACGATCATGCTTGAACTCAGACCCTACAACTCGCTTGGCGGCGCTCACCATGGCTGGTTGGATGCCCATCACCACTTTTCGTTCGCCGAATACCATGACCCCAAGCGCATGAACTGGGGCAACCTGCGGGTATGGAACGATGACGTGATAGCCCCGGGCACCGGTTTCCCGCAGCACCCGCACCGGGACATGGAAATCATTACCTATGTTCGTGAAGGTGCCATCACTCACCAGGATAACCTGGGCAACAAGGGTCGCACTGAAGCGGGTGACGTTCAGGTCATGAGTGCCGGCACCGGGATCGCTCACAGTGAATACAACCTGGAAGCGACACCGACGAAGATTTTCCAGATCTGGATCATCCCCAACGAATCCGGCCTGGCACCGTCCTGGGGCGCCAAGCCGTTTCCCAAAGGCCAGCGCGAAGGTTTCGTGACCTTGGCCAGCGGCAAGGCCGGGGACGATCAAAGCCTGCGAATCCGCGCCGATGCACGCTTGGTGGCGGCGAACCTGAAGGCCGGCGAAACCGCTGAATATCACCTGGACAGCGGCCGTCGCGCTTATCTGGTGCCGGCCACTGGAGTCATTGAAATCAATGGCTTGCGTGCACAAGCTCGAGACGGCGTGGCGGTTGCCCAGGAGCAGGTTTTGCGGGTGACGGCGATTGAGGACAGCGAGATCGTGTTGGTGGATCTAGCTTGATGCAGTAAATCGGACAAAAAAGGGCGACCGTGGGAGGTCGCCCTTTTTTATTGGCTGGAGTATCTCGGTGTTCACGCTGCCGTCTTCGCGGCCAAGCCTCGCTCCTACAGGTTCTACGCAACCCTGTGGGGGCGAGCCTGCTCGAGAAGAAGGCCCTCAATCATTTCGCTGAAATAGCACCGTCCACCAGGGCCTGGGCCTCAGCCACCAACTGCTTGAGGTGGTCGTCGCTGACAAAGCTTTCCGCATAGATCTTGTAGATATCCTCGGTCCCTGACGGACGTGCCGCGAACCAGCCGTTTTCGGTCATGACTTTAAGACCGCCAATGGCCTGGTCGTTACCCGGTGCATGGCTGAGGATGCTCTGGATCGGCTCACCCGCAAGTGCAGTCGAGGTGACCTGATCCGGCGACAACTTGCTCAACAGGGCCTTTTGTTCCGGGTTGGCCTTGGCATCCACGCGCACCGAGAACGGCTCGCCCAGTTCGTCGGTCAGGGCCTGGTAGGCCTGGCTTGGGTCGCGACCGGTGCGTGCGGTCATTTCAGCCGCCAGCAAGGCCGGGATCAGCCCGTCCTTGTCCGTGCACCAGACACTGCCGTCCTTGCGCAGGAACGAAGCCCCCGCGCTTTCTTCGCCACCAAAACCCAGGGAGCCGTCGAACAGGCCATCGGCAAACCACTTGAAGCCGACCGGCACTTCATACAGGCGACGTCCCAGGCGCTTGGCCACCCGATCGATCAAGCCGCTGCTGACCACGGTCTTACCCACGGCGGCATCGGCTCGCCAGTGCGGGCGATTCTGGAACAGATAATCGATCGACACGGCCAGGTAGTTGTTCGGCGCCAGCAGGCCGCCGGAAGGGGTGACGATGCCATGACGGTCGTGATCCGGATCGCAGGCGAAGGCCACGTCGAAGCGCTCTTTCAGGCCGATCAGCCCCTGCATCGCGTGGCTGGACGATGGGTCCATGCGAATCTGCCCGTCCCAGTCGACGGTCATGAAGCGGAACGTCGAGTCGACCTGCTTGTTCACCACGTCCAGGTCCAGACGGTAGTGCTCGGCAATCGCCGACCAGTAGCGCACGCCTGCGCCACCCAGCGGATCGACGCCCAGGCGCAGCTTGGCCTCACGAATGGCGTCGAAATCAATCACATTGATGAGGTCGGCGACATAGGTGTTGAGGTAGTCGTGGCGATGGGTGGTGCTGGCCTTCAGCGCCTGCTCGTAGCTGATGCGCTTGACCCCGGCGAGCTTGTTCGCCAACAACTCGTTGGCCTTGGCTTCGATCCACTTGGTGATGTGGGTATCGGCCGGGCCGCCATTGGTCGGGTTGTATTTGTAACCCCCGCTTTGCGGCGGGTTGTGGGACGGGGTGATGACGATGCCATCCGCCAGGCCCGAGGTACGGCCGCGGTTGTAGCACAGGATTGCATGGGAAACGGCGGGCGTCGGCGTGTATTCGTCACCTTCGGCGATCATCACCGTCACGCCGTTGGCGGCCAGCACTTCCAGGGCGCTGGCGCCGGCCGGCGTGGACAATGCGTGGGTGTCGATGCCAACGAACAAGGGGCCGTCGATGCCTTGGGCCTGGCGATACAGGCAGATGGCCTGGCTGATCGCCAGGACGTGCCATTCGTTGAAACTCAAGTCGAACGAGCTGCCTCGGTGCCCGGACGTGCCGAAGGCCACCCGTTGGGTCGAAATGGCGGCGTCGGGTTGGCCGGTGTAATAGGCCGTGACCAGTCGCGGGATGTCTACCAACAAATGCGCCGGTGCCGGCTTGCCCGCAAAAGGACTGAGTGTCATGCGAAACCTCTGAGATCGAGTTCAGGAATTGCAACGGAGTTTACTGGCAGTTAGACCTTAGCGCGATGGAATCGATCCATTGAAGGCATTTGCCTGGGCTCAATCGATGGCTTCCAGGCGCAAGGCGTCACCCAGCAAGCCCAGCGCGGCGGTCAGTTCCTGGTCGCTGCCAACGCCATGGCTCAAGCGCAGGTGTTGCCCATGCAAACCTTGAAGACTGAACAGCTCGCCGGGCGCAACGACGACCTGCTGCCTGAGCAACCGCTGGAACACCCGGCTCATATCCACCCTTCGCAACGAGCGCAGCCAGATCGTCGCCCCGCCCTGGGGTTCGACGAACTGCAAGGCGTCGCCCAGGCGCTCCTGCAGAAGCCGGGTCATTTGCTCCTTGCCGTCCTTGAGCCGCCGGCGCAGTACCTGCAGGTGTTGATCGATGCGTCCGTTGCTGTACAGCCGGGCGATGGCTTTCTGGCGAATTTGCGACAGGCGAAAGGCGCGCAAGAGAAACTGGCGTTGCAGCTCGCTGCTCATATGGCGAGAAAGCAGATAGCCATAAGGGGCTTCCGGGCCGATGATCTTTTCGAACGAGGAAAACACCATCAGGCGCTCCGGGGCCAACAGATCGCGAAATTGCCGCTGGTCGGGTTCAAATCCGAGTTCGCCATAACAATCGTTTTCCAGCACCCAACTGCCATGCCGCTCCAGCAAGTGCGCAATCGCCTGCCGGTTGTCATCGGGCGCCTTGCTGCCCCGGGGCATGTTCAATCCGGACGAGACCATCACCAGGCGTACCGGCTGCGCCTCCAGCAGCTCCCTGAGGTGCTTGCAATCCAGGCTACCGTCACCCAGCAGCGGCCATTCGATCACCTCCACACCGGCCGCCTGAAACAGGCGCAGTATTGCCCAGTCACAGGGCGACTCGACAACCACCGCGGCGTCCTTGAGCTCCAGCACGACGATCAGGATTTCCAGCACACCACGAAGATCGGCACCGATGTAGACATCATCGGCATGCCAGCAGCGCACCGGCGAGGTGGTATAGCGCGCCGCCAGCGCGGTACGCAATTCCAGTTCGCCACAGGGCTGCGCAGCCGGCTGCGGCTGGCGCGGGTATTGGCGCAGCAGCTCCCTCTCCAGCAGCAACAGTGGACTGTCGAGCGGTTGCAGTAACGCAGGCTCATCCGCGCTCAGGACCAGCATGGCGGGAAGACGGGCGTTGACATACACGCTCTCGAGCAAGTCACTGCCATCGTAGAGCGTGCTGTTGGGGGCAACCGGCAGCGCGTAGTAACCGGACTTGGCCACCGAATAAACCCGTCCCTCCTTTTCCAGTAGCGCATAGGCGTACTGAATGGTCGAGATCGACACGTTCAAGCGCTCGGCCAGTTCACGCAAGGATGGCAGGCGTACACGGTTGTCGCTCACGGGTTCGCTGATCAGGCTGGTCAAGTAGCGGTAGACTGCCTGATAGGCAAAATCGGTTTCACGTTGTCCTTTCATTGCAGGGGACCGCTAGCGTGGCGGTGGCTGTCATGCACACTCGAAAAGGCCGGCAACATGCGCACGCTCAACGACCTGCCGACCATTCACCGGTCATCGACACCTCGTCGCTTGCTTGCCCGGGCTCCGGGGCATGGCTGTCGGGCGGGCTCATCGACTTGCCCTCCTGCACCACCGGCGCCATGCGATACAGGTTGCCGATCAGGCTGACAGGCAAGCCGCTGACCTCGACCATCCACTGCAGGATCTGCTCCTGGACCGGATGCCCCTGCATGGCCCGATGCAACTCGGGCATTGCCACGAGCATGCCCGGGTGGCATTGGCGCAGGAAGCGCTCCAGTGCCGCACCCTGCCCGACAAAAGGTGCAAACAGCAGGCACACCCACTGCGCCTCGTTCAGGCCAAAGCCCTGCTGAGCCTCATCGGCGATCAGTGCGCGCTGGGCAACCAGTTTGTGCGGGTTGCCATACGTCTCGTCTGCTCGTTCACACAAGCGCTCCGACAGTTGATTACGGCGCATCATCACCAGGGCGCGCTGCAGGTAGTGTGCAACACCCGCCGCATAGGTGTTGCCCTGGACGAAGCAGGATTGCAACCCCCGCAGGTGTGCCGAGACCGCCACGCTGACGTACTGATTTTCGCCAAGATGCGCCGCCAGTTCATCGGCCTGGAACCCGAGAAACTCTGTCAGGAGCGGCCAGCGCTCTTCAAGGTGGCTGACCAGCACGTCGTGGATATCGATGTAGGTCGTGCGACGACAGGCTTCAAACTGTCCTGCCGGACGCCAGGCCTCCTGGCCGTAGTCTTCATAAAACGCCTGATAAAAGTCGCTGCCAAATTCATCGAGCAACATGAACAACCCACCGTAATCCGCCTCCTGACGGTTGGACGTCACGAGGCTGGCCTTGGCGGCCGCGCGCTTGAGCCCTTCGATGAACCGCTTCTGCTCGCGCGGGGAGTCGCCACTGACCAAGGCATCGACGCCATTGTTCCAGCGGGCGATCTGTCCATGGAACTCGCCTGCGGCCAGGTACCCGTCGTCCCACAGGTCAAGCAGTCCGTCCATGATGCGACGATGGCCCATCATCAGCAGGTTCGTCCGGTTGGCCTCACGTGCGCCGCGCGATAGAGGGGCCCGGTGATCGAACGCCAGCACCTCCCTGTTATCCACCATCAGCACTTCGACCCGGGGATCGTCGTAGACGAACAAGGCGTTGTAGCTGCGATGGATGTTATCCAGTGCCAGCTGGCTCATGCCATTGCGCCGCAGGGTCGCCACCCGCAGCCTGAATGTCGTGGGCGCCCGGGTGGCGATCGTCAACTGTGCGGCCCGCAGCAGTGCCAAGGTGTAGCAACTGTCACGCGATCCGCACTGGACCGCCAATACCTTGTAGTCACCGATCCGATCCATCCCTCCGGCGGCGACACCCAGGCGTTGTATCAACAACTGCAAAGCCGTGCGCTCGGCGCGTGAAAAAAAACTCAACAGGCGCTGTAACACTTGTTGATAGACATAGTTCATCGCCTGGTCATGGATATGGGTCATTTCTATTTACCTGATATTCAAAAGTCCGATACAACGCAAACAACTTCACGCCTAGCGCAAGGAATGCCCGAAGGGAGATTAATTACTGAACTTTATTACCAAATGCTAACAATAAAATTTTTTGTCATCATTTGAAATAATTGATCGCTGCAGGCCAGGCAGGCCCGTAAGGGCTGACGCACAGCAGCTTGGCGGGGGCTTGTTGCGATTGCCTTCGGCATCCTAGGAAATGTCCGACAGCGTCCCACAGACATTTAATACAAAAAATGAGGAAAGTAGCTTCTCGTAGTAATGTAGCGACCACGCAAAAAACCACTAGTTGTCGAACTTGCGTTAACGACGCCCATTGAAAAGTATCGGCTAGATACCTGGCCATGACTCATTCCTTGAGATGAAAGTAATCATGCAATTATCAGTACTTGGATGTTGATTAGAAGCTACAGATCGAGAGCAAAAACCGGTTCAGTTGCTGAACCGACCCACCTTCAGGCTGGTGGGACGTCTCATGTCGGTGGGAAAAGTGCTGAAGACGCAAGAGTCCGTGCGGGCACGGACTCTTTGGCAGGGGTCAAGCAGGTTCGACTTGCAGGGCAACCCGTTCGCGGCATGGGCATTCGTCCATGTAGCGGTGCGCCTCGACGAACTCGGTGAACGGGAAGACCCGGGTCTTGAGCGGCAGCAGCACGCGATCGGCGGTCAGCTGGTTGATATCGCGCAAGGCACGTTGCAGCGCGACCTGGTCCTGGATGATGCCCAGCTCCGGCTTGCCGGTGAAATTGCCGATGCAGTGTACAAAGAACTGAATGTTCTTCTGAAACGCCGCACACGCCGGGAATGGCGTCTGGTTGCCGCCCTGCAGGCCGTACAACACCAGGCTGCCGCGCGGCGCCAGGACGTCGCCGAGCAACGACATTTGCGGGCCACCTAAACCATCGAACACTACATCCACACCGCGGTTGTCGGTGATCTTGTTGATCCGCATCAACAGGTCTTCTTCCTCGGTGACGATGACTTTCTCGGCACCCAGGGACAGCAGGTATTCACGCTCCTGCGCGGATTTGGTCGCGGCGATCACTCGTACGCCCAAGGCTTTACCCAGTTGAACGAACGAAGGGCCGGCGCAGTGGCTGGCGTCGGTGACCAGGGCAAATTGCCCGGGTTTGACCCGTGCCAGGTCGACGTAGCCAAAATAAGCAATCAACAGCGGTGTGTAATGCACGCTGGCTTCGATCGGGCTGAGCACGTCCGGGTAACGAGACACCGACGAGCGCGGCAGGACGATCAACTCGCCATAGACCGGATAATCGTTCGGGCTCTGGGCCGGGAAACTGGCGACCTTGTCACCAACCGCCAGGTCATCGACACCTTCACCGACAGCGGTGACGATACCGGCCATTTCCTGGCCGATACCGGCAGGCAGGCGAGCGTGGGACGACGCCAGATTCTGGCGCCAGAGTGTGTCGTACCAGCTGATGCCAATGGCTTCGACGCGCACCTGCACTTCACCCGGAGCAGGCAGAGCCGCCGCATGCTCTTCGCATTTGAGCACCTCGGCTGGACCAAACTTGTGAAAACGGATCGTGCGGGACATCGCAAACCTCGCCAATTGAACCTCTAATGCCTTGAACTCTAGCTGGGGTTTTGACCCAACACTATCAGTGGCTATTAATAGTCGACATGCCTGTCATTGATTCCGCAGCTGCAGCAACATCGTCAAATGTCGTAAGAAACCGGAGCAGCCGGTGTGGGAAAATTGAATTACTCGGTGCAGAGTACCAGCCTTTCCCCGTAATATTCCTGCTGGCCATTGTTCTCATATGGCCGCTCACGTCAAGTTTGCTGACTCTGCCAGGACTCAAGATGAATCGTAATGACCTGCGTCGTGTCGACCTGAACCTGTTGATCGTGTTTGAAACCCTGATGCACGAGCGCAGCGTGACCCGCGCCGCGGAGAAGCTGTTCCTCGGCCAGCCGGCCATCAGTGCGGCGCTCTCGCGCTTGCGCGGGCTGTTCGACGATCCGTTGTTCGTGCGCACCGGGCGCAGCATGGAACCGTCCGCGCGGGCGGTCGAGATCTTCGCCCTGCTCTCCCCGGCACTGGATTCGATTTCCACCGCCGTCAGCCGTGCCGCCGAGTTCGACCCGGCCACCAGCACCGCGGTGTTTCGCATCGGGCTGTCGGACGACGTCGAATTCGCCCTGCTGCCCATGTTACTCAAGCGCCTGCGCGCCGAATCGCCGGGGATCGTGCTGGTGGTGCGACGGGTCAACTACATATTGATGCCCGGTTTGCTGGCCTCCGGCGAGATATCCATCGGCGTCAGCTACACCACTGACCTGCCAGCCAATGCCAAGCGCAAAGTGCTGCGCCGCAGCTCGCCAAAACTGTTGCGCGCCGACACCGTGCCAGGGCCATTGAGCCTGGATGACTTCTGCGCGCGTCCCCATGCGCTGGTGTCGTTCGCCGGTGACCTGAGCGGCTTCATAGATGAAGAACTGGAAAAGCTCGGGCGCAAACGTCATGTGGTGCTGGCGGTGCCGCAGTTCAACGGGCTGAGCACGCTGTTGAGCGGCACTGATATCGTCGCGACCGTGCCTGACTATACGGCCGATGCCCTGACGGCGGCCGGCGGTGTGCGGGCCGAAGACCCACCGCTGCCGGTGCGCAGCTTTGAATTGCACATGGCATGGCGTGGGTCCCAGGATAATGATCCTGGGGAGCGTTGGTTGAGGTCGCGGATTCAGATGTTCTTTGGGGATCCCGATAGCCTCTGAAGCAATCCCACTGGATACCAAAAAACCTCTAAGAAACAAGATTTTATGACAACAAACTATCCACTGCCGTCCGTCCAGTTCCAGTCGTTTCAAAACCTATGGGACGACCGGTCTGGAAAACCCGCGCAAGCGAGCACTGATGCAGGTACTCAACGACCTTTTTCCTGCATCAGGTTCTGAGCTTCCTTAGGGCTATAGGCAAGGCGGGGTCGGTTCGACCAGCGTCTTTTCCCGTTCAACTACTCACGGTTTCGTTCGCTAATCGCACGACATCACATACCAGGACACCCTCCTCACCCTATTGTTTGGCACGCTATGCAAACCTTTGCTGTCACAGTGATTCAACCGGTTTGCCGTCGGAACATTCTGTTCAGCCAACATAAAAACGGGAGTACGTCTTGATCAACAAAACATTTGAATCCGTCGCCGCTGCACTAGACGGCATTGCCGATGGTTCGGTCATCATGGTGGGTGGTTTCGGTACTGCCGGGATGCCGTCAGAGTTAATCGATGGTGTCATTGCTTCGGGCGCTCGCGAGCTGACCATCATCAGCAACAATGCCGGCAACGGTGAAATCGGTCTGGCCGCATTGCTCAAGGCCGGGCGAGTGGCCAAGGTCATCTGTTCGTTTCCACGCCAATCCGATTCCTATGTATTCGACGAACTCTACCTGGCAGGAAAGGTGCAACTCGAGGTTGTGCCACAAGGCAACCTAGCCGAACGTATCCGCGCGGCAGGCTCCGGAATCGGTGCGTTTTACTCGCCCACCGGATATGGCACGTTGCTCGCCGAAGGCAAGGAAACCCGGGTGATCGACGGTCGCAACTATGTGCTGGAAATGCCGTTGCACGCCGATGTCGCGCTGATCAAGGCCGAACAGGGCGATCGCTGGGGCAATCTCACCTATCGCAAAGCCGCGCGTAATTTTGGACCGATCATGGCAATGGCCGCGAAAACGACAATCGCCCAGGTCAAGCGGATCGTCGAGTTGGGAGAACTGGACCCCGAGCACATCATCACCCCGGGGATCTTCGTTCAGCGCGTGGTCGCAGTGCCGCTCGCCACCCTCTCGAATGCCAACGTCAACTGAGGTCCGCCATGACTGTCATGAAAAAACTATCGCGTAGCGAAATGGCCCAGCGTGTGGCCGACGATATTCTCGAGGGTTCTTACGTGAACCTGGGCATTGGCGTGCCCACGCTGGTGGCCAACTACCTCGGTGATAAGGAAGTGTTCCTGCACAGTGAAAACGGTGTACTGGGCATGGGCCCGAGCCCTGCACCGGGGGAAGAAGACGATGACCTGATCAACGCGGGCAAACAGCATGTGACGTTGCTGGCCGGTGGTGCCTATTTTCACCACGCCGATTCGTTCTCGATGATGCGCGGTGGGCACATCGATATCGCCGTACTTGGCGCCTTTCAGGTTTCGGTCAACGGCGACCTTGCCAACTGGCACACCGGCGCCGAAGGTTCCATTCCGGCAGTGGGTGGTGCGATGGACCTCGCGACAGGCGCGCGTCAGGTGTTCGTCATGATGGATCACCTGACCAAGACGGGCGAAAGCAAATTGGTACCGCAATGCACCTACCCGCTAACCGGCATTGGCTGCGTGACTCGGATTTATACCGACCTGGCTATTCTGGACGTTACTGCGAAAGGCTTGAAGGTCCGGGAGATTCTGGCCGACATCAGCTTTGAGGACCTGCAAACGCTCAGTGGCGTGCCCTTGATCCGATAATGGACTGAGTTTACCGGTCAGGCAGCACCCCCGTACAACTGTTGGACTCCATTGGCCTTGGGCTGTTTGCAGTGGCAGGCGCGAAAAAGGCACTGGCCGTTCAGGCCGGTGCCGAAGTCGCGATAGTACTGGGGATGGTCAGCGCTGTCGGAGGCGGAGTACTCAGAGATCGCTTCACTACGGTTGGCGACTGCCTTCCATTGACAATGATTCTGACGACTACCCAGGCAGTGGTCATTAGCCCCGGCAGCCACTGGGCTCCATTATTATACGACGACTCGCGTCTGCTGCCCCAAGCCTTTACCGGCACGCTTGTCACAAGCAAGGAAATCGAAGGGCTGGAATTGAATGCCGGAAGGTTCACCGCAGATAGCCCAATGGGCGATCCGGCACGTGACCCGAATCATCTCAAAAGTATTGATGTGATTGGTGGCACCTACAGAGTGACCGACGTTTTAAGTGTCGCGGCGTATCATTCCCTGAAAGACGAGCAGTCGTGGCAACTGAGTTACGAGCTGGACTTCGCGGAGTTCGGAGTGCCGGGGCTTACGTACAAGACAGCGTATGTACGCGGCAGCAACATCGATGCAGGTGGAGAGCAAGACGGTACAGAGCGTCAGTTCTTCAACCAGGTCAAATTTTGGATGGCCTTTTCCGCTTGTCAGACTGCATCACTGCCAATGCTCACAGAGCCTGACCAACTCATCGACCACATACCTGACCTTCGGTCGCAGGTGAGACACCTTCGGCCACACGGCATGCACATCGACAGCTTCGGGTTCATACCCTTGCAGAACCTCCACCAGCCTGCCCGCCTCGATATCGTCCTGGAAAAGGCTGCGTGGCATCTGGCACAAACCTGTGCCGGCGACCGCCGCGAGAATCATGGCTTCCCCATCGCCAATCTGATGAGTCGAAGGTGGCGCGTAACGTACGGTCTGCCCTGTCTGCATGACCCGCCACGACAGCGGCTGGCCGCGTCGATGCCCGACAATGCAACGGTGCTGGCTGAGGTCTTCCAGGGTCTGTGGGACGCCGAAGCGCATCAGATAGTCAGGGGAGGCACAAATGGCCCAGCGTTGTCGGGTCAGCCGCCGCGCCACCAGACCGCTGGTGTCTTGCAGTTCTCCAAAGCGAACCAGCAAATCAATGCCCTCCTCGAAGGGATCAACCAAGTGATCGGAGAACGTCAGGTTCAGTTGCAAAGCCGGGTACTTATTGGCGATCTCGAACAGCAATGGGGCCACGACCCGACGCCCGAATGCCACGGGAATATCGACACGCAAGCGTCCAGAGGGCTCACCACCACCGGGACCCAACCCGCTCTCTGCGGCCCCAATTTCTTCAAGGGCAGTAGAGCACGCCACGAAATACGCCTCACCATCCGCGGTCAGGGAAATGCGCCGCGTCGTGCGATGAAACAACTGTGTGCCCAAGCGTTCTTCCAAGCGCGCAATGGCTTTGCCAACAGCAGATTTTGACACCCCGAGGCGCTCGGCAGCCTGGGTGAAGCTGATCGAACGCGCCGCCACGACGAAGGTGATGACGCCTTGAAACGATTCGATAGGGACCATGCCGGCTCGCCGATTGTAGAGTTTTGATCTACCCAGATTATAGTTTTAGGCCGTTTATCGCCAGCAGACGCAACAGTAAGATGAGCTCCAGCAATACAACGGTGCAGTTCGCGATCGCACGGCGTGCACCTCCTCCCGATCATCAATGCCCAAAAAGGACATCATCATGCCCGTAGTACGTGTGAGCTGGTTCGAAGGTAAAGAACACGCGCAAAAAGCTGCTGTTGCCGCCGACATCACCGAAAGCATCGTTAAGCACACCGGTACGGATGCCAATTACATCTACGTCATTTTCGAGGACGTGGCGGCTTCGAATTGGGCTGGCGCCGGCAAGCTGTTCGGGGACGCCCCCGAAAAACCCTGACCCCACCGGCATCGAATGCATCGGCTTGGCCAGCGATGCATCCTCAACAGGCTTTTCAGGAAGCCACTGAAGCAAGGGCTACTCATGCACCCACATATTTCCTGCCTGTTCTCCCTAGCTGTAAAACCCGAAGCATTTGCAGAGTTCAAGACGCTGATCTCGAACATCGTCGCCGCCACCCGCACCGAGACCGGCACGCTGGTTTACGAGTACAGCGTCAACGAAGACAACAGCACCGTTCACATCCTCGAACGCTATAACGCCGACGCCATCGTCAGTCACGTAGACACCACCTTCGCCCCCTTCGGCAAACGTTTCCTTGAGTTGTGCACCATCAAAAGTCTGGTGGTCTACGGCACGCCGGATGCTGAAGTGCGCAAACGCCTGGATCCGTTCGGCGCGGTCTACATGACCCCTTTCGACGGCTTCAGTCGCTAAGTCCATTGACTGCGCACGCCGACGGTAACCGCCGTGGCTGCGCACACTCCCGCCCTGCACAGAGACCACCATGTCCGTTATTGCTGAAGTTATTAAGTCCCGAATTTCCGCCAACAGCTACGACACTGAACGTGAGTTGACCGACCAACAGGTCAGCGACCTGATCGATCTGGCTACGCACGCCCCTTCGGCCTTCAATCTCCAAAACTGGAAGTTCCTGGCCGTTCGCAGCAGTGAAGCCAAGGCACGGTTGCTGCCGCTGGCCTACGGCCAACAGAAAGTCATGGACGCCGCCGTGACCTTCATTGTCTGTGGCACCCTCAATCCCCATGAAACCCTGCCTTCAGCCCTGAAACCGACGCTGGACGCCGGCATTATCGACCAGTCGATCTACGACATGTGGCTGGGCGCCGCTCAAGGCATGTACCAGCAAAACCCGCAACTGCAACGCGATGAGGCAATCCGCTCGGGCTCGCTGGCGGCCATGACCCTGATGCTCGCTGCCAAAGGTCAAGGCCTTGTTTCGACGCCCATGATCGGCTTTGACCAATCGGCAGTGGCACAAGCGTTCGGCCTTTGCGCGACGGAGATCCCGGTGATGTTGATCACCGTTGGCTACCCTGGCTCGGCCAACTGGCCTCAAAAACCTCGTAAAGCTGTAAACGAAGTTCTGCAATTCGTATAAGCCTCGCAGCCAGCGAGAGCCCGGCACTCCCTGGCTCTAGCTGGCCGCTCATGATCGAAACGCGACTACAACATGCCTGGATTGTAAACCAGTGTCCGAACAACCCATCTCACCCACCGCGCTACGGGCGATTCTGATCGCTGCTTGCTTGGGATTCCTTGTCGTTCAACTCGATGTGAGTGTCGTCAACGTCGGCCTGGGTGCCCTCAAGAGCGCTTTCGGTGCTGACCTCACAGGCCTGCAGTGGGTCATCAACAGTTACGCGCTGCCCTTTTCTGCCTTGCTTATCCTGGGTGGGGCATGGGGCGACAAATGGGGGGCAAAATCCGTGTTTGCAGCGGGCTTCGCTCTCTTCACGCTCGCCTCCATTGGCTGTGGTCTCGCCGCCAACATGAACATGCTAATCACCATGCGTATCGTGCAGGGCATCGGAGCGGCTTTTCTGATACCGACATCACTCACCCTGATTCGCGTGTCATTCCATGACCCCGACGCGCGTCGTGCCGCTGTTGCACTTTGGGGCGCCTGTGGGGGTATCGCATTGGCTGCCGGTCCTGTGATTGGCGGTTTGATGATCGAGTACTTCGGCTGGCGAAGCGTATTTCTGCTGAATATTCCGATCGGCCTGCTGGCTGTCGGGCTGATTCTGCGCTTTGCCCCCGCCTCCCCTCGGGTTGACAAGTACGTCGATATGCCAGGGCAAATCAGTATTGCGATTTGCCTGGCGTCACTGACCTATGGCTTGACCGAATCAAGCGCCAAAGGCTGGGCAAGTGAAACACTCACCGCAATGGCCATTGCCGCGATTAGTGCGGTGGCATTTATCCTGATCGAGCGTCGAGTAAAACATCCAATGCTGCCCGCCCACCTGGCAAAGAACAAAGTGCTGGGAAGCATGGCGCTCGCAGGCGCTGCGATCAATTTGACGTTTTATGGGACGGTCTTTGTTTTCAGTATCTACTTTCAAACCTTTCTGCACTACGACGCATTCAAAACCGGGTTGTTGTTTATTCCGCTGACAGCGGTACTGACACTTTCCACGATGCTCTCATCAAGGTTCGCCCGGCGATTCAGTGCCACTCGCATTATCACGACGGGTTTCACGGTTCAGATCGTAGGGTTCATGGCACTCTCGCAAACTACTTCCAATAGCTCGCTCTGGTTGCTCAATGGTGCGTTGATGCTGGTTGGTATTGGCAGCGCCATGTCCGTACCGTTCATTACCAATTCAATGCTGTCATCGGTTACACAGCATGACGCGGGCATCGCATCCGGTCTGATGGCCTCCGCCCGGCAATTGGGCGGCGTAGTAGGAGTTGCTGTGTTTGGCACGATGATCGCTCATGCGGATAAAGCCGATTTTTCTGCCGGGCTATCCGGCGCGATGCTGTTTTCAGCGTTGGTCCTGGTGCTTTGCATCGCGGTCAATCTGTATACGGCCACTGCTCGGCGTCAATAAATCCTGGAGGGTACTGCCCTCCGCGCCATTTCTTCAACTGGATGGGATTGCACTTTGAAATACCCACTGACCAATCAATCGCTGCTCTCGCTGCTCGGCGAAGACTTTCACCTGCCCCATGAAATCCCTGGCCAACCGAATCGGGTTTCTGACTTTGAAGGCCTGAAACTCAACAGCTTTGTCGCCAGCGATGGGGTCAACCTCGCCTATTGGGAAGCCGGTACGGGTACACCGCTGATTTTCATCCCGGGCTGGTCAGCCAATGGCGCGTTGTATATTCACCTCATGCACATCCTCAGCCAGCACTACCATGTGTACGTGCTGGATGTCAGAAACCAGGGACTCTCCGAAAAGGTCGCCTTCGGCAACCGGATTTCGCGATATGCCATGGACGTGAAACAGTTTGCAGATCACCTGGGTGTGTCCCAAGCGGATTACTGCGGGTGGTCGATGGGCGCGTCGATCCTGTGGGCCTATATCGACCTGTTCGGTACACAAGGCATACGCACGCTGAGCATCATTGACCAGGCGCCCTCAGTTTATTGTCATGAAGACTGGACTGAACAGGAGCGACTGCAAGCCGGGGCGTTCACCACCTCGCCCGAGCGCATGATTGCGTCCTACGCCAAAGGAGCGCCCACTAACCAACTGATCAGCGCGACTCGCGTG
Organism: Pseudomonas sp. NPDC087336; assembly: GCF_044744285.1. Taxonomy (NCBI): domain Bacteria; kingdom Pseudomonadati; phylum Pseudomonadota; class Gammaproteobacteria; order Pseudomonadales; family Pseudomonadaceae; genus Pseudomonas; species Pseudomonas sp. NPDC087336. The sequence goes on along the minus strand of NZ_JBIUYA010000008.1, from coordinate 133,201 downwards.
CTGGAACGGGCCATTGCCCTGGACTCACCCTGGTTTCACAACGCCGTCAGTCTGGCTCAGGCCGTGGTCAAGGATGACATGGCGTTCATGGAGCGCGTGCTCTTCGATCACGTTACCAACGATTGGCGGGATGTCATCCAGTCAAAAATTGATATTCCTACCGCCATTTTCACCGGCGAATACAGCGACTGGCTGGACAGTCAACGCTGGATGAATTCCGTCGTTGCGGGATCTGCGCTGCATGTGTACACCAAGGCCGAACAGGGCGATCACTTCCTGGCGCTGAAGAATCCGGAAAAATTCTCAACCGACCTGCGAAGCTTTCTGGATAAGTATTGAGTCTGCCGCTGTCCGGCGTAGTGCTCTCTACTGCTCCCATTGAGGGTGGGCAAACCGCTCAGCAAGAAAATTGATCAGCACCCTGACCTTGGTCGCCAAGTGCTTGCGGGTGGGATAGACCACGTAGATGCCCAGCTCGACGCATTGGTACTCAGGCAGAATCTCGACCAGGTCCCCTTTGCGCAAATCGTCGGCCACCATGAAGCTGGGCTGCAAGGCAATGCCGCCCCCCGCCAAGGCAATACTGCGACAGGTATCGCCATTGTTGCAGCGAACAATCGGGCGGGTGCGCACACTTTCGCTGCCATCAGGGCCCGTGAACTGCCATTCATTGCCACTGGCGAAGTTGGTGTACGCAATCACTCCGTGCTCTACCAGGTCTGCCAACGTGCACACTTGAGGGTGGCTCGCCAGATAGTCGGGTGAAGCACACAGGCACATCCGCGTGCCCGCCAGTCTGCGCCCTATCAAGGAAGAGCTCTCCATGCGAGCAATACGAACAGCGGCGTCGAAGCCCTCCTCCACAAGATCCACCAGTCGATCGTTCAGACTGATGTCCAACTCGACGTTGGGATAAGCCTTCATGAAGTCGCCCCAAATGGGCGCCAAATGGAGCACACCGAAACTGACTGGTGCATTCACCCTCAGAACGCCACTGGGCTCCGGCGCGGTGGACGATACGGCCTCTTCGGCCTGATCCATGAGCGCCAGGACTTCACGCGCCTGGTGATAAAACTGACGCCCCTCCTCCGTCAATGAAAGCCGTCGGGTCGTGCGGTGCAGCAACCGCACGCCAAGTCGCTCTTCGAGGCCGCTCACGTAGCGAGAGATGGCCGCTTTAGACATACCCAGCGGTTCGGCAGCCCCAATAAAACTGCCTTTTTCGACCACGGTGCAGAAGACCTGCATCTCCAGCGCTCTGTCCATCATTGTCTCTGTAAGTGGAACTGTTAATCACATTTGGCCTTATTTATCTCAATATCTCAACCTATAAACTGAGGCCATTGAAACGCAGATCAAATCATTGAGGAGCAGTCACCATGAACACGTCGTTCCCCCTGCTATTTGTGTCTCATGGTGCTCCTATGTTCGCCATCGAGCCTGGTCTGGCCGGTCAACGTCTGGCCGAGATCGGTCGCGAACTGCCGCGACCTGATGCCATCGCCATTCTCTCCCCGCACTGGATGACCCGCGGCGAAGTCTGCGTTACCGCGAGTACCGCGCCCGAAACCATTCACGATTTCGGTGGGTTTCCCGACGCCTTGTACCAGTTGCGCTACCCGGCGCCAGGCGCTCCGGCCCTCGCCGCTCATATCGTGGGGCTGTTGCAGAATGCAGGATGGAGGTCCCGGCTTGACGCCCGTCGAGGTCTTGACCACGGCGCCTGGGTGCCTCTGCTGCATCTTGTCCCTGAGGCCGACATACCTGTCGTTCAGGTATCGATGCCTGCCGCTCTCGACACCTACCAAGCCTGGAATCTGGGCAAAGCCCTTGCGCCACTGCGCGACATGAACGTGCTGATCGTGGCTTCAGGAAGCCTGACCCATAACTTGTATGAGTTTCGGGGCGCTACCAGTCAGGGGGCTGACTACGTGAAGGATTTTGCCGCCTGGACCGCCCAAACCCTGAAGGCAGGGAACACCGATTTACTGTTGGACTACAGGCAGCACGCCCCATCTGCCGAACGTGCCCACCCGACTGACGAGCATTTTTTGCCGTTGCTCATCGCCCTTGGCGCGGCCGGCGAACACTATGAAACCCTTGTCCTTGAGGGCGGCGTGAGCTACGGAGTGTTGTCGATGGACAGCTACCTTTTTTCTCTAACCACAAGAATGGACCTGAATCCATTCAACTCAGTCAAGGCATGACAGACCATGGGTGACATGACATTTTCTGAAGCGGCACGCGAGCCACAAACGGGCCTGTTTTTCCGCAAAGGGAGCCGTACTGCGGCGCCCAAGGGTCGTCTGCTTTTACTGCATGGTGTGGGGTCAAACGAAGCGAATCTCGCCTCACTGGCCACATGGTTACCTCAAGAGCTGGAAGTGATCCTGCTGCGTGGTCCGCTGCAAGTCGGCCCACAGGGTTACGCCTGGTACCAGGTGACCTTCACCGGCAACGGCCCCTCTTTCAATCAAGAGCAAGCGGAGTCCAGCCGTCAACTGCTGCAGCGTTTCATCGACGCATTGCCACAGTTGCCGACCGTGATCGCCGGCTTCAGCCAGGGCGGCATCATGAGCGCGAGCCTTGGGCTCACCGAGCCTGAGCAGGTTGCCGGTTTCGCCATTTTGAGCGGCCGAATGCTGCGTGAACTTGACCCTCGGATCGCCTCTGCCGATCGGCTCAAGTCCGTCCGCGCGTTCATTGCCCATGGACATCAGGACAACGTCCTGCCTGTGGCCTGGGCGAAAGAAACGGACGCCTGGCTGGATCGAATCGGCGTTGTCCATGAAACGCACTTCTACGACATGGCCCACGAGATCGTCGCTGAAGAACTGGCGGACTTCTCGCAATGGCTGAACCACACACTGTCTCTCTCCAAGTAAAAAAAGGAATTGCACCATGATCGATTCACGTACCGCTCCGTATGCCGCACTCGTTATGCGCCTGGCCCTTGGCATCATGTTCATTGCTCACGGTCTGACCAAAGTGCTGGTGTTCACCCCCGCTGGCACCGCAGGTTTTTTTGAGTCTATTGGTTTCCCGGGTTTCCTGGCGTACCCGGTCATGGCCTTTGAAGTCATCGGCGGCTTGATGCTGGTGCTGGGTTTCTACGCACGCTGGGTGGCCGCTCTGGCGGTGGTTCAACTGTTCGTGGCCGCTACCGTCCACTTCGGTAATGGCTGGAGCTTCACCAACGCCAATGGCGGCTGGGAATATCCTGTCTACCTGGCGGCAACAGCTCTGGTTGTCGCGTTGCTGGGCGACGGCGCCATGGCGACAAAAGCATCCAGCAACGCGTAAGTGACTGCTGGCTCAACATCTGCCGACGCCCTGCCCCCAGCGCGTCGGCAGTTTGCGTTTGGCTCAACCGCAGGGAATCAAGTCAGCCGCGATGTCATGAAGCTGACGAAGGCCTTTATCTTGGGCAATGGCTGGCGACTGGATGGCCAGAGAATGGCAAAGGTGCGGTGGTCGCGAACGTAGCGATCCAGCACCGACACCAATCGTCCGTCAGCGATGGCGTCCTCGACAAAAAAATCAGGCAGGCAAGCGATTCCCTGCCCCGCCTCAGCCATTGCCAACAAAGGTTCAATCGCGTTGGCAGTCGCCGACTGTCCCGGTTCAACACTGGCCTGCCCCTTTTTTGCCACCAGAGGCCAGGCGTCGAGTTTACCGCTGGTGGGGTATCGGTAACGCAGGCATGAATGGCTGGAGAGTTCCGATGGCCGGGAAGGCACACCCCTTTGTGAAAGATAGTCTGGTGACGCCACCAGGCGATGACTGTAGCCGTTGAGCTTGCGCATCATCAGCCGCGAGTCTTCAACCTCACCAATACGCATCACGGCATCGAAACCCTCTTCGATCACGTTGACCAATCGATCACTGAACTCCAGCTCCAGCTCTACTTCGGGATAGGCCTGCTGAAACGCAATCAAGTGAGGCATCAACCTCATCCCCAGCTGTGGCAAACCAAGGCGCAACTTCCCCTGGGGTTTACCGGCCGCCTGCGTGAGCTCCCGCTTGGCAACCTCGTACTCGGCAAAAATTCGATGGCAGCGTTCCAGGAACAGGCTGCCCTCGGATGTCAGGGTGATGGCGCGCGTAGACCGGTGAAACAGCCTTACACCCAGCTCTTCCTCCAGCCGGGCAACCGCCTTGCCAACGGCCGAAGAAGACACCCCGGTCCGGCGTCCGGCTTCGGTAAAACTGCGCGTTTGCGCTGCATGAACAAACGCATTGAGCGCTCCAAAATGATCCATGGCCACCTCAGCCTATTTGAGCCTTTTATTCGCAAATGATCGGAACTGCATCCTGTTTTTCTTTCTCATCATACAACTTATAGTCACCGCCATCGTGACTTCTCGCTGCTCTATCGCACGGCGTAGTTACCTTCATCTGACTAAACGAGAAACTTCGAATGACTTCGATGCCTTGCCCCTATGAACTTGCGCCGGAGCTCAAGCAACACCCCGGCTTCGCGCGCGTTTTCCAACCCGGCCATTTGACCTTCGGTTTTATTGCACCGCTGGAAAGCTATCCCGATAGCCCGGGCCCGACCCTGCAGGATCACGCGCAATTAGCTCATAAGGTTGACGAAGCGGGGTTTTCCGCCATTTGGCTACGGGACGTGCCCTTCTACGATCCGAACTTCGGTGACGTGGGGCAAATACTTGATCCATTGGTCTATGCCGGCTTCCTCGCTGCCGTCACCAAGCAGATAGCCATCGGTACTGCCGGCATTGTCCTGCCCCTGCGCGATCCGTTGATTGTTGCCAAGCAGGCCGCGAGTATCGATCAACTGCTGGGGGGACGATTTATTCTGGGCCTGGCCACAGGCGATCGGCCGGTGGAATACCCTGCCTTTGGACTCGACTTCGACAATCGCGCAGAGCGTTTCCGTGATGCGCTAGCAATCATTCGCGCCGCTTCGGAAACACACTGGGCCGTGCACCCGTCTCGGTTTTATGGCCAGTTGAATGGAGACATCGACCTCGTTCCCAAACCAGTGGGCTCACGCCTGCCAACCATTATCATTGGTCAAGCCGGCCAGTCGTTTGAGTGGGTTGGCAAAAACAGTGACGGCATCCTCTCCTACATTTCCAATCCAGCCTTGATTCCCCAGATCATCGAGCGGTGGCGTGCAGCCTGCGGCGACAACGTCTACAAGCCCTATGGCTACGGCACTCTGTTCGACCTGGACCGAGATCCGAACCATCCCCTCCAGGCGGGGCGCGTGCTGCGTGCCGGACGAAACGCACTGATCGAACACTGGAAACGTCAGCAGGATCAGGGCGTCAGTCACGTTGCCCTGCACTTCAAACCGCAACGACGCCACGCTTCGGAAGTCATCGACGAGCTAGGCGAATACCTCTTGCCGCACTTTCCAAGTGCGTCCTTACCCGCCAAACCAACTACAGCGCAGACCCACTCATGAATCGTCCTTTGCATCACATGGATTTCATTTTTCAGACGGCCTTGGGGACCTATCCCCTGGCGGCGCAGTGCGAGATGCTCGCCGAGCTTGGCTACCAGGGATTGACGATGTCTGCCTGGAGTAACGACCTGAAGTCGATCGCCCAGGTCAAACCCACCTGGGGCCTGGACGTGGGTGCGGTCTACCTGATCTATCGCAGGGGCCTGGAATCATTTGTGACCAACCTGTTCGAGACTATCGAGGGCTGCACCACAATCGAACTGGCCCTGCATTCCGGCGACGAAGTCACCAACTTCGACCGCCAAATGATCCAGCGCCTACTCCCGATCTGCGAACGCCGAGGCCTGGAGATCAGCCTGTATCCGCACGCCCGCTACGGCATGCAGACGACCACCGAGGCAGTGGCCCTTTGCAGGGAGTTCAACCATCCGCGGCTCAACATCGTGTTCAACGGGTATCACTGGTACGCGACTGAAGAACAGGCTCTGGAGCAGCGCCTTGACGCGATGTGGCCCTGGCTGAAACAGGTGAACATTGCCGGTACTCGGCGCTCCCCGCTCGGATGGGGCGGCCTGGCCACCATCGAACCGCTCGACGAGGGGGAAATGGATAACTTCGTGCTGTTGGGCGCGCTCGAACGGCGTGGCTTTGACGGGCGGTTTGGCGTGCTCGGCTGGGAGAGCATGGGCGGCGATGTCTACGGCAACCTTCGCCGATCGGTCACCGCCTTCCGGTCCATGGAACAACGATTGGCCGCCCACCCAGAGTGGGCCGTCTTGACCGACTCGCCCCGCTGAGCCAGGAGATAAATCATGGCTCATCGCATCCATGCACTCGATTCCTTCTTCTACTCGTCGATGGGCGTATACGCCTTTCAGACACAGTGCGAAATGTTGGCCGAGATCGGCTACGACGGCATCACTGTCGCCGCCTGGGGCGGCACACCACTGACTGACCTAAGCCTGTTGCCCAGCGTCCGGGAAAACCATGGCCTGCACATCGAAGGCCTTTACCTGGTGCTACACGAGGGGCGCAATGATGCCCTGGTACGGCGCATCGTCGAAACCGTCGAGGGTGTAGAGCTGATCGAGTTGGCGATTCAGACCACTGTCAATGGCGCCCAAGCCATTCTGCGGTTTATCGAGTCGTTGCTGCCCATTGCCGAGCGGCGCGGATTACGGATCGCCTTGTATCCGCATCTTCATCATGTCACCCAGACCACTACGCAAGTCGTGCAGATTTGCGAGCTCTTCGCTCACCCACGCCTGGGGGCCTCGTTCAATGGGTATCACTGGTACGCCAGCCAGGAAGGCGAATTGGAGCGGCGCCTTGCAGCAATGAAACCCTGGCTCATGCAAGTGGTGACCTCCGGCAGTGCACTTTCGCAGTTGGGCTGGGGCGGCGTGGCGACCATGGAGCCAGTCGACCGCGGGGAGATGGACAACTTCGCCCTGATCGCCGCACTGAATCGCGTGGGGTACACCGGCAGCATCGGCGTGCTCGGCTGGGACTACGGGGGTGACATTTACCTCAAGCTCCAGCGCTGCCTGGCGACGCTACGTGAAATCGATCAACGCCTGGAGCGCCATCCGTCCTGGTCAGAGTTCCCACTGAAGTAGCGGATTGCTGCGTCACAAACCTCACCTTCAAAACGGAATATGCAATGACAGCCCTTTCTGTGCTTGACCTCATGATGATCGGTGAAGGAAAAACCTTCGCCCACACGCTTGATGACGCCGCAACTCTTGCGCGACACGTGGAAGCCCACGGCTACAAACGCTACTGGATCGCCGAACACCACGACCTGCCGGGTATTGCCTCTTCGGCGACCGCCTTGCTCATTCAGCATCTCGCTGCGGCAACCAGCATCCTGCGTATCGGTTCCGGTGGAATCATGCTACCCAACCACTCGCCTCTGATAGTGGCGGAGCAGTTCGGGACATTGAATACCTTGTTTCCCGGTCGCATCGATTTGGGCATTGGCAGAGCACCAGGGTCTGCAGGGCTGGCTATTCGCGCCATGCGCGGTGATGCTTCCGAGCGAGACTTTGCCCAGGATATCCAGCAATTGACGGACTACCTGGCGGACAACGGAAATCAGCCGGTGCGTGCGATCCCTGAGACCCATGACGTTCCGCTATGGCTGTTGGGTTCGAGTCTCAACAGTGCGGATCTCGCTGCAAAAATGGGGCTCCCCTACGCCTTCGCTTCACATTTCGCGCCTCGATTCCTGATGCAGGCCATCGCGCACTATCGCGCCTCGTTCCGGCCCTCGATGTTGCTTGACCGCCCCTATGTCATCGCTGGCGCCAATGTCTTCGCGGCCCCCTCACGCGCCGAAGCTGAGTATCTGGCGAGTTCGCACCGTCATTGGGTAAGCAATTTGTATGCGGGAAAAGCAGGTGCTCTGCCGCGCCCGCAAGAGGGTTTTGTGGAAAGGCTCGCCGACGTGGATCGCCACAACCTGGCTCAGGCCATGGCTTGCACCGCGGTAGGCGACCAAGATGATGTCGGAAGTTGGCTGCGCCAGTTCATCGCGACCACCGAGGCAGACGAGATCATAATCGATGCGCGGATTTATGATCCCCAAGCACGCTCCCGCTCCTATCAACTGGCGGCTGAATCCATTGCCGACCTGCTTAACTGAGGGCTCCTTTTTATGGAGGCAACCTCAAACCAGCATTATCACTTGGAGTAATATTTTATGAAATCTCGTGCCGCCGTTGCATTTGAGCCAGGCAAGCCACTTCAAATTGTCGAGATCGACGTCGCACCACCGCGCGCTGGCGAAGTGTTGATCAGGATCACGGACACCGGTGTATGCCATACCGATGCCTTCACATTATCGGGTGATGACCCTGAAGGGCTGTTCCCCGTGGTACTGGGTCACGAAGGTGCCGGGGTAGTGGTTGAAGTCGGTGAAGGCGTAACGAGTTTGAAGCCTGGTGACCACGTCATCCCCCTCTACACCGCCGAATGCGGCGAATGTCTGTTCTGCAAATCCGGCAAGACCAATCTTTGCGTCGCGGTCCGTGAGACCCAAGGTAAAGGTCTGATGCCAGATGGCACCACTCGTTTTTCCTACAACGGCCAGCCTCTTTACCACTATATGGGCTGCTCCACCTTTAGCGAGTACACGGTTGTCGCTGAAGTCTCTGTCGCGAAGATCAATCCTGAAGCTAACCATGAGCACGTGTGCCTGCTCGGGTGCGGCGTAACCACAGGGATTGGCGCAGTACATAACACTGCGAAAGTGCAACCTGGTGATACCGTTGCGGTGTTCGGACTCGGCGGTATTGGTCTGGCTGTGATTCAAGGCGCACGCCAGGCCAAAGCTGGACGCATCATTGCCATTGATACCAATCCTGGGAAATTTGATCTCGCCAGATCTTTCGGAGCCACTGACTGCATCAACCCGAAGGATCACGAAAAGCCTATTCAGCAAGTCATCATCGAAGCGACGGGCTGGGGTGTTGATCACTCATTCGAATGTATCGGTAATGTGCATGTCATGCGCGCCGCGCTGGAAAGTGCGCATCGTGGATGGGGTCAGTCGATCGTTATCGGCGTCGCCGGCGCGGGCCAGGAAATTTCTACCCGCCCCTTCCAGCTCGTGACGGGTCGCACATGGAAAGGCTCCGCCTTCGGCGGCGTCAAGGGCCGCAGCCAACTGCCAAAAATGGTCGAGGACGCGATGAATGGAGAGATCGAGCTTGCGCCGTTTGTGACGCACACCATGCCATTGGAGCGCATCAATGAAGCGTTCGACTTGATGCATGAAGGCAAGTCGATCCGCACCGTCATCAAGTACTAAAGGACGCGCCTGGGGTGACAGTTCCAGACGTCCCGAGCGGCAGAAAAACCGGCGCATTACGCGCCGGTTTCACACTTAGAAGGGATAAGGCTGGTTGGAGGGTTCAACCGTGACCCACTTGACCTCGGTAAACTCCTCGATGACCGCGCTGCCATCGAAGCGTCCGTAGCCGCTTTTCTTCATTCCGCCGTAAGGGGCCTGCGGTTCGTTTTGTACGGTGGCGCCATTGATGTGTACGCAGCCTGCATCCAGTCGGCCCGCCAACTCCAATGCCCGTGTCACATCGCGACTGAAGATTGAAGAGGAAAGTCCGTAGGCGGTGTCGTTGGCGACCTCGAGCGCTTGCTCGGCACCCTTCACCCGTACGATCGTTGTAACGGGCCCAAAGGTCTCTTCGTCGTAAATCGACATCTCACGGGTAACCCGATCGACCAGTGTCGGGCCCATCAGAGCATTTTCCGCCAGGCCACCAGCCACGATGTCAGCGCCCTTGCCGATGGCGTCATCGAGTAAATGATTGATCCGTTGTACCGAGCCCTGGCCGATCATCGGACCAATCACGCAACTTGGCGACGTCGATGGAACGCCCGTTTCCAGCGACCTCACGCGCTCCGCAAAACGAGAAACGAATTGCTCGGCAACCGCTTCATCGACCACGAAACGCTCGGTCGACATGCAGATTTGACCCTGATAAAGGAACGCTCCGAAAACGGCCGCGTTGACTGCTCCGTCGATATCCGCATCGTCCAGAACAATAAAAGGTGCTTTACCACCCAGTTCCAGGAGGCAGCGCTTGAGATGACTGGCGCACGTCTGGGCGATCATGCGGCCAACCTTGGTCGAGCCGGTGAAATTAACTCGACGCACAACGTCATGAGCGACCAGTGCTTCCGTCACAGCAGATGCGTCTTCTGGCGCGCTGATCAGAAAGTTCAATACCCCCGCCGGCAAACCGGCATCGTAAAAGGCTTCGGCCAGCAACGCATGCGTACGTGGGCTGCTTTCAGAGCCCTTGAAGATCACCGTATTGCCACACGCCAGTGGGTAGGCGATAGCCCGTGCGCCGAGAATGACCGGCCCGTTCCAAGGCACGATGCTCAGTACCGCGCCCACCGGTTGGCGCAACGTCATCGACAGTGCACCGGGCTTGTCGGTAGGTATGGTTTCGCCTTTGATTTGTGTGGTCAGGGCCGCGGCTTCACGCAGCAGGTTGGCCGATGCGCCCACGTTGAATTGTGCCCAGAGTTGCGAAGCGCCAATCTCTTCGGCCATGACCGAGCAGAACTGCGTCATTTTCGATTCCAGGGCATCGGCTGCCGCGAGCAGTATGCGACGGCGTTCGGTTGGGCCGGTTTTTGACCATGTCCGGAAGGCGCGTTGGGAAGACTCGGCAGCACGGATGGCGTCCTCGACGCTGCAGGCTGCACCTACGCTCACGGTCGCGGCACTGAGCGGGTCGATACGCTGGAAAGTCTTGCCATTGGAGGCGTCGAGCTTTTGATTGTCTATTACGATTTGAACGGTCATTGCTGGTTCCTTGGGAGACCGAAAAAGTTAGACCGAAGCAGGGACTGGCATGCGAAGAATCGGTTTGATGGTGACACCGCGCTCGCTATCGGCCATCGCCTGGTTCACCTCATCGAACTCATAAAACTTGCATAGCTTGTCGAAGGGGAATCGGCCCTGCAGGAAGAGATCAACCAGCTTCGGAATAAAGGCATTGGCAACGACATCGCCTTGCACGATGCCCATGATCCGTTTGCCGGGAATCATCACGTCGTTGATATTGAAGGCAACCTCGGTACCCACTTTGGTAGCGCCGACGATGCCACAGGTGCCGAGCGTGGTGACTGAGTCGATCGCCTGGCGCAATACCTCGCAGCGACCGGAGCATTCAAGGCTGTAATTGACACCGCCCTGGGTGATGGCCTGAATGCGTTGAACCGGATCCTCTTCGCGACTATTGATGACATGGGTCGCTCCCAGTTCGAGAGCCAGTTCCAGTCGACTCGCAGTGACGTCCACAGCAATGATGGTCGTAGCGCCAGCGACCTTCGCCGCCATTACCGCTGCCAGTCCGACCGCACCTGCACCAAAGGCGGCGAAGCTCGATCCTGCCTCAACCTTGAGAGCGTTGAGAACTGATCCTGCGCCCGTCTGAATGCCACAACCCAGCGGCCCCAAGAGTTCCAATGGTGCCTGCTTTGGGACTTTGACGACGTTGCGCTCATTGGCGATCGTGTAAGTGGAAAATGAGGATTGGCCAAAGAAATGGTCGTGGATGGCGTGGTCGTTGCCACATGAGCAAGCGGAGGTACTGCCATCGAGTCGGCCACCACCAAAGTTCAGCGGGTGCATGTGCGTACAATGTGCCGGGTGACCTGTTTCGCAAGGCAGGCAAAGACCGCATGACATGTACGTCATGACCACGTGATCGCCCGGTTGCACCGTGGTGACAGCAGAACCGACCGCATCGACGACACCGGCACCTTCATGACCGAGAATGATCGGCAGTGGTGTGGGAAACAGCTGATCACGCACCACCATGTCAGTGTGGCAAACACCTGTTGCGACCACGCGCACTCGCACTTCGGTTGGACGAGGAGCCTCGAGAAGGACATCCTCAATTTGCAATGGGGCTCCCGAGGTGCGCAGTACTGCGGCACGGATGTTCATCGATTGTGCATCGGTCCGGGACATCGTTGTCTCCTTGATGTGGTTCGTCAAAGCCGAGAAAACGTCGGTTTGTCAGGCAGACTGCAACGCTCGCGGGCGTTGGCTGCGATGGGTTGCTTGTTCGCTGGTGGCCGGACGCAGGCTGAAATTGAAAGTCATCTCGGCAAAGCGCCCTGCCACACCCATGGCTGCGGCTCGTTCCTCGTCTTCCACAAAGCGAACTTCGCCAATCAGCCCGTCACGAGTCGCGTAGGCGAAGTCGTCCCACAGGTACTTGTCATTCGACAGATTGATCTGGGTGGTCAGATGTTCATGCCCAGGGGCAGAAATGAAGAAGTGGATATGCGCGGGTCGCTGACCGTGGCGGCCCAAGTGATCGAGGCATTCCTGAGTCGGGCCGGCTGGATCGCAACCGTAGCCCGAAGGCACGATGCTGCGAGCCCGGTAGCAACCATTGGCGTCCGTGAGAATCCGGCGACGCAAGTTGAATTCAGACTGGCTCTTGTCGAAGTAGGAGTAGTTGCCCTGGGTGTTGGCTTGCCACAAATCCACGGTGGCGCCGGCGATCGGCCGACCGTTCAAGTCGGTTACGCGACCCTCCAGGAACATCACCGTTGCGGTGCCGTCCTCGCTCCCATCATCCATGCGAGCCTCGTACTCACTCAGCGGAGCCCCTGCTACATACAGCGGGCCTTCAATGGTGCGTGGCGTGCCGCCGGTCCGACCCGCTTCGGCGTCCCTGGCATCGGCCAGCAGATCAAGGAAATGCTCGATGCCAAGTCCGGCGACCAGCAAACCGGCTTCGTTTCTGGCGCCAAGACGGTTGACGTAGTCCACCGCCCCCCAGAACTCATCGTCGCTGATCTGCAGATCTTCGATCACTCGGGCGACTTCCTGCAGCAACCGCAAAACGATCTGTTTGCGGCGTGGATCGCCTTCGTTGTTGTCCAGCCCCGATGCTTCTCGGAAGAATTGCTGCAATTGCGGCAGTTGCGAAATTGTCACTGTCATCTTGGTTCACCCGATCTTATTGGTATTCACCGACGAAGTGAGCCGCTGGGTGCTCCCTCCGTGCGTGGTGGTTCAAAGCATTACGCGACTGCTCGCCAGCCCAACTGAGCACGAGCCTCTTGAAGGTCGGACTGCATGTCGTGATTCCACAGCCAGTCGAAACGCTCGGCGAGGGTTTTGCCCAGCAGTTGTTCGTCATCGGCCACGGCCGGATCACGCAGTTCATACAGCTCCCCGGCTTCCCAGGAGGTGCGCTGTACACGGCAGGCGCGGGGACGACGAATGGCGTCGTAAGCCGCGAGCACCGCTTGCGGCTGGCTGTCCAGGACCTGCGGATCGGCCAGCAATCGCGCCAGAAGCCAAGCATCTTCCAGGCCCTGACCTGCTCCAGCGCCCTGGTGTGGCAACATCGCATGCGCAGCATCGCCGATCAGACCCACGCGGCCGTGCACGTAACCTGGCAACTCATCGAGTTCATGCAGCGCCCAAAGGGTGGGGGATGGAATGCATTCGAGCAGCACCCGAGCAGCGTCTCCCCAATGGTTGAAGGCACAGAGCATTTCTTCCTGGCTGGCATTGCGTACCCACGGAGCATCGCTTGGCCAGGTTGGATCAGGACGACTGCGATCGGAAATGAAGGCTACAACGTTGATAAGCCGGCCTTGTTTGACGGGGAAAGTGAGGATATGTGCATCCAGCCCCAGGTACATCTGCGGGACGTCGATCAAGTGTTCATCGACACCCCGGGCCCGGTAGGCCGCGCGCAGCTGTTGGCTGTCGATCATCCCGCGATAGGCGCAGGTACCACTGAAACGCGGCGCCACCAGGGGTTGGCCAAGACCGTTGAGCACATGGTCACGAATCGATGACTTGATACCGTCGGCGGCGATCAACAGGTCGCAGCGATACTCAGTGCCATCGGTGAAAACAACGCGAGCCTGTTCGGCATCCTGTTCCACGCTGACGGCACGCTTGCCGAACTGGGCAATCCCTTCGGGCAACTGGCTGGCCAGCGCATCGAGGAAGTCAGCACGGTGTACCGAAGACTGCCCTACCCCTTCGGCCAGGCTTGCGCCCAGATACCCGGCATCTTCACCCCGACGCCATTCGAACCAGATGTCCTGCCAGGGGTCTTGGGTTTGGTCGGCAATCTTGCGGTAGGGTTCGGCAATACCCAGTCCAGCGATGGCGCGAACGGCATTGGCGCCGAAGGAGACACCCGCTCCGACCTCGCCAAAGGCAGGCGCAGCTTCGAACAATTGCACGCTCAGGTGGGAGTGACGGCACAGGTCCAGGGCCAGGGCCACGCCGGCAATACCGCCGCCGACAATACCGATCTGCAGTTTGGATTGAGAAGTACGCATAGCAAGTTACCCATAAGGCTGATTGTTGTTGGAGTAAGCAAATCATCGCCATCTGAGCGCTATTGATAAATACCGCGACCCACATACATCCCATCATAGATGTGAATAATACTTCGCGGGACGAGCGCTCATTGGCCAGGCGAGCCCTTCCTTGAGATCGCCTGATTCGGCCATCGTTATTGCGACACGGTTTGCCTGGACGAGGCGGCCTGACGGCCTGGAGAGTTCTGGATGAGAAACACCAGAATGGCCACGGCCCCTATCAGGCCTGGGACTGCGAAGATGAGAAAACTCGCCTGCAGAGGAAGAGACGACGCGTGCAACGCGCCGCCCAGCAATGGACCGATGATGGCTCCGGTGCGACCGACGCCCATCGCCCAACCAAGCCCGGTAGAGCGTATGTGCGCAGGGTAATACTGCACGGTGCAAGCGTTGGCCAGGATCTGCGTACCAATGGTGCATGCCCCGGCGATGGCGATAAGCAGATAAAGAACGGGTAACGGCGCCTTGAGCGCCAACAGGCTCAGGGCTAACGCTCCACAACTGAAAAACGCGAACAAGACCTTGGCGATCCCAATGCGGTCACCCAGCCACCCACCGACCACTGCGCCTATAATTGCGCCGACGTTTAGTGCCAGCAGAAACGCCAGGCTGGAGTTCAATCCATAGCCTGCGGCCGTCATGAGTTTCGGCAGCCAGGAACTCAGCGCGTAAACCATCAGCAAACAACAGAAAAACGCCAGCCACAGCATGAAAGTGTTCACCTTGCGCCCGTCCTGGAACAGCTGCGCAATCGACACTTTCGTGCCTTTGGCGACCATCTGGTTCAACTGGTCATTGGGAGTGGGTACGTAAGACGGCTCCGCTTGTGCCAATAGATTTTGAGCCTTCACGGACTGCCCGGTGCGCAGTAGAAAATCCATCGACTCCGGCAGTTGGCGTATTAACAAAGGCAAGGCCAACAGAGGTATCAGCGCTACATAGAAGACGGATTGCCATCCCCATTGCGGGATCAGCACCATGCCCAGGCCCGCCGATAGCATTCCGCCCAACGAGTAGCCGCTGAACATGATCGCCACCAGGGTGCTCCGGGATTTCTTTGGCGCGTACTCGTTCATCAACGCCACAACGTTGGGCATCACCCCACCGATCCCAAGACCGGCGATAAACCGGCACAACGCAAACGCCTCGGGGCTTTGCGCCAAGCCGTTGATCGCTGTGACGCCGCTGAAGATGGCGACACACATCATGATGGTTTTACGTCGACCTATACGGTCGGACAGTGAACCGAAAAACAACGCCCCCAGCATCATGCCCACCAGCGCGCAGCTGCCCAGCGCACCCGCCTGCAACGAACTGAGGCCCCACTCGGCCATCAATGAGGGCAACACGACCCCATAGATGACGAGATCGTATCCGTCGAAAATGATGATCAACGCGCACCAGAACAGCACGCGCGCATGGAAGGCATTAAATCGTGCCCCGTCGATCAGGGCTGATGCATCTATCGTACGCATGGCTTCGCTCTTCTTGTCATTGTTATAGAGCCGGAGGATCTGACGCCTCCGGTTATTGCACGTGCCTAAGGGTGAAATGCAGATGCGCTCATACCCGGGCATGGACTCGATCATGGGCAAACCCACAATCGTGATAAATGCAGTGAGTCGAATACCCGCTATTTCGAACGTGAATAAAGATCGAGGGCGAGCAGAAGCCCCGTATATCTCGCGATGGACGCGGCCGTATGGCACTTGTTAGGCTTTGGAGTCTTGCAGCGGCGATTTCAGAGCGGTGCAGACCCAATAATGGGCAAAGATCTATTGCCCTCCTGAGCGCGCAATCTGCACGAGGCGTTATGGAATTACGTGAGCTTGACCTCAATCTTCTGCTGGTATTCAACCAACTGCTGGTTGACAGGCGGGTATCGACCGCGGCGGATAATCTCGATCTGACCCAGCCCGCAGTCAGCAACGCGTTGAAACGCCTGCGTGTCACCTTGAACGACGAGCTTTTCGTGCGCACTTACCAGGGAATGGAGCCCACGCCTTATGCCCGGCAGTTGGCCGAACCCGTGGCACTGGCGATTCAGACCTTACGCGACGCACTGAGCCGACAGGACACGTTCGATCCGCTCAACAGCAATCGCAGATTTACCATGGCAATGACCGATATTGGCGAAATCTACTTCATGCCACGGCTGATGGACGCGCTGGCTGAACGCGCGCCAGGGTGCTCAATCAGCACATTGCGCAACACTTCCGATACCCTGGCCGAAGGGTTGCAAAACGGTGCGATCGACCTCGCCGTTGGATTACTGCCACACCTGCAAGCCGGTTTTTTTCAGCAGCGCCTGTTTCACCATCGCTACGTCTGCATGTGCCGTAAGGATCACCCCGCAACCCGGGAACCGTTAACGCTTGAGCGTTTTTGCAGTTATGAGCACGTTCGCGTCGTAGCGGCGAACACCGGACACGGAGAAGTCGATACGTTTCTGGCGCGGGCCGGTATCGAACGGAACATACGCCTGGAAGTCCCCCATTTCGTTGCGGTTGGCCACATCCTTCAACGCACCAACTTAGTGGCAACAGTGCCTGAGCGATTCGCCAGCAGTTGCGAACAACCCTTTGGCCTCGCGGTTCTACCGACGCCTGTGGAATTGCCGAACATCGAAATCAACCTGTTCTGGCACGCACGCTATAACAAAGACCCCGCCAATCGTTGGCTTCGCCAGCTGATGTTCGAGTTGTTTTCGGACTAAGCCACCTGAACAAGTATCGCTACGACGCCAAGGCAGGATTCTTCAACGCCTCGGCATGAATGTTCAATACTCATGCCGGCGCTCATTCCATGCTTGAACCTCAAACAAAAAAAATAATGAGGAGATGGCAATGGCACACCCAGACATCCGAAACCTTGTGATTTCAGACGGCCCTGCCGCGGCGCTTTACCAACCCGGACGTATTGGCACCTTGCAGTTGCGCAATCGCTTCGTGCAAGCACCGATCTTCACTCAGTTCGCCAGCACCTTCGGTGAGGTTGACGATAAGCTCATCGAATACCATAGAGCCCGCGCCCGAGGCGGCGTTGGTCTGATCATCACCGAGAATACCTCTATCGATTGGGAGGTCGGGCGCACCGCGGGTCACCCGATGCGAATCGACCATGACAGGTTCATTGGCGCACTCAGCAACCTGGTCGACGCGGTCCACGGTGAAGGCGCGAAGATTGCCGTGCAGCTGCACCATACCGGGCGCCAGAACTCCCAAAGCAACACAGAGCGTAACGAGCCACCTCTGGCACCGACAGCCGGTATCACCAGCGCATTCGGTACCCCACCGCGTGCAATTGAAGAACATGAAATACCAGGACTGATCGATAAGTATGTCCAGGGTGCCCGACGTGCGGTGGCCGCTGGCTTTGATGCCGTTGAGCTGCACGGTGCACATGGCTATCTGCTCGGCCAGTTTCTCTCTCCTTTCACAAACAAACGCACTGACCGCTGGGGCGGTTCCCTGGAAAACCGTGCCCGTTTCGCCCTCGAAGTCGTGCGTGGGATCCGCGAACAGGTCGGTGCGGATTATCCGATCCTGTATCGGCTCAGCGTGATGGAGCCTTACGAGGGCGGTCTCTCACTGGAAGATGGCCTGGCCTTTTGCGAAATGCTCGAGCCTTACGTTGACGCCCTGGATGTCAGTGCCGGGAACTACGACACCGCGATGACGTTGCTGCCGATGGTCCCGCCAGGATCATTAGTCAACTACGCCAAGCTGGTGAAACAGCGAGTCTCGATCCCGGTGATCGGTGTCGGTCGGCTCACCTGGCTGTTCGACGAGATGGCACAAGCGGTGTCTGACGGCGAACTCGACTTTGTGGCCTTGGGTCGATCGGGTCTGGCGGACCCCGAAACAGTCAACAAGACACGGCGCGGGCAACCGCAAAGTGTCCGCCGCTGCCTGGCGGTCAATGAATGCATCTCGCGGTGGATGTTCAACGGCAAAGGCACCCAGTGCGTGATCAATCCGACCCTCGGACAGGAGCGTCGCGCAAGTGATGCTCGCCGCCCTGCTTCCAGACAGGAGCGAGTATTGATTGTCGGTGGCGGACCGGCCGGTTGTGAGGCCGCGATACTGGCTGCCGAGCGCGGACATAGTGTGAGGTTGGTCGAGAGAGCGGATCGCATCGGCGGCCAGCTCCATGCGTGGGCAGCCGCGAGCCCGTTTCGCATGGAGGTCAAGAACATGATTGCGTTTTACGAGAGCGAACTCGAACGCGTAGGCGTCGACGTTCATCTCGATACCGATGCAGCTGACTTGGACCTGAGCCCATGGGACACCGTACTGCTTGCGACCGGTACCGTTGCGCAGGATCGCGGCCCGGATGTGGCCGATATGCTGGCAAGCGCCAATTTGCCTGTGACGGACGAGGTCACCGTATTTGGTGAAACCGAGGCGGCAATGTTCGCTGCCCTGTGGCTGGCGGAGCAAGGCAAAAAGGTCAGCCTTGTTTCACCCGCCGATAGCGTGGGTATCGATACCAATGATATGCAGCGCGAGCATCTCGCCGGCCTTCTCAAGCATCTTGACGTATCGATCAGCACAGCAGCAAAGGTGCCTGATGATGGTTACGTAGTAATGGCGACCGCCCGTGCGCCTTCAACGGTTCTGGAGGAGTCGGTCGATGACATTCGCGTCCACAGCATCGGTACAAGGTCCCGTGGTGGGCGGATGTATGAGGCGACCCAATCCGGTTTCTGGGCGGCGGCGAAAATAGGAGAGTTGTCATGAATGTTCGTGCAATTGAACACGTAGGCATTACCGTTCCCGATATGGAAGCGGCAACCCGATTCTTCGTCGAGGCCTTTGGTGCCGAGAAGCTTTACGACATGCTCGACGCGCCCCTGGGAGGGCCTGAGGTAGAAGCGGGACTCGGCATTCCGCCCGGTGCCGTGATTGCCTCAATCCGGATGCTGCGTCTGGGCAACGGCCCCAACCTGGAGCTGTTTTCCTACACTGGCGTCCAGCAGTTGCAGCCGATTGTTCCGAGCGACTTTGGTATTCAGCACATCTGCATCTACGTTGACGATATCGATGCCGCTGCCAATCGCCTAGAGAAGGCCGGCGGCGTTCTGCTCAGCCGACCCGGCGACCTCCCGGGTGGTGACGCCGGACCAGGTAATCGCTACGTGTACACCCGCACCCCTTGGGGAAGCACGATTGAATTGGTGACTTACCCCTCATCGCAAGCCTATGAGCGTCACACTCACCTGCGCCGCTGGCGACCGGACTTGACCGGGCCGGGTGACCACGAAATCCAGGCGCAGTAAGAAAAGGCTTGCCAGACGAGCGGTGGAAATTCCCCCGATCGATGGCAAGCCTGTTTTGCGTACAAATTTGAAGGATGTGTTAATTTTTTGTATCTGTGTCCTCGATGCCTTTAACGCTCAAAAGCCGCTAAGTACTGATAAAAACTCCATAGCCAATACAAATAAAAAGGGAGTTGTGATGATTGCCATCCTGCTAACGCCAGAAAAAATGCTGGACGTTATCCCTGGTGAAGTAACGATCAAGGGAACCGTTGAGACCGCACCTGATAATGGCGTGTCGATTCGGGGCTACCGCTTTGACAAAACCGAAGTCAGCATCCCCTGCATGCGCGATTACGAGTTGGTGAGATGGAAATCAGGCACGTCAAATCTGGGCTTCCACGATGGCAAGCAATGGCAAAAATGGTCCGTTGGCGATAACGACGTCACCATTTTGACCCGAGGCGAATCATCCAGGTGGTACTGGATGAACGATATCGAAGTCAGTCATATCTACATTTCGCAAGCCATGATGGCCAAAGTCGCCAATGAAGTCTTTCAACAGGATGTTGACGGCGTTTTTGTCGACCACTGCCCGCTCGTCAACGACGCGAAGCTCTCCAGACTCATGGCGACCTATGAAATGGAGTGCCTGAGTGGCGAACCGGGGAGCAGTATCTTCGCCCAGACGCTGGAAATACAGATGTGCATCCATCTGCTGCGTCAGTACGTGCGGTGTGACCTCAGAGACAGCGATCAAGCGTCTCGCCTGACAAACCTCAAACGCGACCAGCTTCAGCAATACATCGATTCACATCTGTCCTGCCCAATTTCGGTCAAAGACATGGCCGCCATCGTCGACCTGAGTCCGTCCTACTTTGTACGAGTGTTCGGGGCGGTGTATGGCGTATCTCCCCATCAGTACGTTCAGTCGCGACGCTTGAAAAAGGCCGAGCGCATCTTGTCGACGGTGCGCGATATTCCGTTGAAAGCTGTGGCCATGGATTGCGGGTTCTCGGACCAAAGCCATATGACCCGACTGTTTCAGGAAAAACTGTTCATGACACCCAAACAGTATCGCGAGAAAAACGCTTCCAGGCTTTTTTGCTCATCGGCCTTGCAGTAACGAAACAGCGCGTCGGCCAATCACCCAGACACCGTCCGGGAATGTTGGCCTTTTCAGCTAGCCCACTCCCCAATACCGAACATCATTGGCTGTGACCTCATGCCCGGAAAAAAGCCCGGGCAACTCCGCCTTGAGAAAGTCCACCCAGGTCTTCACTTTGGCATCCAGAAACCGCTTGGAAGGATAGAGTGCATAGACGTTTCGCTCCCTGAGCCGGTAGTCGCCCAGCAGGCGCAGCAACGTGCCCTCGCGCAGCGACCGGGTTGCGGTGTAGAACGGCAACAGGCTGATCCCCATCCCGGCCTCCGACGCATTGACCATCGCCTCGGGTACGTTGCTCTGGAAGGTTTTGCCAGGCACCACTGAATGCTCACCCTGCTCGTCACGCAAGACCCACTCATCGCCGTACAAAGGGTCAAGCATGCGCAGGCAGCTATGTTGATTCAGTTGTTCCGGGTGAGTGGGCAGGCCCCGACGCGCAATGTACGCAGGCGATGCGCAAAGCATGCTGAAAATGCGCCCTACCGTTTGGGCAACGAATTGTGAATCCTCCAACTCCTGGGCAATGGAGATGACCACGTCGTGTCCGTCTTCAAGGGGATCGGGGTTTCGCTGTGACAAGGTCAATTCAACCACCACGTCCGGGTAGAGCTCGCAGTAGCGGGCAATCAGTGGCGTCATCAAAACGCCCAACCCGTTCAAACAATGCAGACGCAAGCGGCCACTGGGCTTGAGATGAGCGCCACGCGCTTCCGCGGTGGCCTCGGCCATGTCGTCCAGAATTTGCCGCGCCCGCAGCAGAAAGCGTTCACCCGCTTCGGTCAGACTCAAGCGTCGGGTTGTGCGCTGCAGCAGGCGAGCCTGCACGTGCTGCTCAAGATCAGCCACCAGCCGAGACACTTGCGCGGTGGAAAAGTCCAGCGCCTGTGCAGCGGTGGTAAAGCTGCCTGCGTCGGCTACACGCACAAAAACACGCAGGCTGTTAAGCAAGTCCATGAACCCTCCGGTGGCAACGACTGTTGCATCTGATGTAACGCTGCATCAAGTACAGCCCTCTTTATCCGTATCTGTAGAGGATTAAAATTGACTCATCAAACAACGACGGAGAACAAAGCATGAAGACCTTATTGAGTGTACTGTTGGCCCTGACCACAACCGCCGTAATGGCCGCCGAGAGTAATCCGGCCCCAACACCTCAAACCCTGGATATCGCCAAGGTCATTTCGGTAACCGATACCTCGACTGCATGCGAAGTCGTGCCGGCAACCATGGTCTACATCGACCACCAGGGAGAAACCCATAAAGTGACCTATCAAGTGATGGGCATGTGCTCGGGCGTTTGAACGACCGGGACGCCACTTTGTTCAGGCCGCTATCCGGGATGCCTGCAGCGCCAGCTCGTGCAAACTGGCCAAACGCTGCATGACCCGCTCGACCACTTCCAGCCTGGCCACCGGACCACTGCGTAACTCCCCCATCGACTGCAATGCGACCTCGGCCTTGTCCAGGCCCGAACGCGTAGAATCGGTAAGCTGCTCAAGACCCTGACGGGCATCCTCTGCGGATTTTTCCAGGCCAGTGGCGATCTGCCGGATCTGCGCACTGGAGTCTGCTGCCTGGCGCGACAGATTGCGCACTTCGTCCGCTACCACAGCGAACCCCCGGCCATGATCACCGGCCCGTGCGGCCTCGATCGCGGCATTGAGCGCCAGCAAATTGGTCTGCCGGGCGATGTCTTGAATGCTGCCGACAATCGCACCGATGCGCACCGACTGGCTGCCTAGCTCGTCGAATACCTGATCCAGACGCTGCAGATACTGATCGAGATCCCCAAGCACGGCTGCCGAAGACTGCATGCTCATGGCACTGGCCTGTACCCGCTCACCCGCGCCACGTGCCAACTGGTTCGCAAAGCGCATGTCCTCTTCAGTTTGCAGCACCACTTGAGTCAAGTGTTCAAGTGCCACCTTCACTTGAGCGCCCGGCCAAACGGGCTCGGCCACTGGCAACGACGCTAGCGGGACCGGAGTACTGGACATCACCGGGTCCGGTTCTGGCTGAACAAGCACTTCAACCACCCGCACTGGCTGACGGTGATAAAGCACCGCCGCCGCCAGCAGCAACAGGTCGATGATGCCGGCAAACATCAGGTTCGTTCCGTTGTCGGCAGCGAGCAGCACCACTGCGCTGCCAGCTGCACCCAGAGCCAATCGCGCCCAGATTTTATTGTTCATTCTCGTCTCCAGGTCACTCACAGCAACGTCCAGGTGTAGCTCAGGATCAGTCGGTTCTCATCGATATCGGTGCGGTAATTGGAGCGCGCCATGGCATTGCGCACCCGGATGCCAAGCCCCGCGAAGGTGCCGCTCTGCACGACGTAACCGAGGTCCAGGTCGCGTTCGCGATCCCTGCCTTCGAAGCCTTTGCCGGTGTCGACGTTGTTGCCGGCGATGTAGCGCACGGTGCTGGTCAGCCCCGGCACACCGAGCGCGGCGAAGTCGTAGTCATAGCGCGCCTGCCAGGAGCGCTCGTCGGTGGAGGCGAATTCATAGGTCGGCACTTCGTTGCCCAGTGGCGAGATGTTGGCGAATACACGAGGAAACGCGCTTTCACCGTAGATGCCCTGGTAGCCGATGTAGAAGGTATGGCCGCCGTGCTTGGCCGACAGCAGGGAGAAAACCGCCTGGTTGTCGATATTGCCCAACAGCTTCTTGCCATCCTCCCTTGCGTCGAAATAGCCGAGGTTGGCGCCCAGGGTCCAACTGCCCAAGGGCTCACTGTGTTTCAGGCCCAGGAAGCCTTGATGGTAGATGTCTTCCAGTTGCCCGTACCAGGCACTGACGCTGGTGCGCTTTTCATTGAAGGCATAGTCGCCGCCGCCGTAGTTGAAGGCGTCACTGCTGACCTGGCGCTGGGGCACGTAGCCGAGCATGGCCTGCATCTTCTCGTCGCCACCCTCATTGCGCAGGTGCGTTGAGCTCAGATGGCCGCCTTGCAGCGTCAGGCCATTGACCTCGGCGGAAGTGATGCTCGCCCCCTGGTAACTGGGCGGCAGCAGACGGATGTCACTGAAAACCAGCACCGGCAAGTTGGGTTGCAGCTCGCCGACGCGCAGTTCGGTCTTCGAGTAGCGCAGCTTCAACGTCCCTTCCAGGCGACTGTATTCATCGGCCGCGCGGCCATCGCCGTGCACCGGCAACAGGCCCGTGTTCACGCGGTCCGGACTGCTGTCGAGCTTGAGCCCAAGCAAGCCGATGACATCGACGCCGACACCGATCGGCCCTGGGGTGTAACCGGACTTGGCATTGAGGATAAAACCCTGGGCCCACTCCTCGGCCTTCGACTGTCGGTTAGCGCCGACAATGTCCGAGTAGTCTCGGCTGAAGTAGTAATTGCGTGCCTGCAAGGTAACGCTGGCATCATTGATAAAACCGCTTTCGGCGGCCATCAGATGGCTGGAAATACCCACGGCGACAGCCATGGACAGCAGCGTTTGGGTTGCATGAATGGTTGGCTTCATCGATGTGCTCTTATTTTTGTTATGTACGAGGCAAGGCGTGGCGGCAGAACTGTTGCGCGCCATGTAAAGCACTGTTACGCAGAGTGCAAATCGAGGGTATTGAGACCGTAAGCGCAGCAATATCCGCTTTGCGCATATCGCTATCCGCTTTGCGCAAAGGGTGATATCGCCAGAGAAGCGATTCCTGTTTTTTTGGCTCATGGGTCTAGCAGTAACGAGCGTCCGCCAGCGAACCTGCTTCCGGTATTCTTCAGAGTGCCGCCGCATTGTTGCGCCAGTGACAGGCATGACACTATGCAAGCGATTGAATCTTCATCGCACCGCAAGGACCTATCAGTACGTGAAACTCCATCAAATCAGGGCACTGGTCGCCATCCACCAAACCGGGAGCATCAGCGAGGCCTCGCAGATCCTGCACGTCACTCAACCCGCCATCAGCCGATCGATCAAGGATCTGGAGAGCGAGCTGGGCCTGGCTCTACTACAGCGCTCCCACAGGGGGATGTCGCTCACTGACGAAGGCCGTCGCATCATTCGCCATGCACAGTTGACCGTCGAGAGCATGCGACGGCTGCAACTGGAGGCTGAAAACATCAAGGATATGCAGGTCGGTGAAGTCACCATCGGCGTCACGTCCCTGACTTCAGTGCTCAAAGGACTGGGGGAATGCATCGCCGGGTTCCAGGCCAAGAATCCGCGTGTACGCATCCGCCTGGTGAATCTGCGCCCCAACCAAATGCTGCAGCGACTTAGGGACGGCACCCTGGATTTCGCCATTACTTCGCAGCAGCATACACAGAGGCTAAACCTGGATTGGGAAGCGCTGAGCCGCATGCGGGGTCTGGTGGTCTGTCGAAAAAACAATCCGCTTCGCCACTCCCATTCGCTGCGTCAGTTGCAGTTTGCAAACTGGATCAGCCTCGATGCCATCGACGATCACTCGTCGCAGTTCTATCAAATGTTTGAAGACAACGAGATACCACCGCCGCAGCGGATAACCGAGTGTTCATCAGTCTTGTTGGCCCTTGATCTGTTACATCACGCCGATGCGTTCATGACGCTCAGTGAAGCCGGAATGGAAAACACGTTACCCAAAGGACTCAATGAAGACCTGATGCAGGTCATGATCGAAGAAAGCATCCCTGAGTACCCCATCTATCTGGTCTGCATTGATCGCCACGCGCTGACCACAACGGCACGAGACCTTTACTACGCGATCAGAAGCGTGCTCTCGAAGAACCAGCCTATGGATGCGTCACGCTAGAGCGCAGCGGCAAGCGAGAAACTTTAGAAAAACGCAACGATATGCCCAACGGTTAAGTCAGTCCCTGTTCCTTGGGACCAACCACCCTATCTTCAAGAATATCGAGCCAAACCCTGTGTTTGCCGCCTGAGTTGATTGCCAGGACGGCTGTGTCGCTGTCGTCAAACAGTGCGTGTGATCGATTATCGGGCGAAACCGCACCGATCTGGCGCCGAGTTTCACTGGGGCGGCTGGAGGTCATAACCAACGGTTAATCATCGAAGAAAAGCGCAAGTGCGCAGTGACAGTGTTTGCCGGATATTCGGCCCACAACAAAACTGTCACAGGAAATATCGATGACTACTCTGCAAGCGCCCCCTCTCCCCCGCGCCACTGCGCCATCCGTAATAGGGTCCAGGAAAGCCACCGTCGCCTGCGCTCTAGGCAATGCCCTGGAAATGTATGACTTCACGATTTACAGCTTCTTTGCCGTGGTGATCGCAAAGAACTTCTTCCCCGCACAGTCGGCCATGGCATCGCTGCTGATGTCGCTAGCCACCTTTGGCGTCGGCTTCCTCATGCGGCCGGTGGGCGCACTAGTGATTGGCCGCTTTGCCGACCGCCGTGGCCGCAAGGCCGCTTTGAGCCTCACGATCAGTTTGATGACTTTCGGCACAGCGATGATTGCCTTCGCGCCTTCCTACCAGGACATCGGCTTGTTCGGCACCTTGATGCTGGTGGCTGGCCGCCTCATGCAGGGCTTTTCGGCAGGAGGGGAAATAGGGACTGCGTCGGTGTATCTGATGGAGTCCAGCGCTACGGCAAATCGCTGTCGCAATGTGAGTTGGCAGGCCGCCAGCCAAGGCTACGCCGCCCTGGTTGGGGCCGGTCTGGGTTTACTGCTCAACAGCACGTTGAGCGCAGATGACCTTGAGAGCTGGGGTTGGCGTATCCCCTTTATGCTGGGGCTGCTCATCGGACCGCTTGGCTGGTACATCCGTCGCTGCCTGCCAGAAACCCACGAAGCTGAACCGACCAAACGCGATGGTCGACTACGTGATCACATTGACGTGCGTCACACCCTATTGGCAATCGGCCTTATGGCCAGCGCCACCATCGGCATATACCTGTTCATTTTCTATTTGCCCGCCTACCTGACTGTCACCCTGGGTTACCCGCAACGTAGCGCCTTGGCTATCGCCTGTGTGGCAAGTGCCTGTCTGGCTGTCATCACGCCTCTGGCAGGACGCTTTGCCGATCGCCACGGCCTGCGCAAGAAACTGCTGGCCTGGACGATCACCCTGCCGGTGCTACTGGCGTGGCCAGCTTTCTACTTGCTCAGTTTGAGCACTGATTTGTTCGTAGCGATGTTGGTCATTGCGATTCTGATATTGCCTGGGTGTATCGGGTCGGGTGCCTTCTTCGCCCTGATCATGGAAGCCTTTCCAAAAAATCGTCGCGCCCTGGGCACCGCCGTCAGCTACAGCTTCGGCGTCACCTTGTTCGGCGGTTTCTCGCCGTTGATCGCCACCTGGCTCACGGCTGCCTTGGATAACCCCCAGGCGCCAGCACTGTACCTGCTCGCCGGCGGCGCCCTCAGTCTGGCGTGCCTGGCTGTATTCCCCGAAAACCCTGGTCGGGAGTGACCTGATGAATGCATTGACCCAAACCCAAACCCGGCCCCTTGCCGAACTGGACCTGGACGCTTTTATCCAGTTGCGCCGGGAAATCCACCAGAACCCTGAACTGGGCGCGCACACCCCGCTGACCGCCGAGTTGGTCGCCAGCAAGCTCGAACACTGGGGCTACGAAGTTCATCGCGGCATTGGTGGACATGGCGTGGTCGGCGTACTGCGTCGAGGCAGCGGCAGTCGCCGCCTGGGCCTGCGCGCCGACATGGATGCCCTGCCGATGCAGGAGAAAAACCGATTCGCCCATGCCAGCCGGATCGAGGGACGCATGCACGGCTGCGGCCACGACGGACATACCGCTATCCTGCTGGCTGCCGCATGGCGAATCGCTCAGGCGCCTGATTTCAATGGCACGCTCAATCTGATTTTCCAGCCTGACGAGGAAGGCCTGGGCGGCGCCCAGGCCATGATGGATGACGGTCTTTTCAAACGTTTTCCTTGCGATGCGATCTTTGCCTTGCACAATTTGCCGGGCATACCGGTGGGTACCGCTGTGGTCCAGGCCGGCCCCACCATGGCTTCCTCGGAACGTGTGAAAGTGTTGATCAAAGGTCGCGGCGGTCATGGCGCAATGCCCGAACGCGCCGTCGATCCGGTGCCGGTACTGGCCAGCCTGATCAATGCGATCCAGACAGTGAAATCGCGCAATCTCTGCGTTGATGAACACGCTGTGATCAGCATTGGCATGGTCGAGGCCGGCAGCGTCTACAACATCATTCCCGACACGGCATCGATGCTGATCAGCGTGCGTACCGATACAGCGCAGACCGAAGGCAAAATCAACCAGCGCCTGGCAGAGATCGCTCAAGGCCATGAGCAGATGTTCGGCGTTGAAATCGAATTGGAAATCACGCAACTGGCACCGGCGCTCGTCAACACAGCGGCGCAAACGCAGGTGCTGCGCCAAAGCCTGGAGCCGCTATTCAATCCCGGCCAGTTGTTGTCGCACACAGCGAAGATCATGGCGACAGAAGACTTCGCGTGGATGCTGACTGAGGTTTCCGGTTGCTACTTCTTCCTGGGGAACGGTGAAGGCGAGTTTCATGGCTGCTCAGTGCATAACCCCCACTACGACTTCAATGACGAGCTTATTCGCATCGGCTCCGACTGCTGGCTGAAACTGGTGGGGGATTATCTCAACTGATGGCGCAGGCTTTAGCGGCGTTTTCATCGCTGTTTGATGACTTCGAAGTGCTCGAGCCACTGAACCCACAACCCAATACCTGTACGACCACCAGCAAGCCGCTTGCGGCCTGCTGGACAAGTCGGGCCACGCCCTGCCCGCGCAATATCTTCATAACGATTACTCGGCGACTTTCTTCTGATCTGCCCTAAAAACAACAACAGGCAAAGTCTATGTATCGCAAAGGTAATTTGGCGCTTTTCACCGCTGGCTCGCTGGCGGCCGCGGTTTCTACTTCTCAGGTCCATGCCCAGGAACAAGGGTTGCTGGAGGACAGTTCACTGACACTTAATACCCGACACTGGTATTCACACGAAGTCGGCCACAAGGCCACATATTTCAAACTGCAAACACCAGACGGTGTACGCAAGCTGCGTGACCGTACTGCCTGGCTGCAAGGCGTCAGGCTCGACTTCGTCTCCGGTTTCACTGAAGGACCGGTGAGGTTTGGGCTGGATCTTTCGACCTTCTCGGCAGTTGCGCTGGAGCGCAGCCGGACAGCGGCGGCAGGCGGCAGTAATCGAATGTTGGTGGACAAGGACGGCGATGTGGTCGATGACTGGAGCAAACTCGGTATTGCAGCGCTGAAGTTCAAGCTCGCCGACACGCTGCTCAAGGTGGGCAGGCAGCAAGTCAGGACACCGATGATGTCCTACACCGACACCCGTACGTTGCCTTCAACGTTCAATGGCGTATCTCTGGAAAGTCATGACGTCGAAGGGTTGACGATCAAGTCGGGCTACTTCGACAAGGGCTCGCCGCGTACCGGGGCCGGAAGCCAGGATTTGACTCCTACTTACGGTTCGCCCCTGGTCACCAGTGACTTTAACGCTTACGCAGGGGCCGACTACGTGTCGAACGCTGGCTGGCGCAGCAGCGCCTATGTCTCTCGATTCGACGATATCTGGGATCGTGAGTATCTGGGCCTGGGCATGAAAACCCACTGGGGACCGGTTAACGTCGATGTTCAATTGGATGCCTATAACACCCAGTCCAGTGGTCGCGAAATCGGTGGCAATATCGACCAGCAGGCCTACGGCCTCAGTATCACGCCCCAGTGGCGCAACCACTCGCTGAAGATCGGCCTGCAGCAAATCAAGGGCGACGAATATTTCGATTATCCCTTCGAATCCAATGCCATCAACCTGCCCAATACCATGATGTCGTTCTTCAACGGCCCCAATGAGCGCTCGATCGGGGTGTTCTACAACAACGATTGGGTCGCTTATGGTTTGCCTGGTCTCAAGACTACGCTCTGGTACATCAAGGGCATGGGCATCGACGGCAGTCATTACGACGGTGGGCCGAACGGCATCTACAACTCGGTACTCAAGCAACGGGGTGAAAGCCACTATGAAGTGGGCGCCAATGCCAGCTACACAGTGCAATCGGGCACCTTCAAGAACATCAGCCTGATCACGAGTTATTCCACCCATCGAGCCAGTGAATATCAACTGGAAGGTAATCTCGATGAGCTCAGGCTTATCGTCAACGTCCCGATCAAGGTGTTCTAAGCCAACCCTTGGCATGTTGCCCGATGCATGGGTGAAACGACCGCCAGGCCAACAGTCGGCCTTGCGGTCCATCCACCTGGCGGTTTATTCGACGTGTTCGAACTCAGCCTTTTCGCCTTTGTCGGGAATAGAGAGAGGGGTGCCCTCGACACCCGAGTAGGTCACTATCACGACAGCCGCCTGATCGCCGGTTACGCCGCGATGGCTGGCCCCCACCGACTCAGCGAATGCTTGCCCGGCGGTTTAGCGAGCGGTGTATTGAATGAATCTGCACATCTTTTGAATGAATCGCACGCCTTACTACCATCGAGGTTTTGGTCGCATGCATGGGAGTAGCGCTGCGCCATTGTATTGAAGCGCAGACTCGGTTGCTGAACACAAAGAGCCCGGATCATTGCCCTGAGAACACCACACCTATCTCATCGGCATACTTCAACCAGGCCTTCTTCAGTTTCTGGACCGTCTGCGGTTGGGAAACCGCCAGGTCTGTGGTTTCCCCGCGAATCTTGGTCATGTCGAACATCAGCAGGAGGCTGTTTACCATGGTCTCGATCAGAAGCACTTACCACCCAATCGATGCCGCGATCCTCTGGTGCGATCTCGCCGGAGTAAAGAGTCCAGGTCGAGTTCAAAAATGAACCTACCTCCGCTTAGTCAGTAATCCGCTTTTGCTTTCTCAAGTCCCTTACCAGACATGTGTTGCAACCAAGACACTTTTAACACTGGCGGTTAGAAGAACCTCAGCTTCTGGTGCCGGATGGCTTTTCCCTGATGCAAACGCATACCCAGCTTGCGCAGCTCGCTAAACCAAAAGACTGCGCTAGCCATTGCCAAACAAAGTCCCCACTGGCTCAGCGTCAATGCACTCGTGTCGAAAGCCTTGTTGAGTGGCGACCAGTGCACCACTGCAATCTGCAAGGCCGTCGCCAAGACAATTGCCCCCCACAGCCATTGATTGGCGAACAGCCCGACGAACGCACTGGCCGACTCCGAGCGAGCACATAGAGCATTGAACAGTTGAGCCAATACAAGGACTGTAAAACCGGCAGTACGTGCCTCGACCAGCGACTCATTACCCGCTATCAACCCTCCCGGCAACATCCAGTCGACCGTCAATACACTCGCCAACGCCATGACCAGCCCCACCTGCAGCACGCCGCCCCACATGCGTGCGTCGATGATTCGATCCGTAGGCCTGCGCGGGCTGCGCGTCATCAGATCCTCGCTGTGCGGGTCAATGCCTATGGCGATGGCAGGCGCCGCATCCGTGATCAAGTTGATCCACAGAATCTGGGAGGCCAGTAGCGGCAGGATGATCCCGCCCTTTTCATCCACCAGACCGACGACACCAGCCCCGACAACGGCCAGAAAGACCGTCAGTACTTCACCCATATTGGAAGACAGCAAGTAACGAAGAAACTTGCGGATATTGTCAAGAATTCCGCGCCCTTCGCGAATGGCCAGCACAATGGTCGCGAAATTATCGTCTGCCAGGATCATTTTTCCCGCCTGCTTGGTTACCTCCGTTCCGGTTATGCCCATCGCAATGCCGATATTGGCTGACTTCAATGCCGGTGCGTCATTCACCCCATCGCCGGTCATCGCCACCACATGCCCCTGCGCCTGGAGCGCATCGACAATCCTCAGCTTATGCGAGGGCGCAACACGTGCATAAACCGAGTTCGATTTAACCGCCTCGGCCAAAGCCGCATCGTCCAGCTTATCCAGATCGGCACCGGTCAACGCACCGGCACCAGCCTGGATGATGCCCAGATCCTCGGCAATGCGGGTCGCCGTTCGCGGATGGTCGCCCGTAATCATAATGATGCGGATGCCTGCTCGATGGGCCTCGGTAATGGCCGGGGCGACTTCTTTGCGCGGCGGGTCAATGATGCCGACCGTACCGATGAAAATAAGCCCTGTCTCAAGGGCTTCACCGGCTGCAACATCTTCACTGGTCGCCAAAGGGCGGTACGCCACGGAAAGTGTGCGCAACGCGGCACCCGACAACTCATTCACATCAGCCACGGCCTTTGCGCGAAGGTCATCGGTCAGTGGCACGACATCCATCCCGACTTGAACCTGTGTGCAATGTTGAAGGAGTACATCCGGCGCGCCCTTGCTGATCAGCAGTCGCTCATCGTTATGTTCATGATCGATGACCAGTGCCGACATCATTTTTCGATCGGAAGTAAAGGGTATTTCCGCCACGCGTTCGAAGCGTTCGATGCTGCGTGGGGGTGCATCAAGTTTGCGCTCTGCCACCAGAAAGGCACCCTCGGTAGGATCTCCCTGAATCACCCAGGTGCCATCTTCCTGCTGCGCAAGCGCGGCATTGCCGGCCAGGCTTCCGCCACGTAACAACAGAACATTTTCGCGGTGCACCGGGCCGCAGGTCATGGGCTGATCCTGATGATGAATCTGGCCCTGCGGGGCGTAACCGACACCGCTGACCGCAACGTTGCCCGATGCCGTCCTGGTTTGCTGGATGGTCATTTCGGAACGCGTCAGCGTGCCAGTCTTGTCGGTGCAGATGACTGATGCCGACCCCAGGGTCTCGACGGAAGAAAGCTGCTTGATGATGGCTTTGTTGCGAGCCATCCGCTGCACGCCGAACGCGAGCACCAGTGACAGAACGGCGGGCAGCCCTTCAGGCACCGCGGCCACCGCCAGCGACACCCCCAATAGGAGCACCCGTAATACATCGCCTACACTGTGAATCTGTGTGAGCATCAACACAGCCACGACAACAAACGAAGCGATAACCAGAACGGCAATGGCGAGCATCCGCCCTATTTCGCGCACTTCCTTTTGCAGCGGCGTTACCTCTTGCGGCGTGACATCCAGCAGATGAGCGATTGCCCCGACTTCAGTCGCCATACCGATTGCAGTTATGACGCCGAGCCCCGATCCCTGGGCGATGGCAGTGCCTTTGAACACCATATTGGAGCGCTCTGCCAAAGGCACTTCGATGCGCAAACGCACTGCACTTTTTGAGACCGCTTCACTTTCTCCGGTCAGCGATGCTTCCAGTACCCGTAAGGCATTGGCCTGAATAAGTCGAGCATCGGCGCCCACAGAATCACCTTCGGACAACACCAGCAGATCACCGACCACCAGTTGGTGACTGGGGATGCGCGACAACACTCCATCGCGGATGATTGAGGAGGTGGTTTGAGTCAGTTTGGCCAAGGCCGCAACCGCGCGTTGCGAGCGGGTTTCCTGGAGGAACCCCAACAGCGCATTAGCCAGCACAATCAGTGTGATGACCACGGCATCAACAGGCCATTCACGACCCTCTACAAGTAACCAGGTGACCAAGGTAATGGCCACTGCGACAAGCAGCAGATAAACCAGCGGATCCCGAAATTGCGCCAGCAAGTAATGCCAGGCGGGTTTGACAGGTTGAGCGCGTAACTCATTGGCCCCGTCACGGCTCAGACGCAGTTGAGCCTGTGCACTGGACAAGCCTGCGCGGGTGTCAGAACCCAGCTCACGGACAATCGTATCGACGTCTTCGAGGTATGCAGCGGCGATACAACGCTTGCCACGCTCATCGGGCTTACTCATTTCACCCCCTTTTGACGGACTTGAATTCCTAGCGCCAATCCAGATAACGAAACAGTTCCTCTTCCTGATCAAAGTGCAGTCGCACGAGGGTATCCAGACGAATCAGCTGATGCTGAATCTCATCAGCAGGTGCCGTTGCGGGGTCGGAACTGAAGTCGCTGCTCATGCGCGCCAGTAAATGGATAAGGCGAAAAATCTCCCGGTGAGCGTGGCTCATGGCTGACATCGGGTCCTCGCCCGGCATGCTTCGCGTCAGCAGCGGGTACAGTGTGTTTTCATCTTCGTGCTCATGCTGCGCCAATGATGTTTGCAGCTTGTTGACCAGTTCCAGCAAGTCGGTCTGTGCTTGCGCAAGTGGGCGCAGGGCAAAGTCATTGGCCAGTTGGTGCAGATCGCTCAGTACGGTGGAGAGTTGCTGGTGTTCAGCTTGCAGGCGATCTATATGCTCTGCGGTAAGCTTTTGTTTCCTCAGCTCCCACAACGGTCCCAGTGCCCGCAAGGCGTTAAAGATGATCACCACGTCGATGCCCTCCTGCACCACAGCGCCGATCAGCGGCGGCAGGTAACCGAGGGCCGCCACAGTCATGGCCAGCAACGACAGCCCCATGCCGACCAGCACACCCTGGCGGGCGATAAAGCGGGTGCGTCGGGCAATGTCCAGCGCCTCGACCAGACGATCCAGACGATCCACCAGCAGCACAACACCAGCGGCTTGTGCAGAAGCAGTGGCACCGCTAGCCCCCATGGCCACGCCGACATTCGCCGCCGCCAGCGCCGGGGCGTCGTTGATGCCATCGCCGACCATCAATGTGCTAGTGCGCAGGCAACCTTGCTGTACGGCACGCACTTTATCCTCAGGGGTCAACCCGGCACGCAGCTCGTCAATCCCGGCAGATAGCGCAATCATCTCGGCAGTTTCCAGGCGATCCCCGGTGAGCATGACGATCTTTTCGATGCCCCTATTGCGCAGTCGACGCAGAGTCTGTGGAGTTTCGCGCCGAACCTTGTCCGAGAAAATCAGCAGGCCCGCGAGTTTCCCATCCACGTCGATGAAGCTTCCACTGCACGCCAGGTAATCCATGTGCCGTATCATGGCGGCGATCCAGTCAGTTTCAGGGGCGTCTTTGTGAGCAAAAGACAACGTGCCGAAACGCACCTGCACGCCATCGACGTGCCCACATAGTCCAGAGCCTGGGCTTTCTTCTACTGCCTGCGGGACGCTCAGCGGCAATTGGCGCTGGTGCGCCGCTTCAACAATGGCCTGGGCGACAGGGTGCGTGGACGCCTGCGCCAGCGAAGCGGCCAGGCCGAGCAGGCGCTGCGGATCACCCAGTCCGTTGACCTCTATCGACTGCAGGCGGGCATGGCCGCTGGTGAGTGTGCCGGTCTTGTCGAGAAACACCTGCTTGACCCCCGCCAGTGCTTCCAGGGTCGCGCCGTCCTTGATCAGGATCCCGCGCCGCGCGGCCCTCGAAATACCTGACATGAAGGCAATCGGTACCGCCAGAATCAAAGGGCAAGGCGTGGCCACCACCAGAACCGCCAGCGCTCGCAAGGGATCGCCACTTAACTGCCAGGCCAATCCGGCAATCAGCAACGTCAGTGGAATGAAGAACATTGCATAGCGGTCGGCCAGGCGCACGAAAGGTGCGCGCGAACGACGTGCCTCCTCCGCCAGTCTTACGATGCCGGCGTAGGTACTCTGCGCGGCCGTTCGCGTGGCGCTTAGCAGGATGGGCGCACCGAAATTCGAAACGCCGCTGAGCACTTGCTCACCTTCTCGACGTGTTACGGGCAACGACTCACCGCTGAGCGCCGATTCGTCGAGAATGGCCGCAGGACTTAGCAGCCGACCGTCGACCGGTATCACCTCCCCCAGCCGTACCAACAATGTTTGATGCACCTGGACCTGCTCAACGGGGATCTCGCGCAAGCCGCCCTCCTCCTGCAGCCAGGCAAAACGTGGCGCCCGGTCGATGAGCGCACGAAGCTCGCGGTCGGCGCGTTGCTTGGTGAAAAACTCCAGGGTCCGTCCGGTCGCCAGCATCAAGGCAATCACCGCCGCCACCAGGGTCTGCTCAAAGGCCAGGGCGGCAGTGATTGACAGTAGCGCGATCAGGTCGACACCGGCCTCGCGCCGGGCCAGGCGCCTGACGATTTCAACGAGCAGTACCGCAGACATCACCAGACTTCCTGCGGCCCAGCACCTCGATGCCCAATCAGGTTCTTGCGCAACATACGCAACGCCGCCGGCAAGCAGCGTCAGTGCGGTGAGCAGCAATAGTGCGGGGTCCAGCCACTTACTGAACATCGGAGTGATTTCCTCAAAAGCGATTTGCACGCCTCGCTGTAAAAACATCTGTCGCTCATCGAGGTAGAGCTTAGGTCTCGAATGTCTTTCGTGTCCGCCGGGGCGCCGCAATTGAGGCGTTGGACACAACAGAGGTCATGGTTGTGCCCAGGCAAACCAGGTGATTGCCTTCTTTCTGATCTAAATCAAACAGGCGTTGGACGGACACGTAGAAATTAGAGTCCAGCATTCGCACCATCGCATTCGATGAGTGCAGAAACGCTCGTTTCGTGGAGGCTCCCATGGCTACGCACCTGCAAGGCACCCAACCGGTAGTCCCGCCGACTGCCCATCCACTTGCAGGCAGTTTGCGAAAGGTGGAACCCAAGCGCCTGTCCTTGAGCCTGCTGATTGCCCTGGTGGTCGGTTCGATGATCGGCAGCGGCATTTTCAGCCTGCCACAGAACATGGCAGCCAGTGCGGGTGCCGGGGCGATCCTGATTGGTTGGCTGATCACTGGTGTCGGCATGCTGTCGCTGGCATTGGTCTATCAGACCTTGTCCAACCGCCAACCGGCGCTGGACAACGGCGTGTTCGCCTACGCCCGCGCCTTGGGTGGCGAATACCTCAGTTTCAATTCAGCTTGGGGCTATTGGATCAGCGCCTGGATCGGCAACGTCAGCTACCTGGTGATTTTGTTCGCTGCGCTGAGTTATTTCTTCCCCCTGTTCGGAGAAGGCAACAACAAAGCGGCGATTGCCGGTGCGTCCATGGTGCTATGGTCATTGCACTGGATGATTCTCAGGGGCATGCACACGGCAGCGCGTGCCAACGCGTTGACGACGGTGGCCAAGATCGTGCCGTTGCTTTTATTTATCGGCCTGGTGATCGCAGCCTTCCAGCGTGAAACCTTCAGTGTCGATTTCTGGGGCTCGCCTGCGCTGGGCAGCACCCTCGATCAAGTCAAAAGCACCATGCTGGTCACCGTTTGGGTGTTCATCGGGATCGAGGGCGCCAACGTGTTCTCCGCCCGCGCAGCGGAGCGGGCTAATGTCGGCCGCGCCACGGTCATCGGCTTTGTCATCACCCTGTTGCTGTTGATTGCAGTGTCATTGCTCTCGCTGGGCATTCTCACACAACCTGAACTGGCCGCCCTGAAAAACCCTTCGATGGCCGGCGTGCTTGAGGCCGCAACCGGGCCATGGGGCGCGCTGCTGATCAGCATTGGCTTGATCATTTCGGTGGGTGGCGCCCTGCTCGCCTGGACGCTGCTGGCGGCGGAATCGGTGTTCACACCGGCCAAGGAAAAGGTCATGCCGGGCGCGCTTGCCGTGGAAAACAGGCAAGGGGCGCCGGCCAACGCGCTGTGGATCACCAACGGCTGCATTCAACTGTTCCTGTTACTGACCCTGTACTCGAGCGCCAGTTACCTCGCGCTGATTTCCCTGGCCACCTCGATGATTCTGCTTCCGTACCTGTTCAGCGGTCTGTATGCCCTGAAACTGACCTGGCAGGGCCAGTCCTATGCCGGCCACCGCGCCCTGCAACTACGCGACATGGCCATCGCCTCGGTCGCCACGCTGTATTGCCTGTGGCTGCTGTATGCGGCCGGGCCTAAATACATGTTGCTCAGCGCGTTGCTCTACGCCCCCGGTTCGTTGATTTACCTGGCCACCATGAAGGCTCGTCAGGGGCAACCGCTCAGCGGCCCCGAGACGGGACTGCTGATCATTATCTGGACGGCGGCAGCCTTCGCCGGCTGGATGTTGTGGTCCGGGACACTGGCGTTGTAGGGGCAGTGTCATGTGTTTGTTCTGTCGTGGTGGACCGACAAACGGGGTGTTTGCGATCCATCTCTATCACCCAAGAGGAGAAATCAAAATGAGCAACAACGAAAAAAAAGTGCCGGTTCATAGCGACAACAAAGCCAGTCAGCATCCGGCAGCAACAGACCTTTGGCGACCCCTGGAAAAACTCCGGCAGCAGGTTGACCACTTGTTCGAAGACTTCAATCGCGGCTCGGGGCTGTCGCCATTCGGTCGCGGGCTGTTCGATGTCGAGCCGCTCTGGCGACGGGAACTGATCGGCCACAGCCTGCCTGCCGTGGACATCACCGAGAAAGACAATAGCTTCGAAATCACGGCTGAACTGCCTGGCATGGATCAGAAAAACATTGAGATCAAACTGTCCAACGGCAGCCTGGTCATCAAGGGCGAAAAGAAAGAGGACAAGGAAGAAAAAAGGAAGGGCTATCACCTCAGCGAGCGTCACTACGGTTCCTTCGAACGGGTTTTCAACCTGCCCAAAGGAGTCGATGCCGAGAAGATCGACGCGAGTTTCAGCAAGGGCGTGCTGAGCATCTCGCTTCCGAAAAAGCCCGAAGCCATGAAAGCTGACAAGGTCGTGCCGATCAAAGGCGACTGATTCTCAGGCTGCCCTGCCCCTGCCAGCAAGCCGGCGGGGCAGAGTTGAGGGCTTCTCGCAACCTGCCATACAGGGTCGGGGGCGCCACACTCATCGTGGCGTCCCACCACCGCACGCCTGCTGGGGCGGATGTTCGACGCCATCGAGTACCGCGGCTTCGAACAGGAAATCGTCGAAGAGCTGGCCAAGTTCGCCGGCGTGCCGGTGTTCAACGGTCTGACCGCTGAATTCCATCCGACGCAAATGATCGCCGACACCCTGACCATGCGTGAACACTGCGACAAGCCGCTGCACGACATCAGCTACGCCTGCATTGTTTACCGGCGTTCCACAATAGCGAAACCAAAGTCGGTAAAGATATCGCCGCGCGGTATCCGCACCTGGCTAACGGCATTGAGGTGACTGATTAAATTCTGATTAATGCCATTGACGCTTTGTTTCCTCCCACTGGATGTCTGATAGCCACTTATCAGCCATCGGAAAGAAAATACTCTCCTCAGCTTCCATATGATCGTAGTATTTCCTGATGAAGTCATCGATAGTGTCAGCGATCACTCTCCCCTCCTGAGTTGAGCCCTCCAACATCTTGAGCTGTCCAGCAATACGCTCAAATGCCAGATGATCTCGCTCGATATCCTTGACCCGTTGGTGGATCGGTGCTTCAGTCGCTAGCAAGGCCCGCCGAATAAGCTCTTCATTTTCATGATGGCGTCGCTCTGCATCACCATGCAAGGCTTCCAGCATCTTAAACAACTGCTTGAAGTCATCGGCACCAGCAGATTCATGCCTCACCTTACCCAGCAATCCTTTTATCTGAGTAATTTTGGTAGCCACCTCATGATGATAAGCGTGCAGTTCATTAAGCAAGACGTTCATATCAAATCCTCACTACCACACCAACTATTGTAGAAAGACCATTATCAATCACCACCCGACAAGAGAAGCCACAGACATCTGGTTCCACCAGACGTCGACCGGTCGCTGACCGGTCCTGTAGCATGGTTTGCAATAAGGGGATTGGTGTTATGGAAAACCTCCTCAGGCGATCACGCCTGTCGTGTTGTTACACATAGCCTTGCCCGCTCTAGACTGCCAGAACGCTGCAAGGCACCTGGTACAGAATATGTTCAGTCGTGCTGCCCAGAAGCTTGACCAGGCCGTGGTCTTGGACCCGGCCCATCACGATCACATCCACGTGATGCTTGTTGGCGAACTCGCTCAGCGCCGTAACAGGATGCCCTAGTACGAAATGCCTACGGTCAGCGGGAACACCGTACCCGCCGGCGAGCTTCAGGAACGATTCCTCCAAATTTTTGCGCCGCCATTTGGTCAGCTCCGACAGTTTCAAGCCACCGCCCAGTTCCTCCAGATAGTCTTGCGAAATGTCATAGGCATAAAGCAAATGCAATTCGGCATCACACTGTACCGCGAGACTAGAAGCCTGTTGGACGATATGGTCATTCAGTTCTTTGTTTTCAGAGTCGCCCGCCGACGCATCAACCG
The DNA here is from genome assembly GCF_044744285.1 of Pseudomonas sp. NPDC087336. Lineage (NCBI taxonomy): Bacteria > Pseudomonadati > Pseudomonadota > Gammaproteobacteria > Pseudomonadales > Pseudomonadaceae > Pseudomonas > Pseudomonas sp. NPDC087336. The sequence continues at coordinate 93,533 of NZ_JBIUYA010000008.1, read as the reverse complement.
CCGCCACGACCTTGCGCGGCGAGGCATGACGAACTCCGCCCACCAGATAAACCGGTATCGGACAGTGGCGCAGCAAGTGCCAGTCCAGCGGAGTGAAGAACGCGCGTTTGAGTGATGAGTCGTGTTGGATTTCCTTGATCACCAAGTTGGGCTGCAATTCCCTGACGTGATCAAGGATGTCTTGCTCCATGTCGTCAGCCCAAGCCAACGTGGTGGTCACCTCGATCCCTCTGTCATGGAGTTTTCTGGCCTGGTCCTTCAACCAGTCGCGATGGTCCTGCAGGTAACGCTCCCGAGCTGTTTCCCGATCGCCTTCTTCGAGCAGTGACAACAGTTTGAACGAAGGAATCAACGCCGTGATATGCAACTTTGCTCCACTGGCCCTGGCCAGCGCAGCGGCATGGTCGATCGCCGGAGAATGGCGCAGGGCCAGGTGGGTGATGAGTAACAACCGTTGATACTGGCTCACGATCTGACTCCAGGCAGAGGGACTTCAACGCCTATCGCTGCTCATCACAGGGCTCGGCCGTTGCGTCCACGCCGGATCAAGCACCAGCGTTAACTCAGGTTGCTCCGCTGGAATGTGACTGACGTTGATAAATATCAAAGCACGCTGCTTGATCAATACCAATCGTGCGGAACTTCCCTTCTTCACACTGCCGAAAAGTACGAAGCCTAATCATCAAAGGGGAAAAGAAACAGGACAAGGAAGACAAACGCAAAGGCTATTACCTTAGCGAGCGTGTGGTCGGTGTGGACAACCGACTCATTTCGTCCCCGGATTGACGTGGTCGATATCCAGCAGCGCATCGAAGAAGCGCTCAAGCGCAATGCCGAAGTCGATGCCGCGCTCAAGACTTGATTTAAATCAAATGCCCAAGCCGGCAATCCGGTAAAAGTGCGTAAAGAATGTTCCGTTCGTCTATTACACCCCGCAATCCTGAGAATCCGGTGAGTCCAACCCCTCTTGCCGCCTATCCTTAGTGAGTCATCCCTGTTGACTTCACTTCTCATGCCAGACATTCGCGCTTTGCAAGTACATTTTCTGAAGGCTGCGTGTTCAAACTGCAGTGTGATGGAGTTGTGCCTGCCCATCGGCATGACCAGCCAGGAAGTCGAGCGTCTGGACACGTTGATCGTGCAACGCTTCAAGGTCAAAAAGGGTGCGGCGCTTTACCGGGCAGGCGATCCGTTGCGCTCGCTTTATGCGGTACGCATAGGTTCGTTCAAGACCAGCATTCTTTCGGTCGATGGTCGCGAGCAAGTCACGGGGTTCCAGATCCCTGGCGAAATGCTGGGTCTGGACGCTATCAGCACGGATCTGCATGCGTGCGATGCAGTTGCCCTCGAAGATAGCGAGGTATGCCCCATCCACTTTGCCCACCTGGAAGAACTGGCCCATGAGCTGCCATCCCTGCAGCACAACCTGAACAAAGTCCTCAGCAGGGAAATCGTGCGCGATCACGACATGTTGATGATGCTGGGCAACATGAGCTCGGACGAGCGTCTGGCAGCCTTTCTGCTGAACCTGTCGCAACGTTTGAAAACCCGTGGATATTCATCGACGGATTTCGTGTTGAAAATGCGCCGCGAGGAAATCGGCTCCTACCTGGGGCTACGCCTGGAAACCATTTGTCGTGGCATCGCCCATCTGCGGGATCAGGCACTCGTGGAGATTACCGGCCGTGACGTCAAGATCCTTGATCTGGAAGGCCTCAAGCAGTTGATTGCCGGCTGCCATCGCCCTCCTGCCTGTTGATCCCGGTCATCCTATGCGCGCCATGGTTCTACACACGCCCGGTCAGCCGCTGCAACGCGAAGAGCGGCCCGTTCCGAAACCCGGTGCCAATCAACTGTTGATCAAGGTCCTCGCCTGCGGCGTCTGCCGCACCGATTTACATCTGGTAGACGGTGAATTGCCTCAAGCGGTGCTGCCCCGGGTGCCGGGGCATGAAATCGTCGGTGAAGTCATGGCTGTGGGCAGCCATGCAGACCCCGAGCGCATCGGCCAGCGGGTGGGAGTGCCCTGGCTTGGCTGGACGTGTGGTGAGTGCGCGTTCTGTCAGTCCGACCGGGAAAACCTCTGCGATCAGGCCATGTTCACCGGATGTCATCTGGACGGTGGTTACGCCGAATACACCGTGGCCGACCAACGCTTCTGTTTTCCAATCCCTGAGGCCCTCTCCAATACTGAGGCCGCACCCTTGCTGTGTGCCGGGCTGATCGGCTTTCGCGCCTTGCAAATGGCACAAGGCGCCCGTCACCTGGGGTTCTATGGTTTTGGCGCCGCCGCGCATCTGGCCATTCAAGTCGCGCGGGGACGAGGCCAGCAGGTGTACGCGTTCACTCGACCGGACGACCTGGAAGGACAGGCATATGCCCTATCCTTAGGTGCGAAATGGTCTGGTTCGTCGGACCAGCCGCCTGCGCACCTGCTCGATGCCAGCCTGATTTTCGCTCCGGTGGGGGCGCTAGTGCCGCTAGCGCTGGCCGCCACCGTCAAGGGGGGCTGCGTGATTTGCGCCGGTATTCACATGAGTGACATCCCGGCCTTTCCTTATCGGTTGCTATGGGGCGAGCGCAGCGTACGATCTGTGGCAAATCTTACCCGCGACGATGGCACAGCGTTTTTTAAAGAACTGCAACACACTCCGGTACATTGCGACACCACTCATTTTTCCCTCGACGATGCCAATCAGGCACTGGCACTGTTGCGCAGTGGTCAGTTCAACGGCGCGATCGTGCTTGTTCCGTGACACGCGACCTGCCGGCCGTCGCTGATGACGGTGCTCGTTCAGGAGACTGAATGACTGGTGAATAAACTGGTCAATGCAACCCATTCCGTTGTTGGCTGACATAAGCGTTCCCAGCGATTCGATGAGCATCGGAATTGATGCTGATGAGCACGCCTTGATCCTGGTCATGTCGTTCTTGATGCAGGTCAGACGAGCATGAAGGACCATCACGGCGACCGCGCGTACGGCCCATCACGGATCCCCCGCAGGGCATTCATTGCTGTGCACCGAGTGCTGCCATGTACCGGGCGACCGATTCGGCATCGGCCTGGGAAAGTGCATGATCCACCGGCAACATCGGAGCACCGTTGGGGCGTTGCCCGGTCTGCTGAAGCACCATAATCTGATGGCTCATATAGCTGGCATGCTGGCCCGCCACCCGTGGAATCACCCCATTGCCCCCGCCGTCCGTCCCGTGGCAAGCGCTGCACGGTGGGACGCCCCTCTCAGGCAAGCCCTGGCGAAAGATCACTTCACCTCGCGCATCTGGCGTCCCGGTGTCAGCCTGCATGGCTCGCTGGCTCGCAAAATAGTCGGCCAGTTCGGCAATCTGAGTCTTGGTCAAATGGGACAATCCCCCCATGTACCGGCTGTCTGTTGCAGCGCTACGCCCATGGTTTTTGAAATCGGTCAGTTGCAGCTGCAAATACTCGTTTTGCTGGCCCGCCAACTTGGGAAACATGGGCGAGACAGACTCCCCCGTCAGCCCATGGCACAGCGAACAAACGCTGTCCGCCATGGCGATCCCCGACAGGGTGGACGTTTGCTGGAGCGCCTCTTCGCTTGTACCCGTACAACCCATGAGCGTAGTCAGGCAAAGGGCCAGAACATGAGGCGCCCGATCCATATGCCGCAGGCTGGATACGTTCATGGCTGTTACCTCTGGCGTTGGCGGATCACTATCTTCGCCTGGGGGATTGCGCTCTTTATTGATAAATCTCAACCAATCCTCTTGGTCGCGGTGTAGGAATAATCAGGCAGAAGGACACAGGGGCTTCGAAGCGTTAATGACCTGTGTCAAGAACCTGGGCAATGTCTCGGGCGGGTGAGCGTCTGATACGACCCGAGCGCCCTGCCGCCGTCAGCAATCCACCCTTGGGGGGATGAACTCATGAACTCACCTTCGCAGAAATGGCTGGATAAGCCCTACGGCCAGCAACATCACGTAGACACGGCACACATAACCCCAGTGTTACGCCAATACGCTGAACCCCTGCCAGAGCTGGACTCCTGCGATTTTGCCAACCTGTTCGATCGCTACGCCGATGCACGTGTGGTGATGATCGGCGAAGCGAGCCATGGCACCCGCGATTTCTATCGAATCCGGGCGGCGATCACCCAAGGGCTGATCGAGCGGCACGGGTTCAATATTGTTGCAGTGGAAGCCGACTGGCCGGACGCCGGTCATGTCGACCAGTACGTACGGGGGTTGGCCCATTCGGCCTGGAAGCGCCACATCTTCAGCCGCTTCCCGACCTGGATGTGGCGCAACAGCGAGGTGAAGGCGTTTACCCACTGGCTGCATCAATACAATCACCAACAGGTCACCGACCGCCGCGTCGAGTTCCGCGGCCTGGACGTCTACAGCCTGCGCAACTCCATTCATGAAGTGTTGGGCTATCTGGACCGGGTCGACCCGCGTCTGGCCCAAGAAGCCCGGCGTCGCTATGGCTGTTTGACACCGTGGCAGGACGATCCGGCGCTGTACGGCCACTTTGTCGAGCATGGCGGTGTGATGCCCTGTGAACAGCCGGTGGTCGAGCAGCTCAATGCCATGCTGGCTGAGCAATTGACCGGGCTCATCCGCGATGACGAAGCGTTCTTCAATGCGACACGCAACGCTCGGGTGGTGATGGCGGCGGAACAGTATTACCGGGCGATTTATCGAGGGTCGACGACTTCCTGGAACCTGCGGGACCGGCACATGTTCGATACCTTGCGTGCACTGCTCGAACACCGTGGGCCCCAAGCCAAGGCTGTGGTCTGGGCCCACAACTCCCATATCGGCAATGCGGGCGCCACGGAAATGGGCTGGAAGGGTCAGTTCAATATCGGTCAACTGTGCCGTAGCGCCTTTGGGCGCGATGTCGTGCTGATTGGCATGGCCACCGACCGAGGCCAGGTGGCTGCCGCCGATGACTGGGACGGCGAGATGTTGATCAAAGACGTCCGCCCTTCCCGACCGGACAGCTGGGAGCATCAGTTTCTCAAGGCCGGGGTGGCGGCGTCTCTGACCGACTGGCGAGACCCGCAGCGCAAAGTACTGCGCAGCGTTCTGTCCGCGCCCATGCTGGAACGGGCTATCGGAGTGATTTACCGCCCCGAAAGCGAGCGGTTCAGTCACTACTTCGAATCGATGCTGGCCGAACAATTCGATGCCATGATCTGGATCGAGCAAACCACGCCGGTCACCGCGCTGCCCCTGCCGAAAAACCAGCAGCTGGAGCCGGAAGACGAAACCTATCCGTTTGGCGTGTAAGTCAACGTGCAGGATAAGTCGCCTGGCCAACCGGAGGATATCTAACGCAGTTCCCGGGTCCGGTTGTCCAGACGCGGCTCCGATTCTGTGAGCAGGTCGAACAACAGCGAGCCCCGTCCCCGCCGAGCCAGGGCATCGGCCACATATTGATTACGCGGGCTATAACAGCTTTTGGTACTGGCTCATGATCTGCCTCTACTCGGGTGAGTGTTCGATTGCGGCGGCTGCCAAGGGCGTCCATTGCCAGTTCAGTACTTCCGGCATGTCCTGCCCATGTTCAATGAGGTAGAGCTTGTGTTTCTCCATGGTCGACCAGTAGCGCGACCGCGCGCTTTGCACCTGATCGTGCAGCCGGGGTACGCGTTCGATGACGTCCAGTGCCAACTGATAACGATCCAGGTTGTTGAGCACCGTCATATCGAACGGCGTGGTGGTCGCGCCCTCCTCGTTGAACCCGCGCACGTGGAAATTCTCATGATTGGTGCGCTTGTAGATCAGTCGATGGATCAGCGCCGGGTAGCCGTGGAAGGCAAAAATCACCGGTTTGTCGCACGTAAACAACTCATCGAAAGCGCTGTCCGGCAGACCATGGGGGTGCTGGAACGAGGATTGCAAAACCATCAAGTCCACGACATTGACCACCCGCACCCGCAAGTCCGGCACGTACTCGCGCAACAGGGTCACGGCGGCCAGTGTTTCCAGGGTCGGCACGTCACCAGCGCAGGCCATCACCACGTCCGGGTCACCATCATCACGACACGCCCAGCTCCAGCGACCGATACCCGTCTGGCAGTGTCGGATGGCGGCATCGATACCCAGCCATTGCCATTCCGGTTGCTTGCCGGCGACGATGACATTGATGTAGTTGCGGCTTCGCAGGCAGTGGTCAGTCACGGACAGCAGGCAATTGGCATCGGGTGGCAGGTAGATGCGGACCACGTCCGCCTTTTTATTGGCCACCAGATCGATGAACCCAGGATCCTGGTGGGAGAACCCGTTATGGTCCTGACGCCAGACATGGGAGGTCAGCAAGTAATTGAGCGAAGCGACCGGTTTGCGCCACGGCACCTCGGCGGCGGTCTTCAGCCATTTGGCATGCTGGTTGACCATCGAATCGACGATATGGATAAAGGCCTCGTAACAGGACAGCAGACCATGGCGTCCGGTCAGCAAATAGCCCTCCAGCCAGCCTTCGCACACCTGTTCACTGAGGATCTCCATCACCCGGCCATCGACCGCCAGATTGAGGTCGTCCGGCTCCAGCGGCTCCATCCAGGCCTTGGCGCTGACCTCATAGACGGCATCCAGCCGGTTCGAGGCGGTTTCATCCGGGCCGAACAGGCGAAAATTGCTGGCGCTCAGGTTGTTTTTCATCACGTCGCGCAAATACGTGCCCATGACCCGTGTGGCCTCCGCACGCTGGCTGCCAGGCACTTCGAACGGCACGGCATAGTCAGTAAAGCGCGGTAGATCCAGCGCTCGCAACAGTACGCCACCGTTGGCATTGGGGTTGGCGCTCATGCGTCGATGACCGGTCGGTGCCAGCGAGGCAATTTCGGGCAACAACGCACCATCGGCATCGAACAGTTCGTCGGGGCGATAGCTGTTGAGCCACTCTTCCAGCTGGCACAGATGATCCGGTTGCTGGAAATCGGCCAGCGGCACCTGATGCGCGCGCCAGGTGCCCTCGACTCGATGGCCATCGACGAATTTCGGACCGGTCCAACCTTTGGGGGTTCGTAACACCAGCATTGGCCACAGGGGCCGTTCCGGCGGTGCGGATCGCGAGGAGCGGCGCGCGTCGAGCTGAATGCCTCGAATCTTCAGGACCATGGCGTCCAGCGTCTGGGCCAGGGCCTGATGCACTTGCATCGGGTCGTCGCCTTCGACGAAATAGGGATCGTAGCCATAGCCATACAGCAGGGCTGACAGCTCATCCTCACTGATTCTGGACAGTACGGTGGGGTTGGCGATCTTGTAGCCGTTAAGGTGCAGGATCGGTAATACCGCACCGTCACGCACAGGATTCAGGAACTTGTTGGAATGCCAACTGGCGGCCAGCGTGCCTGTTTCCGCCTCACCGTCACCGATGACGCAGGCGACGATCAGCTCCGGATTGTCAAACGCGGCACCGTAGGCATGGGCCAGGCTGTAGCCAAGTTCGCCACCTTCATGGATCGATCCAGGAATCTGTGCCGATACATGGCTAGAAATACCATAAGGCCACGAAAACTGCCGAAACAGGCGAACCAGGCCGTTACTGTTGCACTCCACCGACGGACAGAACTCGGTGTACGTGCCTTCGAGGTAGGTCTGGGCGACCACTGCCGGGCCGCCATGACCGGGACCGGCGATGAAAATCATGTTCAGATCGTACTGCTTGATCAAGCGATTGAGGTGTGTGTAGATCAGGTTCAGCCCGGGCGTCGTGCCCCAATGGCCGAGCAGGCGCGGCTTGATGTGTTCCAGAGACAACGGCAGCTTCATCAGCGGGTTGTCCTTGAGGTAAATTTGCCCCACGGCCAGATAATTGGAGGCCCGCCAATAGGCATCCAACCCCTCCAGTTGCTCAGCATTCAGAAAATCGGTCATGTCCTTCTCCGCCGCAGCCCAATCCAACTCACTGATAGACGTCTTCGTGCCCCATTGCTCAGGATTGCAACATCTGGCCCGGCTTGATCGCCAACACACTGCACGGCGCCCGATGCAACAATTGCTCGGCCGTGGTCCCCAGTAACTTGTCCAGTCCCTTGTTCTGAACCGTGCCCATGACAATGACGTCGCAGTGGTGCTCGGCGGCGAACTCACAAATGCTCGGTACTGGCATGCCCTCCATGAAGTGGCGACATTCGGGTGGCACGCCGTGGCGTTCGGCGATGGCCGCAAACGCCTCATTCTGAGCCACCCCCAACGCTTCATAAATTCCGGTGGCCAGCGGCAGTGCGCCAAAGCCGATGTCCTGGGTATACAAGGACGTCCAGTCAAACACGTGCAGCAGTTCCAGCCGGGCATCGCAGACCTCGGCCAACTTCACGGCGGCGTCGATGATCTGGTCGTTGAATTCATGATCCTGTTCTTTACTGCGCAGCACATCGATGATCGCCAACACATTGCGTGGACGCGGGTTGAGCGCATGGGTCACCAGATGCACCGGTACCGGACAGTCGCGCAACAATTGCCAATCCAGCGGCGTGAAAAACACCCGTTTCAAGGCCGGTTCTTCCTGCGCATCCTTGATGATCAGCGCCAGCGGCATCTCTTTGACGAATTGCACAATCTCTTCGTAGGGGTGTTGGACCCACACCACTTCGCTGGTGACCTGGATACCGAGTTTACTCATCGCCCCGGTTTGCTCCGTCAACCATTGCCGATGGGCTTGCAGGTAGCCTTCAAGGGCCTGGCCGATCTGCTCGGGAGCAAAGAAGCCGGCCACCGCCAGGGCCTGGACATAATCAAACGCCACAATGTGCAAGGGCATTTGCAGGGCATGCGCCAATGCGGCAGCCCGGTCGAATGCCGGTGTACGGGTCATGGCTTCGGGAGCAATCAACAGTAAGCGCTGGAGTTGCGACATGGAACACCTCGGCATGCGGACAATGGCATGGAACAGGCCTTCAGAATGAGCGCGTCACATTCAGCCAACTTGATATTTGTCAGTTATCGGTGAGCCGCGATCAGAAGAGCACGAGGCGACTGGACAAGGCGCGTGTCACCGCATGTCGGGCGCCATTGTCACTGCCACCTCTGTTTGACAAAGATCAAGCCCAGTTTGAGAGCCGGGCGCAGGATAAAGATGGCTCCACTTCGCTGACGTACCGTTGCCACTGTGCACAAGCGTCCATGCCATTATCGACGGGAGATGTGCCATGCCTGATCAACCACGTTTCATGCTGGTCGTTTCGTACCAGATGGAAAACACACCGGCTTTCGACCGGGCCGCCGCGCTGGCCAAGGCTTCGGGTGCAGCACTGCACATCGTGGCATTTGATTATCTGGAAGGTCTGGCGAGCGTCGGCATGGCCAACGACGAGGCGCGCGAGCAGATGCGCGTTGACTATATCGAGCGCCATCGCCAATGGCTGGAGACTCAGGCCCGTCCGTTGCGCAAAATCGGCATTCCCGTCACCACTGAAGTGGTCTGGGTGGAAAGACCCTTACAGGAAATCCTCATTCATATCAAAGAACAGCCAATGGCCCTGCTGATCAAAGCCCTGGAACACGAGTCACTGTTGTCACGCCTGATGTTCACTCCCCTGGACATCCATCTGCTACGTGAATGTCCGGTGCCGTTGCACTTTGTCAGCCATGTACAGCACGACTTGCCCCGCCGGATCGTCGCCGCCGTGGATCCGTTCCACCGCGATGGTCAGTACAAGAATTTCAATGACCGGATACTGCACGAGGCGGCAAAACTGGCGAGTACCTGCAACGCCGAGCTCGATGTGATCTACGCCCATGACCTTTCCTCCATCAGTGCCGACGAATTCGGCTTCGATAATGCTTCGGCGTTTTTCTCCTCGAACAAAGCCACGACCCTGTTCGATGCTCAGGCCGATGCCTTGCGCGAGCTGGCCGAGCGCAACGGCATCCCGCCGGAGCGTCAGCACATGATCATGGGCGACCCGGCCAAGGTACTTACCCGCTACGCCGATGCCTATGACATTGACGTGATCGTCATGGGCCGTGTCGGTCATCGTGGCATGGGCCGCCTGGTGGGCAGTACGGTGGAACATCTGCTGCACAAAATGCCGTGCAGCGTCTGGGTGGTTTCGCCGCAAGTATTGGGTGATTGATCAGCGCCGCGATCAGACTGCTCACGCTGGCGGTGGCAGCAAGCACAGGGTACGGCTACCGGGCCAGGCTTCCTGTTTGCGGTGTTCAGTTCTGATCCAGATCATGTTCGCCAGCGGCCAACAGTGTAGAAACAAATGAACCGCGTCGTTCATCACTGCGCGCCCCCCTTGATACCAGACGGAGGATCGCCCGATGTTCACTGTCAAAAATCCTCATTATCGGGCCGCTGAAGCCTGTACCAAAGTCACAGGCCAATACTGGATCGAAACCCTTCAGGATGGCGGTCACGTGTTGATCCGGCAGTTGACGGATAAAGACCGCGAGCGTGAATACGCCTTCATCAAACGTCTGTCCCCCGAGTCCCGGCACATGCGCTTTCTCTCGCGGGTCAACGAACCTCAAAAAGCCATGGCTGGCCCCTGGTTGGACATCGATAACAAACAGCGCATGGCGTACATCGCACTGGTCCACGAGGATGGCCAACTGATCGAGATTGGCGTCAGCCGCTATGGCGCCATGGACGAGCACAAATGTGAATGTACCGTGACAGTCGCCGAAGAATGGAAGCAGCTGGGATTGGGTACGCTACTGATGGAACATTTGATCACGGCCGCGCGCAAGAATGCTTTCCACCACATTTACGCGGTCGACGAATCCAGCAATGCGCCCATGCGCGCCCTGGCCAGATCCCTGGGCTTCGAGACGCGGGACGATCCCTTCGAAACCCGCAAGGTCGTTCACCTCCTGTACCTGTAATCATCCTGCCCCCACCTTTTTGCCCGAGACTTCGATCGGCATTGATCTTTCAGATCACCCCGCTGCCGCCATTGCGTAAAAATGACTTGAGCCCGCTCAGCAAGCGGGGGGCTATTGCTTGCATCCGCGCAACCTTTCCGTTTGGCGTGTGAACGGTTCAAGGCTCACCATGCCTATGGATGGCGACCTTGCAGATGGGTTTCAAACCAGTCGCCAGCCAACCTGGCGACTTCTTCAAGGGTTCCGGGCTCTTCGAAAAGATGCGTAGCGCCCGCCACCACGTCCAGACGCTTCTCGCAGCGCAAGGCATGACTGCTTCGCTGATTCAATTCGAGCACCACCAGATCCCGTGCGCCGACTATCTGCAAGGTAGGCGCCCTGACTTGCGACAGCGCCGCTCCCGCCATGTCGGTTCGCCCTCCCCGGCTGACCACTGCTTGAACCACGTTCGCGCGCGCGGCGGCGGCCAACAGCGCCGCAGCCGCACCGGTGCTGGCACCGAACAGACCGATTTGTAGCGAGCGCAAATCCGCGTCCCGGCCTACCCAATCGATCACCTCCACCAGCCGCCCGGCAAGCAAGTCGATATCGAACCGTAGCTCGCCGGTGAGGTTATCCAGGCGTTGCTCTGGCTCCGTAAGCAGGTCGAACAACAGCGACCCCAGCCCCCGACTGGCCAGCGACTGCGCGACAAACTGATTACGCGGGCTCAAACGGCCACTGCCGCTGCCATGTACGAAGATCACCAGACCGTCAGCATGGAGCGGCAGCCGTAAATCGGCGGATAACTCAACGTCTTGCAAAACCAGCTGTCGAGATTGAGGCTCAATCATCGAGAGGCTCCTGAGAGGAGGAAAGGCTCGCGGCTTCTCGCAGCCAGGCCCGCTGCAACAAATCATTCACTTCTTCATCCGAGGTCTGGGGGAAGTGCAAGTACCAATAACCGATCGACATCATCCATTCAGGCATGAGTGGGCAGATCACCTCATCGACTTCGAAGCTCAGCGTCTCCACCGTTTCCAGTGGCGCAACCGGCACGGCAACGACGATGCGAGCAGGTGCTTGCATGCGCACCGCGCGGATTGCCGCCATCATCGAGGCGCCCGTCGCCAGGCCGTCATCGACCAGTATCACCACCTGATCCTTGAGCTGCAAGGGTGGCCGGGCACCCCGGTAGAGCTGCTCGCGCCGCTGCAATTCCCGAGTTTCGCGCTCGACCACCGTCTCGAATGCGGCCGCAGAAATCGGATGAGTACGCAGCGCTTCTTCATTTCGGATCTGGATACCGCCACTGGCAATGGCGCCCATGGCGAACTCCGGGTTGGATGGCACGCCCAGTTTGCGCACCAGCATCAGGTCCAGGCGCACGTCCAGGGCCTTGACCACTTGATAGGCGACCGGTACGCCGCCACGGGGTAAGGCAAGGACGATGACATCGGGTCGATGCGCGTATTTGAGCAACGGTTCCACCAGCCGTCGACCGGCTTCTGCCCGGTCCTTCAAGGTGGTTTGCAATGAGGGGCTTTGACTCATGAAAAACCTCCTCAGGCGATGACGCCTGGCGTTTCGTTACAACATGGCCTTGTCCGATCTAGACCGCCAGAACGCTGCACGGCACCTGGTACAGAATATGTTCGGTTGTGCTGCCCAGCAGCTTCTCCAGGCCGTGGTACTGGACTCTGCCCATCACAAACACATCCACCTGCTGCTCGTTGGCAAAATCGCTCAACGCCGAGACCGGGTGACCGAGAATAAAATGCCGACGGTCAGAGGGGACGCCGTACCGACCGGCCAGTTTGATGAACGATTGTTCCTCGGTTGTGCGCAACTCTTTGGTGATGTCTGAAAGCGCCAGCCCCCCCATGTCCGTCAGATAGATCCCTGAAAGATCACAGGCGTCCTGCTTCATGTCATCGGCCCACGTCACCTCTGTCGTTACTTCGAGCCCGAGGGCATGAAGATTCGTTGCCTGGTTCTTCAGCCAGTCGCGATGGTCCTGAAGATAGCTTTCCCGGCCCCTTTCCTGCACGCCTTCGTCCAGTAGTGACAGTATCTCCAAGGGCCTTACAAACGCAGCAATATGCAAGCTTGCTCCGCTGGCCTTGGCCAGGGCGGCCGCATGGTTTATCGCAGGGGAATTGCGCAGGCTCGGGTTGAGGTTCTGGTACATCTCTCCCAGCGAGGCGTTCTTGCCAGCGACCAGCGATACATCGTTGATACCCAGCTCTTTGAACCAGCGGATATGTGAATGCATCACGATGTTTCTCCATTTGATGGGGGGAGACTTTGTCGGCCGCTTCTACTTGATATAGAGCTTTATGGCTTGATGCCGTCTGCATGTGTTGATTTAGATCAATGAGCGCCCTTTGAGCAGCAATAGCTGGGAGTTTCAGCCCGCTTTTTGATGTATGCAGAGGGCGTAGCTGGACGAGAAGTATCGCCGGTACCAAGACCTAGCCGCCGACAATGGCAGCCGGCTCTGGTCACATACGCCGATTGAGCGTTGAATGATGTAGCCGAGCCGCCCGCCATCCTATTCAGGATCAAACCCATGACCCGTTCTGTTCCTATAAACGCCGACGATCTGGAGCGAATACATAATCGATCGTTCGAGGAAATCGTCATCGGCGAGTCCGCCTCTCTGGAGCGCACCCTGACAGCTCAAGACATTCAGGTGTTCGCACTGGTCTGCGGCGATGTGAACCCGCTTTACGTCGATCCGGAATTTGCCGCCACCACCCACTTCAAAACTGTTTTCGCCCATGGCATGTGGGGGGGAGCGTTGATTTCGGCGTTGATTGGTACGCGGTTGCCAGGGCCCGGTTCGGTGCCCTTGGGGCAAACCCTCAAGTTCCTTGCCCCGGTACGCATCGGTGACACACTGACGGTCTCGGTGACGGTTACTGCTCGCGACGTAGCGCGAAATCTGCTCACGCTGGCCTGTACCGGCATCAATCAGGAGGGCGTGGTAGTGCTGGAAGGTGAATCCCTGGTCCACGCGGCCGGCGAGCATATCGATGTGCGTCGAGCCAGCCTGCCGTGCATAGAGCTGCGCCACAGCGCCGACGGTCTGAATCGTTTGTTGCAAGCCTGCCAGACGCTGGAGCCGATCCGCGTTGCGGTGGTACATCCGTGCGACGACGTGAGTATCAAGGCGGCCCTTGATGCCCGCAATGCAGGGTTGATCGATCCGATCCTGATTGGCCCAAGAGCCAAACTCGAAGCATTGGCGGCCAAGGGCGGCCACGACCTTTCCGGTCTCACCATCGAAGACGTGCCCCACAGCCACGCTGGCGCCCTGCGCGGTGCGCAAATGGCCCGTGAAGGTCAAGTAGAAGCCTTGATGAAAGGTAGCCTTCACACCGACGAATTGATGTCCGCCGTGGTGCCGTCGGCGGCCCTATTGCGTACCAAGCGGCGGATCACCCACTGTTTCGTGATGCAGACGCCTTTTTATCCGCGCCCCTTCATCATCACCGATGCAACGATCAATATCGTGCCGGCCCTGGTCGACAAAGTGGACATCGTGCGTAACGCCATCGATCTGGCGCATATCCTCGGCGTCAGTAATCCCCATGTGGCGATCCTCGCTGCCGTGGAAACGGTGAATGCCAACATGCCCGCCACCCTTGATGCCGCAGCGCTGTGCAAGATGGCTGATCGCGGCCAGATCACTGGCGCGGTCCTTGACGGGCCGCTGGCGTTCGACAACGCCATCTCCCTGGCGGCGGCACGTATCAAGGGCATTCACTCAGCTGTTTCCGGTAAAGCCGACATTCTCGTAGTGCCTGATCTGGAAAGCGGCAATATGCTTGTCAAACAACTGGAATACCTGGGCGGCGCCTCCAGCGCGGGTATCGTGCTTGGCGCCAAAGTGCCGATTGTCCTGACCAGCCGCGCCGACTCCGTCGAATCGCGCATCGCGTCCTGTGCCATCGCCGCGCTGGTCGCCCATCACTATCGGGTCACCCCGCCATGAACGACACAGATACCGGTGAAGTGATTCTGGTCCTCAATGCGGGGTCGTCGAGCATCAAGTTCGCCCTGTTCGACGCCACCTGCAGCCCTTTGGCTCGCACACCACTGTGGCGCGCAAAGGTCGATGGCATCACAGGGCCAAACTCGATGGTCAGCGAAAACGGCGGCGACGATCAGCCATTGACCCTCGATGAAAAGCATCCTTATCACGATGCCCTTGGGTATATTCGTGATCGGCTGCGAACTCAACTGGTAGGCCGTTCGATCAGGGCCATAGCGCACCGCGTCGTACATGGAGGGATTAAATACTCAAAACCGGTATTGATCGACACGCAAGTGCTGGCCGACCTTAAAAGCTACATCCCGCTAGCCCCTCTGCATCAGCCCTTCGCCCTGGAGGCCATCGAAACGCTGCTGCAAACCCGCCCCGACCTGCCACAAGTGGTATGTTTCGATACCGCATTCCACCAGACCCTGCCAGACGTGGAGAAAATCCTGCCGCTGCCTTGGTCGGCCTGGGAAAACGGCCTGCGTCGTTACGGGTTTCATGGGCTTTCCTATTGCTACCAATCCATTGCGCTGGCCGAGCGCTATGGCGATCAGGCGCGTGGCCGGACGCTGGTCGCGCACCTGGGCAGCGGTGCCAGCCTGTGCGGTATGCGGGACTTGAAAAGCGTCGCCACCACCATGGGTTTCTCAGCGCTGGACGGTTTGATGATGGGCTCTCGCTGCGGGGCGCTGGACCCTGGCGCAGTGATTTTCCTGATGGAAATCTGGAAGCTGAGCCTCGAGCAGGTCAGCCATATTCTGTATCACGAGTCTGGTCTGCTGGGAATTTCCGGTATTTCCAGCGACCCGCGCGAATTGCTCAAAGTCGAAACCACTGAGCCTCGCGCGGCCATGGCCCTTGCGTTGTACCTGCGCCGCTTCATCCACGAAGCCGGTGCCCTTGTCGCGGCACTGGGTGGTCTGGACATGCTGGTGTTCACGGCAGGTATTGGTGAACACAACGCGGCGATTCGCTCTCGTATGTGCGTTGGCCTGGAGTATCTGGGCGTCGAACTGAACGAAACGGCGAACCAGGCCAATGCCTCAGTGATCTCGACTCCGGCCAGCCGAGTCAAGGTGGTGGTCGAGCCCACCAACGAAGAATGGGTCACGGCGCTCGATGCCCTCCGCCTGACGGAGCCAGCCAATCAGCAAGTTCGATCCGCCCCGCGCCTCATCCCCTGAAGGTATTCGATGGCTCGCCGATAAGTGGTGTAAAGCGTCGGCACGCCGGTCAACCCGCCGACGGTGTTTTTTCAGCCAGGCTCGACGCGCCTGAGCGACGCCGTAGCGCAAACAGGAAAAATCCGCGGCGCGATGGGCGTGCGAATTGATGCTGATGAGCACGCCTTGATCCTTGCTTGATTGTTCAGTCACTCACGATGGTCCTGAAGGTAGCTTGCTCGGGCTTTTTCCCGTGCGATTCCTCAAGCAGATCGGACTTTTGGCAATATCCAACCCCGCCACGGTAGCCGAGTTCAGCGCTAAATGCCGAGGAGGCACATGCTGTGCGTGTTTTGCGATCAGCCGATCCAGCGAATCTCCGGCGCCTTGTGCGAGACCGGTGCAGGCGCCGATTTCGGATGGCCAACGATAATGGGCGCCACTGGCGTCCACTCGGCAGGAAGGCCCAGTGCATGCTTCCCCTGCGGCGTATCAAGAAAACTTTGGGCGAAACCGATCCAGCAGGTACCCAGCCCGTCAGCGTACGCGGCGAGCATCAGGTTTTCGGCGGCCAATGCGCAGTCTTCGACGATCCACTGACCTGGCGCGTTCCCCGAAATAAGGATGAGTACTGGCGCGTGGTAGAAGATCTGAAAGTTTTCGTCATTGAGTAACGAATGGAAGTGCGCGGAATGGGGGCCAGCGGGCATCGTCTTGAGCATGTAGGCCTTTGCTTCTCGCGAGATCCGATCCAGCACTGCTTGGTCGCGGATCACCGTGAACGTCCACGGTTGTTGGTTGACCGCGCTGGGCGCCTGGGCGGCGGCATTGATCAAACGACGAATGACTTTTTCATCAACGGCTTCTGTCGTGTATTCACGCGTGGAGCGCCGGCCGGAGATTGCCTTGTCGATGTCCATCAGTGCATACCTCAAGGTAGGTCATTTCATAAAGTCGTCCACCCACGCAGACCTGCTGCTGATTTAAATCAGATCAGGGCGGATCCGGCGGCAACCGGCGATTCGATCGGCTCACAGTCTGTGTGGCAAAACAATGCGCGACGGCGCTACTGCCCGGTACCTTCACCCCTTGCGGATCGAAGGCTCGGCTTCGCAGGATTTCCCCTTTGCCCCAGGTAGGTGATGAGCTTGTCCAGGGTGTCCACGCGTTGGTAGTCGCTTTCAGCAATTGCAATTCCCAGGCTCCGATTCAGAGCCTCGATGAAACGAAGCCAGTCCATGGAATCCAGATCAACCTCTTCGCGCAGTGACCGATCAGATCGCAACTGTTCGATTTCAAGTTCCGGGGCAATGCACTTCAAGGCTTTCAATACTTCATCGCGGATCATTTGCCGGTTCATATGTCCTCTCCTCAAAGCGCCTCTGGCGTCTGCAACAAGCGACGGACTTCGCCCAGAAAACGTGCGCCGTAATGACCGTCGCTGACTCGATGATCGGCGGACAAACTGCTAATGACGGTCGGCATGACACACAGCTGGCCCTCTTTCACCCAGGGCCGCTCACTAATACGACCGAAACCGACCAAGGCCACCTGGGGCGGATAGATCACCCCCAATACGCTGTCCACGCCCTGATCGCCGAGTTGAGTGACCGTTGTGCCGGCGCCTCCCAGCTCGGAGCTGCGCAGGGATCCGCTACGGGCGCGCTCGACCAGGCTGGCCAGTTCACTCATCAAATGAGTCAGGGATGTGTCCGCCACATGATGCAGAACCGGGGCGACCAGGCCACCCTGGCGCAAGGTGATTGCCACCCCAAGGTCTGTATCGAGTGCGGGTTTGAAGGCGTTATCCAGCCAGAAACCATTGAGCTGCGGATAGTCGCGCAGGGCCAGCGCCACCGCTTTGAGCAGCAAGACGCTGGGCAGCAGGCGTTCCTCAAGTGAGCTTTGCGCATTGTGTGCCTGCAGCCAGGCCATGGCTTTATCCAGGGCGATGGTTTCGCTCAGGTAGTAATGGGGAATCTCGCGTTTTGATCGACTCATGGCCGCGGCGATGGTGTGCCGCATGGCCTGGTCGGGGTCCGGTGGGTGCGCCACGCGGGCGGCAGTTTCGATGTCCTCCAGGGTAATGACACCCTGTGGACCATGGCCTTTCAAATCACCGGTACTGAGCCCTAACTCGACAGCACGCTTGCGCGCCGCTGGAGAAATCCGCGGGCGCCTGCCGGCCGGGGCTTGCTCTTCGATCAGCAGAGGCACCGCAGTCGTTCGTCGTGCACTTTGCGGATTTTCGCCCGGTTCCAACAACCAGGCGATGGCTGTACCAACAGGTACTTTGGTGCCGATATCGATCAGCAGTTGCGACACGGTGCCTTCATGCCAGCACTCGACGTCGATGGCGGCCTTGGCGGTATCGAAGACGGCAATCACTTGACCAGGCTTGACCACATCGCCCGGATGGACTTTCCACTCCAGCAACGTGCCTTCATCCATATCAGCCCCTAGAGAGGGCAATTTGAATTCGATCATCGTTTACCCTCCTGGCCGGATACTCGAATACGCCACGTCATTGCACTCACCCTGATGTCCCCCGACACAGCTCATGAGCGGCCGCGACAATCGTCGACACTTGAGGCAGGGCAGCCTCTTCCAGATGCCGGGGATAAGGTATTGGCACCTCGGCGCTGCACACCCGTACCGGCGGAGCATCCAGCTCAAAAAAGCCTTGTTCAATGATCCGTGTAATGATCTCGGCGGACAGGCTGCCGCTGCGCCACCCCTCGTCGACCACCAAGGCGCGACGGGTCTTGCAGACAGAAGCCATCAGCGTCTTGTCATCCAGAGGGCGCAGGACCCGCAGGTCGATGACTTCGCAATCAATGCCCTGCCCGGCCAGTTCCTGCGCAGCCGCCAGGCACTTGCCAAGTGTGCCGCCATAGGTGATCAGGGTCAGGTCCTTGCCGACTCGGCGTACCTTGGCGGAGCTGATGTCCAGCGTCTCCCACTCGCCGGCATCGCCCTCCAGGTTGTACAGCTGGGCATGTTCGAATATCAGCACCGGATCTGGGTCCAGCAGCGCTGGCCAGAGCATGCCGCGCGCATCTTCGATGGTCGCCGGAGCCAGGATTTTCAGTCCGGGAATATGTGAATACCAGCCCTCCAGACTGTGGGAGTGTTGCGCTGCAAGCTGGCGTCCGGCGCCTGTCGCCATCCGCACAACCAAGGGCACGGAGAACTGTCCACCGGACATGTGCCTCAAGGCTGCCGCCGTGTTCATTAGAGGATCGAGGGCGAGCAGACTGAAGTTCACCGTCATGATTTCTACGATCGGCCGCATGCCCCCCAATGCCGCCCCAATACCGGCGCCCACGAAGCCCAGTTCGGACAACGGCGCGTCTCGAATGCGCTCGGGGCCGAACGCCTCCAGTAACCCCAGGGAGACGGCATAGCTGCCACCGTAGCGACCGACGTCTTCGCCCATCAGAAATACCCGCGGGTCCCGCTGCAGCGCCTCACGCATTGCCTCGCGTAGCGCTTCGCGATAGCTCATACGAATGCTCATGGCGCCGCCCTTGGGGTGTATACATCGCGAAACAAATCCTCAAGCGGCTCCAGGCTGCCGTTTTCGGCATACGTCACCGCGGCTTCCACTTCTGCGTCCACCTGGGTCAGGATCGCCAGAAATCCGGGTTCGTCCAAAAGGCCCTCGGCCTTAAGCCGGGCACTGTATGTATGAATCGGCCCATGGGTCTTCCATTGCTCCACCTCGTCCTTGTCACGATACAGCTGGGGGTCGAACATCGAGTGGGCACGAAATCGATAGGTGCGAAACTCCAGAAAAAAAGGCCCACGCCCCGCGCGGATGTGTTCAACCGCCTCACGAGCGGCTTCATACACTGCGATCACGTCCATGCCATCGACGGATCGGGTATTGACTTTGTATGCCGAGGCTTTCGCACACAGGTCTGTTTGCGACTGCGAACGGTCCAGGGAAGTCCCCATCGCATAGAGGTTGTTTTCGCAGCAAAACAGCATCGGCAGCTGCCACAATGCGGCCAGGTTGATGGACTCATGAAAGGCCCCTTCCGCCATCGCGCCTTCACCAAAAAAACACGCTGAGAGACGCGATCCACCTTGCATACGTTCAGCGAGCGCCAGGCCGACGGTCAATGGCAAGCCACCCGCCACGATGGCGTTGCCGCCGAAGAGTCGTGTAGTGGCATCAAACAGGTGCATTGAGCCGCCGCGCCCTCGCGAGCATCCTTGCTGGCACCCATACATCTCGGCCATGATTGCTTTCATGGGGACCCCCTTGATCAGGGCGTGGCCATGTTCGCGATACGTCGCAACCACCGCATCGTTGGCTGCCAATGCATGCAGAACGCCGACGGCTACCGCTTCTTCACCAATGTACAGGTGCAGAAAGCCACGAATCTTGCCCTCCCCATACAACTCGCCAGCCCGTTCCTCGAGACGGCGGATACGTACCATGTCCCGTAGCAGGTCGAGGGCAATGTCCTGGGACTGCGGTGGGAGACTCATGATGGGCTCTCCATGCTGGAAGTATCGCCTTCAGGCAAACCCAGTTCCCGGGCCTTGAGCAGACGCCGCATGAGTTTTCCGCTACGGGTGTGCGGTAGCACTTCCACAAATTCCAGTTCCTTGGGCGCAACGACCGCCCCAAGGCGCTTGCGTCCATGACCGAGCAACTCGTCGTGCAGGGCCTGGCTGGCAGTGAAACCGCTCTTGAGTGAAACAAAGGCTTTCACGGTTTCACCCAACAGCGGATCGGGCTTGCCAATCACCGCGGCCTCGGCCACGGCCGGGTGTTCCATGAGGGAGCTTTCAACTTCGAACGGACCGATCAAGTGCCCAGCCGACTTGATGACATCGTCGCTGCGACCAATGAACCAGTAGTAACCATCGGCATCGCGACGCACAAGATCGCCGCTCAGGTACCATTCACCGACAAAGCAGTGACGATAACGCTCCTCCTGCCCCAGGTAGGTACGGAACATGGCAGGCCATGGCTGTTTCAAGGCAAGGTCACCGACCTCATTGTCACCCAGAAACACCAATACTCCCTCTCCCGCTCGTTCGACGATGGCCGCCTCGACACCCGGCAGCGGCTTACCCATGGAGCCTGGTTTGATGGGCATGGCGACCGTGTTAGCAATCATGATGCCGCCGGTTTCGGTCTGCCACCAATTGTCGTGGATCGGCAGCCCAAGCACCTCTTTGCCCCACCAGACTGCCTCGGGATTCAGCGGCTCGCCGACACTGGCAATAAACCGCAGACTCGGAAAACGATGGCTGCGCGCCAAAGCTGCACCTGCTTTCATCAAGAGGCGGATGGCCGTCGGGGCCGTATACCAGACCGTCACCTGCTGCTTCTCAAGTATCCGGTACCAACGCTCAGCATCGAATTCATTGCCCTCGACCACACTGGTGACGCCCAGCAACAACGGGGCAAAGATCCCATAGGAAGTGCCGGTAACCCAACCCGGATCGGCGCTACACCAATAGACATCTTCGGGGTGCAAGTCCAAGGCGTATTTTGCTGTGACGCAGTGGGTCAGCGCCGCGCCATGGACATGCAACACGCCTTTTGGGGTGCCCGTTGTGCCACTGGTGAAGTGTAATAGTGCGGGGCTGTCGGCTGTCGTATTGACAATGGTGAACGCGTCCACTGCTTGCGCCAACAGTTGCTTCAGATTAAGCGTCCCCTCGATAGGCGCCGTATCCACACCATTTTCGTCATACAGCAGCACATGCTTGAGTGCCGGCAAACGCTCACGAATGGCCGCAACCTTGCGCCGGTAGAGGTTTTCGCTGGTCAGCAACACACTGCCTTCGCCAAGACGCATACGGGTTTCGATGGGTTCCGGGCCGAACGCACAGAACAATGGCGACACCACGCAACCGAGTTTCAAGCCGCCGAGAACGCCCAGATAAAGTTCCAGCCCCCGGCCACAGAGTATAAATAATCGTTCGCCGGGCATCACGCCCAGCTTTTTCAGTACATTGGCAAATCGGTTGGTCAGGATGCTCATCTGGGCGTAACTGGTGTCGCAACTACCCCCATTGCGGTCAAGAATGCGCAATGCCGTATGCCGTCGATGCGCACCCTGCGCATGCCGATCCACGGCCTCATACGCAAGGTTCAAACCACCCCCCGGCAAACCGGCCAGAGCACTGGCTTCCACCTGCCAGGAAAAGGCCTCGCGAGCTTGCACGCTATCGAGCCAATTTGGCGCTAGCGGCAAGTTGGCCAGGGTTTTCTTGATGATCGCTGGATGCATGATCGCCCCCTTGGGTCGTCATCGGTCCGTCTCTAGACCGCCAGAACGCTGCCTTGGCGAGCGCTGCTACATGCTAGATTGCCGGAGAATGGCGCAGGGCCAGGTGGATGGGGGGTAACAACCGTTGATGCTGGCTCATGGTCTGACTCCAGGCAGAGGGCTTCAACGCCTATCGCTGCTCATCGCAGGGCTCGGCCGTTGCGTACACGCCGGATCAGGCACCAGCGTTGATTCAGGTTGC
This sequence comes from Pseudomonas sp. NPDC087336, assembly GCF_044744285.1. NCBI lineage: Bacteria > Pseudomonadati > Pseudomonadota > Gammaproteobacteria > Pseudomonadales > Pseudomonadaceae > Pseudomonas > Pseudomonas sp. NPDC087336. Next base: position 71,018 of record NZ_JBIUYA010000008.1, on the reverse strand, counting down.
TCCGCTGGAATGTGCCTGACGTTGATAAATATCAAATACCGGCGAGAGCCCCGTAAGACGCGCGGCCTTTCATTTCACCGTACTTGATCAATATCAATCGGCGCGGGCCTTCCCTTCTTAACACTGCCGAAAAAAGTCCGCAGACAGCGTGGAGGCGTGAATGAACAACCCGCAAGACGAGGTAATTGCCTTTCTCTCCAGGCCGTCCAGCTACGGCACGTCCAACCATCCGGTGGAGCGTATCGAGACCCATGGCTAGGTGTACGTCTGTTGTCCAGTTACCTCAACCACAGTGATGTGCAGGAAAATTGCAAACCCTTGGCGTTTTTCCTTTCTTTGCGGGCTGCCACGCGCTGCTTCTCCCTCGCGGGTGCAGCGCTACGTCATGCCGAACCGGCCAAGCGATACGAGAAAAAGGAAAAAGCTGTCCAGTTGATGCACCAGGCACTGAGTTACTTGCACGGCGAAAACCCGATCCTCAATCACCTGACGATGACCGAGGCGACCTCCTATACCTGAGCTATAACCACCACGGGATTTTCATTCAGGGAAAGATGGCTGGGTAGGTGATTCCTTTTCCGGAATATCAGTCATGGTCGCCTCGGTCAGCAGCAAGATACTGGCGACTGAAACAGCATTTTCGAGGGCAATACGCACCACCTTGGTCGGGTCAATGATGCCGGCTTCGTACATGTCGACATAGCAATTGGCGGACGCATCAAAGCCAATGTTCCCTGGTTCCGCAAGCATGCGCGCAACCACGACGCCGGCGTCCACTGCCGAATTTTCAGCGATGAGTCTGGCCGGTGCTTCCAGCGCCCGGCGAAGAATTTGCAAGCCGGTCCTGGCATCGCCCTCATGACGGGCTTCTTCAGCGGTGATAATCGGGACGGCCTTGAGCAGAGCAAGACCACCTCCCGGGACAATGCCTTCGGCGATCGCCGCACGGGTCGCTGAGATAGCATCATCCAGCGCATCCTTGCGCGCCTTCATTTCAGCTTCGGAAGGCGCTCCGACCCGAATCACCGCAACACCGCCAGACAGCCTGGCCAGTCGTTCCTGAAGCTTTTCACGGTCGTAATCGCTGGTGGTGCTGTCTATTTGCGCACGGATCTGCTGCAAACGCGCCTCAATGGCCTCGCGTGTACCGGCGCCCCCTATCAGTGCCGTGCTGTCTTTTTGCACCACGACTCGATGCGCACGGCCCAACTGATTCAGTTCCACCTGTTCCAGGGCGACGCCCAGCTCGTTGGAAACCACCGTCGCTCCCGTCAGAACGGCCATGTCCTGAAGCATTTCCTTGCGCCGATCCCCAAAACCAGGCGCCTTGATCGCCACCGCTCGCAGAACACCCCGTATCTGGTTGACAACCAGTGTTGTCAACGCCTCACCTTCGATGTCGTCTGCGATCAAGACCAGGGGTTGCCCGCTTTTGGCAACGAGCTCGAGCAAGGGCAGCAAGTCTTTGAGTGCGCCGATCTTATGGTCACAGAGCAGCAAGTAGGCATCATCGAGTTCAACCTGCATCTTCTCGGTGTCAGTGACGAAATAGGGTGAGACATAACCCCGGTCAATCCGCATGCCTTCCATGACCTCGACCACTGTTTCGGTGGTCTTGGACTCCTCCACACTGACGACACCTTCAACGCCGACCTTTTCCAGGGCGTCCGCCACCAGTTGACCGATGACGGCATCGTTATGCGCCGACAGCGTGGCGACCTGGGCCTTTTCCTTGGGCGTGCTGACCGGGCGCGACTGGGCGGCGAGGGATTCCACAACCAACAACAGGCCACGATCCAGGCCGCGCTTGAGGTCGATCGCACTGGCACCCGCAACGACGTTGCGGATGCCATCGGCCAGGATTGCATGGGCCAACACCGTTGACGTACTGGTCCCGTCCCCTACTGCATCGCCTGTGCGCTCGGCCGCCTGACGCAGCATTTGCGCGCCCAGGTTTTCCTCGGGGTCGAGCAGGTCGATGCGTTTGGCGATCGTGACGCCATCATTGCAGACGGTCGGATTACCCCATTTATTCTGAATCAGCACCGACTTTGATTTCGGCCCCAGCGTCACGCGCACGGCGTCCGCCAACTGGGTGGCGCCACTCAGGATTTTCTCGCGAGCTGCAGCACGAAACACGACTTTAGTGTGGGCCATCAGGGTGCTCTCCTGGACGGTTTTACAACAAGTGCGTTTTTGCAGCTTCTATGAAATGGCCCGCGCGACGTTGACTTTTATCAACAAACTCACAACGCCACCGCGCCCCACCCCGAGACCTGGTGGCTGGATGCCGAGTCCGCCTTCGGCGGCCCACTGTTTCTTCAAATACTGACAAAGCTCAACGTTTGACTCACACATTGGGATTTAATGATTCCATCCTGATGCCCCGACCAGGTTCTGGCTGTCCCAAGCCCGACTCAACCGGGCCTGTAATGGAGAGAGCATGCACTTCTTAGCCTTAGCGGTGGACTTTGACGGGACCATAGCCGAAAACGGTAGCGTTCCACCGGATGTCTGTGCATCGCTCACCACCCTCAAAAACAGCGGCCGCAAGTTGTTGCTGATTACAGGGCGGGAATTGCAAGCGCTCAAGCATCATTTCCCACAGCTAGAGCTATTTGACCTGGTGATCGCAGAAAATGGCGCGCTCTTGTACGACCCGATTACAGACACCGAAGAACTCATAGCAGATCCGGCTTCCACAGAGTTGGTTGGCCGCCTGCGCGACAAGGGCGTCTCACCATTGTCGATCGGTCGGTCAGTCATCGCCACCTGGCACCCGTTTGAGAACGCGGTGATCACCAGCATCCGCGAGCTGGGCCTTGAACTGCAAATAACGTTCAACAAGGATGCGATCATGATCTTGCCGCCTTGTGTGAACAAGGCGTCGGGCCTTATGGCTGCCTTGCGAAGACTCGGTATATGCGAGCTGAACGTGGTGGGCGTGGGCGATGCAGAAAACGACCATTCCTTTCTATCGATCTGTGGCTGTGCCGCGGCAGTGAGCAATGCCATCGAGTCCATAAAGTCCAGCGCCGACCTGTGCCTCAGCCATGATCATGGTCGCGGGGTCTGTGAGTTGGTGGACATGCTGCTGGAAAAAGACGCCAAGCTGGTTCCCATCGAGCGCACCGGGATCCAGTTGGGCCAGACCACCAATGTACGTGAGGTATGGCTTCCTCCAGAATCGGTGATGCTGGTCGTTGGAAATTCGGGTTCTGGCAAATCCAGCTACATCACCTGGCTGACAGAACGTATGGTCCAGGCTCACCAGGGATTTTGCATCATTGATCCCGAGGGTGACTACCTGACCCTGGACGATGCGGTAACGGTGGGTGGCCTGACCGTCCCCCCGACGACAGAGGAGTCGGTCCATCTCCTTCTACAGGCGCAGCTCAACGTGGTGGTGAGCGCCCTTGCTCTGGATCCGGCAGCACGAGTGCAACTGTTCGGCGAACTACTGCCCTTTATCCAGCATCTTCGCAGCGCTTCAGGTCGGCCCTACTGGTTGATAGTGGATGAAGCCCATTACATGCTCCCCCACTGTTCCAATTGGCCGCCCGGTTTTCTCGGTAACATCGGTGCAATCATCGTTGCCCTCGACTTCGATCAGGTCTGCCCGGCCCTCCTTGAGGGGGTAGACGTGCTGGTGACACTAGGCAGCACTGCCCGGGAATTGGCCGAACAGTTTGCCAAACGCATGCAGCGCCGCAGCCCCGAGTTTCCGGAACGCCCAGGCCTCGAACATGCCTGTCTGTGGAACCTTCACGAAGGCGAAGAGGTGTTTCTGCTCGATCAGGTTCAGCCCAATCAAAAGCACCATCGCCACAGCGGGAAGTACGTCGCGGGGGATGTCGGCGCATGGCATTCATTCCACTTTCCTACCCTTGGCCAAAGCGCCTCGAACCTGACTGAGTTTTTGTCTTCCTCGACGCAACTTGCGGACCTCGCTCTTCGCGAACATATGAATGCCGGGGATTTTTCTAATTGGTTCCGCAATGTGATCCGGGACGATGTACTTGCCAATAGGACACACCTTATTGAAACAAATAGAACTCTCGCACCCAAGAACGCCTTGAAACAAATCACGCGACTTGTGCAATCGCGTTATCATCTCTAAAGACTTCGCTCTGTTCGCATCACTCAAGGATATGATTGACGATGAGCCCAAGGGGTAATTCCGGCGGCATCGTGCACATCCTGTGAGCTGCCTTCTGACGTGACGGCCCTCAGCCAGGCCGAGCATATTCTCGCAGTCATGGCCGACCCGCTGGGCCCTGAATTTGGCGGGATAAAAATGCCGTCCTGCAGTATCGGCGTGGCCCTTTATCCCGCGGATGGCAAAATCTGTCCATCGGCTGGCAGGAAATTCACCGCACGATGGGACAATTGTAGAGTGAGATGATTCGCCTGCTGATCGCGGGCAAGTGCTAGCGCCCCCTTCAAAGTGGCAGGCGCTTGGCCAGTTCGACATTGGGCAGCCACAGGGCGTTAATACAGGTCTCTTCGTCCTTTTCCGTCACGGGTTCAAGAGCCATCGAATCAAGCATGCGCATGTTGACCATGGCCAGACGTACAATACCGTTTTTGTCGAGGAAGGAATGTGCCACACATTCACACAAGGGCCGAGCCAGGGCTTTTGTGAGGGGATCTGTGTCGGCATTCTCAAACTCGATCTCTAAACGCGCTGTGCACGTGCCTACCAAGTCCTGCACCGCGTGAGAGGCGGAGAGAAACACCGTGAGATGTCCCGCCATCAACGCCACCAAGCCCCACAGCAGGATGGTTGCCTCCCGCTTCCAGGAACCTGTGCCCGTCCAGTGCAGGTACCTGTGCACCGCAATTCTGCTCCTGTCCTGAACCGCGTGATATGCGCCGAAGAGCTTGTTGTTGGTCATGACTGGATCTCTCGCCATCTTTATCAAAACAATAGAGCCGACCGAAAAATGCCGTTTGATCTGGATCAACCCAGATGCAGCTGGGTCCGCCTTCTTGACCTGCAAGGAACCATGCCTCAAACGGTGGTGGCTTTTTGTTACCTTGATGAGCTGGCAGTGATATCGATACTGGAGAGTTCAACGCTATCGCGATACTCCGGCACCGAAACCGACCATCCCAACTCCTGGCTGATTCGTCGGCAGTACATCCGACGCATTAGGTTCCCCGTGGACGACAAAGGTATGTTTGGGAGGCCGTCTGAATCCACGCAGCCACTGCATGATTTCATCGGCATCGGCGTGCGCGGACAAGGTTTGCATCGGCACGACTTCAGCCCGGATCGGCACATCCTTGCCGTGGATACGCACTGAAGGCACTCCGGCAACAATTTGCGCGCCACGGGTGCCACCGGCCTGGAAGCCTGGCATCAGCAATGTGTTAACCGGATTCGGCGCCAGTGCCTTGAGGTGATGGACCACGCGCCCACCGGTCGCCATGCCGCTGGCGGCAACAATTACCGCCGGGGTGCGTTGCTGATCAAGTGCTCTCGAATCATCGACGGTGCGTACGAATTGCGCCACATGGCACATGCCTTCGCACTCCTCCAGGGACAATCTGTGCTCGCTGCGAAAACGCTGGTACAAAAGCGTGACATCGGTGGCCATCGGGCTGTTGAGGTAGATTGGAATATCGGGAATCGCCCGCTTCTGCTTCAACTGATACAAGTGATACATCAGCAGTTGAGCACGTCCAACCGCGAAGGATGGCACCAGGGTAATCCCTCGGCGCAGCGCCGTGCGGGTGATGACCTCGGCCAGTTGCGCCTGTGGCGCCTCGCTCGGATGTCGACGATCACCATAGGTCGACTCCACCAACAGGTAATCCGCCTGCTCGACGGTTTCCGGAGCGAACATCAGAGGATCGTCCGGCCGCCCCAAATCCCCTGAAAACACCAGGGCCTGGCCGTCGGCATTCACCTCCACCGTAGCGGCACCCAGAATATGCCCGGCGCCACGAAGCAGGATGGTCATGTCCGCGGGGAGCATTCAGAGGAGCACTATTGATCGCTCCTTTTGGCTCAAGGGCAGTTGATTTTTATCAACTGCAGGTTCGACGGCGTCTCGTTCAATCGGGTGGGGGGTAGTGGTTTAACGATCATCAAACTGCACGGTGCCCGGTTTAACACGCCCTCAGCGGTATCGCCGATAAACCGGTCAGGCCCATGGTGATAAACCGTGCCCAGCACCACCATGTCGAAGGCCTTTTGTTGAGCGAAAAGTCCGATGACCTTGTGGGGGATGCCCGTCAGTGAGTGTCGGTGTGTATTTTTGATGCAATAGCGTTCAGCAAGCACATCGAAAGCCTCTTGCTGAGCATCTTCAATCGCGTCTCTCAAACTGTCATCAAGACTGCCTGTCGGCACACTCATCGGCGCCTCGCTTATCTCTGACCAACGACAGACATTAAGCAAGTGCAGCGCGGCACCGCAGCTGGCCGCCAGAGTCGAGGCCAGATCGAGTATTCGGTCATTTAAACCGTGCGTCAGCTCTTCCAGATGGGAGAGATCGATCGCCGCAAGAATTTTCATTGGTTTCGGATTTTTGGCACAGGTCACCAGGTGCAGGTGAGTCGGGCACTCGCGCAGCATTCGCCAGTCCAGAGGCCGGTGAAAGGCACGGTCAAGTGCCGGCACGTAATGGGTATCCTTGATGACCAGGTCCGGATTAAAGTCATTCACGTACTCAAGCAGGTTGTTCAGGCTCGACTTGGTCCAGACCACTTCGGTAGTCACCTGCATGCCGCCACATCGGTAAAATCGGGCCTGCTGCTCCAGCCAATGGCGGTGCACCTGCAAATAACCTTCTCGGGCCTGGGCCATCGCATCGTGGTCCAGCAGACCGGCTATTGCCAGAGCCTGGACATAATCGAAGGCGACAATGTGCAATAAGGCACCGGTTGCACAAGCCAAGGCATGTGCACGCGCAAACGCCGGGGTCAGAGTCATTTCGCTGGGGGCTATCAATAAAATGCGTTTGAGCTTGAGCATCACATACCTCGCCCTGAAACCTACCAAGCCCGACTTCCCGTCAGGGGCCTTGAGTCAAACGCTTGTTACGTCGCCTTGCTGACTGCGATCGTACTCATGGCCGCAACCAGCGAAATATCCGGCAATGCAAAGGACAAGTGCGTCTTTATAATCGTCCCGTCAAACTTGTTGCGACTGGAAAAACTGTAGCTCGATTATTTGGTGTTATGCCGTGGGGGATCTGACTTTTATCAATAAATCAGCAGCTATCGTGAATGGAACGACTGACGTTCGGTGAGTAAGCCCCTTGTTGATTCAGCTCAACGATTTGCCGGCTTCTTGGCGTAGAAATACACTGATCCGCCGCCTCCCTTTTCGCTGGAGATTTGCCATGCTGGCAGTCACGCTGATCAATACGCTGGTGGTCATCATCACCGTAGTGATCCACTATGAATGCCTGCTACGCCTGAATGATTGGCTACCCCGGCTCAAGCTGTGGAGTCGCTTCAGAATCGTGGTTGGGGTATTTGGCGCCCTTTTCGCACATGCGATAGAGGTCTGGTGCTTCGCCCTGGTTTATTACCTGATGGTGCACTCCGGGAAATGGGGCGGCCTGACGGGCAACTTCGACGGTTCGCTGATGGACTGCGTTTACTTTTCTTTTACAACGTACACGACGATCGGCTTCGGCGATATTTCACCAGTGGGCAACCTGAAATACTTGACCGGTCTACAAGCCCTTACCGGGCTAGTGCTCATTACATGGACAGCATCCTTCCTGTTTCTGGAAATGCAGAAGTACTGGAAGCGCAAATAATCTCTTTCTGACTCGTATTTGCCGTTCCAGCCTGGACATCATCCCCTGACATGTGACTTGACCGCCAGAATACTGCCCGGCACAGAGTACAGCACCCGTTCTGTATTGCTGCCGATCAGCCGGTCGACTCCCACCCGATGCACGGTGCCCATCACCACTACATCAGCCAGGTATTGCTCGACGAACTCACTGATCACCGGCACCGGTAATCCCATGACGAAATGCCGTCGCTCCGCAGGCACCCCGTAACGCTCAGCCAGTGTAATAAACGCCTGGTGCAAGGATTGACGCAGCTCCTCGGTGAAATCCACACCCCAACCGCCCCCGGCCAGAGGTGCATCGCTGTTGAAGGCAGGCGATAAATCATAGGCGTACAGTAGGTGTAATGGCGCGTCGCATTGCAGCGCCAGGGCGTTGGCGGTCTGGATGATGGTGTCGTTCAAACCGCTGATGTGTGTTGCCGGATCGAACGGGTCCACTGCCGCCACGATTCGGTGCGGCAAGCTGTAAGGGGCGTGGTTGACCAAATGAACAGGGATCGTGCATTTACGCAACAAGTGACAGTCAAGCGGGGTAATGAACACCCGCTTGAGCACAGGTTCAAGGGTTGCATCCTTGATCAACAGGTCGGGCTTCAAATCTTCGACCGTCTTCAAAATGTCCAGCAGCGGATGGGTGGTAAAGACCACTTTGACCGTCACGTCCAGGCTCAGGTCGCTGAGCCGATCCAGTTCATCGGCCTCCCAGCGGTGGTAGCGACGCCAATAGCGCTGCTGCTCTGCATCGTCGACTTGTTCTCGCCATAAATGAACCACAGGCGCCGGTTCGACATAAACCCGTACATCCAGTACGGCCCCGGCTGCCTTGGCCAACGCCACGGCACGCAACTGGGCAGGAGACTGATGCAGGGTTGGGTCAGCGATCAGCAGAAAACGTTGATATTGCGCCATCACACACCTCCACTCGACTCCGGTTATACACTGCCGGCATGATTCAAGACTGCGCTTCATCACTTCGTGCAGTTTGATTTGCATCAAGCACCAGCAAATCAATGCCGGCGGCACCGATGTCTGATCCAGATCAGATTCAAGCATCGACAGCAGTGTAGAAAGGATTCAAACGCGGCTCCTTTGCCGCGAGCCAACCTTTCAACCGCACTGGAGGAACACCCCATGCTTACCGTCAAAGACCACAATGAGCGGGCTGCGACCACCTACGCCGCGGTCGACGGCCAACACTGGATCGAAGCGCTCAGGGACGGCCGCCACGTACTGATCCGGCCACTGGCGGAGAAGGATCGCGACCGCGAATACGCCTTCATCAAACGGCTATCTCCCGAATCTCGACATATGCGCTTCCTCGCGCAGATCAACGAGCCCGACGCGGCGATGCTTAATCAATTGATGGACACTGACAATACACAGCGTGTGGCCTATATCGCCCTGGTCCATGACAACGGGCAACTGGTCGAGATCGGCGTCAGCCGATACGCGGCCACCGGCGAGCATGAGTGTGAATGTGCCGTCACGGTCGCCGATGAATGGACGCACCTGGGTCTGGGCACATTACTGATGGAGCATCTGATCAAGGCAGCCCGCAAAAACGGCTTTCGCCAGATGTATTCAGTGGACTCGGCCAGCAATGCCCCCATGCGCGACCTGGCCAAGGCGCTCGGGTTTGAGACGCACAATGATCCCGACGACAGTCATCAGGTCATCCATCGTCTTTACCTGTAGAAAATCGCCCCGCGATGTTCCGGCCAACGGCCCATCGCGGGGCGATCCAGTCTTCAGGATTGCAGCAGTCTTCCCGGCTTGAACGCCAGCACACTGCACGGCGCCCGATGCAGGAGTTGCTCGGCTGTGGTTCCTAGTAATTTGCTCAAACCCTTGTTTTGCACCGTGCCCATGACAATGACATCGGTGCGGTACTCTGAGACAAACTCACAAATACTCGGCACGGGTGCCCCCTCTATGAAATGACGACGCTCCGGTGGCACGCCGTGGCGCGCAGCGATCGCCGTTGCCGCTGTCGCCGCTTTACCAAGCGGGTTACCGCCAAAAGCCGCTGCAAACGTACCCGCACCAATGGCCTTGAGAAGTTCACGGCGCTTTATGTCCAAGACGGATTCATCGTCCTCTTCCATTTACTCTGTCTCCCGGATTGAGTGGCCTGGGTGTTTTGACGACTGTTTCATTCAAGTCAGACCACAATGACCGGAGCTGTATACAGCCCAGTCATGACTAGCAGGCGTCGCTGGTTCCACTTGTCAGTGTCGCCAGCTCAATGGCCTCTCGCCTCGACCTGATCAAGCCAGTACGCAACGCTGCGGGATTGCGTCCCTCCTGGTGCACAAGCCCATGAATCAGATTTAAAGCACAAGCGGTGCGAGCCTCAGGTCCGCCTCAATCGTTTCGGCTACACAGCCAAAGCAATAAAAAATCTCAAAACCACCAGGTTGCACTGGTACTCAACGCCTGAATCCAAGCATTGTTAAAACTACCCGAGATCCGTGTCCCGTCCGGTTTTTCCTGGGTGACCGGCATATCTCCCATGGAGACGAACTCATAACTCACATTGACTTCGGTCTGAGGATCCAGCGTGTGCTTGTTGATCTGCATCAACGCCCCATGGTTTTCATGCTTTCGGCCCAGCGTCCATGGCGCCTCTGGCTAATGCGTCTTGTGTTAGCTCGACCTGTTCAAGTTCATCCTGCCGGGACGCCGCTGAGGAAAAGGAACGCCAGCCCGAGGGAAAAATAGACTGCCAGTAACTGCACGCCCTTGAACCAGTCGGAGCGACCATCGTCGGCGACCTCGCTGGTGATCAGCACCGCCAGCAGCACCGCCAGCACGAGGCCCGGCCGGAAGGCGAGGTCCATGGCAGTCGGACCGATGAACAGACTGGCCAATACAAGCGTCGGGGCCACGAACAGGGCCACCTGCACGCTCGAACCAATGGCAATGGACAGCGATAGGTCCATTTGATTTTTTAGTGCTGCAGTGATGGCAGTCGCGTGCTCCGCCGCGTTGCCAAGGATGGCCACCACGAAAACACCGACGAAGATGTTGTTCAGGCCAAGCGCCTGGGTACTGGGCTCAATGGTGCCAATCAGGATCTCGCTCACCCAAGCCACCATCACCGTCGACAGACAAAGGACCAGCAGCGCCTTGCCGACCGACCAGGACGCAGCGTTTTCTTCGATGCTCTCCGACTCTTCGCTACTGAATTCCTTCTTGTGGGTCACAAGTGAATAGATAAGGAACAGGGCATAGACGACCAGCAGCAGCACAGCAATGGAAATGCTGAGGTAATGGGAGCCCAAATTCATCCTGCCCTCGGTGGCGATCTTGTTTGCGGCGGGGATGATCAAGGCGATGGCGGCCAGGGTCAGCAGTGTGGACTGCGAGCGCGCTCCTATCGCGTTGAAGTGCTGCTCTGAATGGCGCAGTCCACCTGCCAGCATGGCGCAGCCCATCACTAGCAGGATGTTGCCGATGATCGAGCCAGCGATGGAGGCCTTTACCACGTCGTAGAGCCCGGCCTGCAGGGCGGCAATGCCGATGATTAACTCGGTAGCATTACCGAAGGTGGCATTGAGTAGCCCACCCACGCTCTCGCCCAGATGCGCGGCCAATTGCTCGGTGGCGCGCCCCAGCCACCCTGCCAGCGGCAGGATGGCGAGCGCGGCGCTGATGAAAACCAGCAGATAGTGCGCCGGAGCGAAGTATTCCAGGACAATCGACAGAGGAAGGAACAGCAGCAACCAATTAATCATGGGGGGAACTCCTCGTATGCAGCTAGCGCCCGTCACGCTGCACCGGTTACGCGTTCACCGTCAGCCGTTCTGCTGGTTAGATTGCGTAGTCGGAGTAAAGCACCTGTTCAGAAGATGATGTATGAAACGGCACTTTTTCAAAGCCAATATCCCAAGGCCTCATGCCTTAGTCGCAGTGTTTCAAAATTGTATCTGTCGATTGACCTGAATAGCCGCGATCTTGAGCGTTTAAACACTCTAATAATCGAACGGATCAGGGTTAGAAAGGGCTCAGCTTTGTATCGTATGGGCGATCCCTTGCGCTCGTTATACGCAGTCCGTGTCGGTGCATTCAAGACCAGCATGTTGTCAGTTGATGGGCATAATCAGATCATGGGTTTTCAAATACCGGGTGACATGCTTGGTTTGGAAGCCATCAGTACCGGTTACTACGGCTGTGATGCGCTGGCTCTGGAGGATAGTGAAGTCTGTTCGATTCATTTTTTGCGACTGGAGAAACTCGCGCAGGATCTGCCAGCTTTACAACATAACCTGAGTAAACTCCTGAGTCGTGAGATCGTAAGTGATCAGCATATGCTGTTTCTGATAGGCAACCTGAATTCAAACGAACGGCTGGCAGACTTTCTACTAAACCTGTCCCAACGGCTGAGTATTCTGGGGAGTTCATCCACGGACTTCGTACTGAAGATGAGCCGTGATGATATTGGTTCCTACCTAGGGCTGCGCCTGGAAACCATCTGTCGGTGCATTGCACATTTGCGAAATCGTGCATTGGTCGAAATAGTTGGCCGTGACGTCAAAATTCTGAATATTGAGGGTCTCAGGTATCTGATGGCAGGCCATCATCGGAACACCTGAGTTTAGGAAGATGCGTTTACCGAACGGTTACCCCGGACTTTCTAGGCGCCTGGAATAGAGGCCATAGCGAAAAATGCTCCGTATTTTTCGCTACGGAGCATTTTCTTCGAGCGCTGAGTAGATTGCTAGGTTCACAGCACATTCGATACACCTAAAGGTTTTCATAGTTGTAACTGGTTCATGGGGCATGCAGGCAGGAGCTCGAACCTATAGTTATGTGATTTCCGTGATGACCGACAAGGCCGTCAAATATGTGGCTGAAACCAAGGGACGGGAAATCGGTGTAGGGGGCGACGGTGGTCGTCGTCGATGAAGGGGTGGGAAGAACCTGTCCAGCTCGCCGCGATGCTGTTGACCGTCCCCCCATTCAAGGAATGGTTGGTTGCAATCGCGTTACCTGGCGAACGATCCATGCAAGCCCTAACAATTCTCCTGCTATCGGCCTGCAGTTAGCTTCGTCTCGTTGCACTGATTGTTCTCAGTTGCGACCGACACCGGAACGGGCGCGAAACTGGGCCGGTGTGGTCCCGTGGGCCGTCTTGAAGGCGGCTGTCAGGTGACTTTGTGAACTGAAGCCGCATTCCAGCGCGATATGCAGGATGGGCAGGTCGGTTTGCATGAGCAGTTCACGCGCATGTTCGAGCCGCAGGTTCATCACATAGCGGTGAGGCGCGATACCCATGGCATTGTCGAACAACCGACGAAAATGCGCAGGACTGACGCCGGCCCGGGTCGCCAATTGGTTGATCGACAGGTCCTCGGCCAGGTGCTCGCGCATGTACGCCACCACCGATTGCAGACGCGCCAATTGTATATGCGGAGGGTTGATCGAGTTCGGGGTCTGCGTGCTCAGCGCACGGCATACCTGCTCGAGCATCACCGCAGCCAGCCGGGCCATGAAATCCTGATCGGCCTTTTTTCCCAGATTCAGCTCATCGAGCAACTGCCGGGCCGCCGCGCTGACCAGAGCATCAGTGAAGGCCAGTGGTGCCTGCGTCCGCGCGCAGCATTCCAGTAGCCGACCAAACACATCGTCACTGCGCTCGGGAATGTAGAACACCGCGAAATCCACGCTTCCCGAGTAGCGCCAATGAGTCGCGCAGTGGGCCGGGATCAGCATCGACATGCTGGGCAAGGTGCTCAGGCGCGACGTCTCGTCCGTGCCTTCCATTACCCGCGATCCACCCAATTGAGTGAGTAAGGTCATGCCCCCCACCGGGGCAATGTCGTTGTCCGTTTCGTGCAGGAAATAGCGCTCGGCATACAGCGGCATCTGGTTGCACACCAGGCCGCCGACCATGGGCAGGCCCAACACTTCATGGACTTTCTGTTGCGGTGTCACCGGACTCTTCCTGATGAGCAGATTTCGACAAATATGCCCACTTTTCCAGTGAGTTGTCGACCCTGGGAAAAACAATCATGGCACCCGTGTTACAGGCACTGTGCGGTCGATCGCAGGTCGCAGAAACGGCCCCGGTCCCACACCTGGAAAAGCAACCTTTCAAAAACAAGAGAGACACGAAAATGGCTAAATATCCCGTCGTTGTTTATGGCGCCAGCGGCTACACCGGCATGCTGACCATGGACTGGCTGATCGACCAGAACATCCCCTTCACCGCCGTGGCACGCAATGCCGGACGGGTGCACGAGATGATGGCCCAGCGCGTGGTGCGCCTGGAGTCGGCCACCTATGAAGTGATCGAAGCCGAGCACACGGTCGAGGCGCTGACCGAGGCGTTTCGTGGCGCCAAAGTGGTGTGCAACACCGTCGGCCCGTTCGTCAAATTCGGCCTGACCACCGTCGAAGCCGCGCTCAAGGCCGGCTGCCATCACCTGGATACCACCGGTGAGCAGAGCTACATGCGCGAAGTGCGGGAGAAGTTCGGCCATCTCTATGCCCAGGCCGGCCTGCTGGTCTCGCCTTCGTTGTCCTACATGTTTACCTACGCGGAAATCGCCGCCGAACTGGCCCTGGAAACCCCAGGCATCGACGCCCTGGAAACCTCGACCCTGTGCCGTGGTCCGCGCGATGTCGGTGCGGGTGTGACCGTGGGTTCGACAGCCTCCATCTTCGAGATGTATCGCGCCGAGCAATGCTACCTGTGGGAGAAGAAACTGGTTCCGCACGCCGTCGGCACCTCTTTCAGCATTCCTTCGCCTGACTTCCTGCAACCGGTCTTTGCCCTGCCATGGGGCGGCACCTCATTGCCGGTGTATTTCGAGAACGATCCGCGCGTGCGCTCCTGTGTTTCCTGCGTCGGTTTCTACGACAACGAGGTCATGAAGATGGTGCACGGCCTGGGGCAGAAGTGGGACGCCGAATACAAACACCTGCCGGCCGAGCATCAGGATGAAGTGCTCAAGCAGATCGTTCAATCGACCACACCCAGCATGCCGCCGCGCGAGCGCACCACCACCGTGCGCATGGTCGACACCGCCATCGGCCGCGGCCAGCTGTCGGCCGTGCGCGCCAACGTGCATGGCACCACTGCCTACATCGCCACCGGGGCCTTGCAGGTTGCCGCCGCGATCAAGTTGATCGATGGCGACACCGCCAAGGTCGGCTTCGCTTCCGGTTCCAAGGCGTTCGGGCACCGCTACCTGCTGGGCTTCCTGGAAGAGCGCGGCCTGGCACGCGCCACGGTCACCCAGCTCTGATCGACGGCACGGGAGTCCTTCATGGCCATCATTGATTTCTACGACCGCGGCTGGGGCCTGAACCCGCAAGGCATCGCCTACATCCAGGGCGGGCGGTCATACACCTTCGACGAAGTCGGCGCGTTGTCCTGTCGCATCGCCAACACCCTGCTGGCCTTGGGCTTGCCCAAGGAAACCAAGGGCGCGGTGTGGTCGGCCAACGACGTCACCGCATGGGCCTGCACCCTGGGCCTGTGGCGCGCCAACATGACCTGGATACCGGTCAATGCACGCAACTCGGCGCAAGAGAACCACTACATCCTTGATGCCTTCGATTGCGAGGTGATGTTCTACCAGGACGAGTTCGCCACGATCATCGACGACCTGCGTCCGTCGCTGCCGAAGATTCGGCACTGGGTCTGCATCGATGCCGAAGGTCGCGATGCGCCGTTGCTGCAACACTGGAGTGCGGAGCAACCCTCGACCCGTCCTGAAGTCAGCTACGACATGGACGACGTGATCCTGCTCTCGCCCACGGGCGGCACCACCGGCATGCCCAAGGGGGTGATGAATACCCACCGCAGTACGCAGACCTTCATCGCCCACTTCATGCTGGCCTGCGCTTACCGCGATGGCGAAACACCGGTGAACCTGGCCGCCGCGCCCATGACCCACACCGCAGGCTTGTTGGCCGTGCCGTGCACGGCCCAGGGCGGCACCGTGGTGGTACTGACCAAGCCTGAACCGGCGGTCATGCTCGGCGCCATTGTGCAGCACAGGGTCACGGAGTTTTTCCTGCCGCCGACCGTGATCTACAAGCTGCTGGAGATTCCCGGCATCGAAAGGCTGGACCTGTCCTCGGTCAAGTACCTGATGTACGGCGCGGCGCCCATGTCGGTGCAGAAGCTGAAAAAGGCCATCGAAGTGTTCGGCCCGATCATGGCCGGCGGTTACGGCCAGACCGAAGCCCCGGCCAGCATCTCCTTCCTGCGCCCCGACGAGCACCTGGTCGACGGTCAACTGGCCGGCGATGAGCGCCTGTCCTCGGTCGGCCGTCCGTATCCGCTGATCCGCGTGGAAGTGATGGACGATGACCAGCGGATCCTGCCACGCGGTGCCACCGGCGAGATCTGCGTGCGCGGGGACCTGGTCATGAAGGGTTACTACAAGCAGCCGGACAAGACTGCTGAAACCCTCATCGACGGCTGGCTGCACACCGGCGACATCGGCCACATCGATGCCGAAGGCTACTTGCACCTGACCGACCGCAAGAAGGACATGATCATTTCCGGCGGCTTCAACGTGTACCCCAGCGAAGTCGAGCAAGTGCTGTGGAGCCACCCGGCGGTACAGGACTGCGCAGTGATCGGCGTACCGGACGAGAAATGGGGCGAAGCGGTCAAGGCCGTGGTCGAGCTTAACCCCGGGCAGAGCGTCAGCGCCCAGGCACTGATCGATTTGTGCAAGGAACGGCTAGGCGGCGTCATGGCGCCCAAGTCGGTCGACTTCGTCGACAGCCTGCCGCGCAGCCCTGTGGGCAAGGTGCTGAAGAAAGACCTGCGCCAGCCCTATTGGCAAAACCTGGATCGCAAGATCTGACGTAACCGGCCCAGGCCTGCGCCGTCGATTTCGTCCGGTGCCGGGCCCGAGCCCCCCGATTGCTTGACCCTTCCCACCACAAGGAATTCTCATGAGCACCGTCTATATCGCCGGCATCGCCATGACCGTCTTCGGCCGACACCTCGAACGCAGCCTCGATGACCTGGCGCGCGAAGCGCTCAATGGCGCATTGCAGGATGCCGGGTGCCGCACCGAAGACCTCGGCATCGCCTTTTACGCCGGCATGACCAATGGCCCGTTGCAAGGCCAGATAGCCATTCCCGGGCAAGTTGTATTGAGCAAGGTCGGCATCGAAGGCATTCCGATCTACAACATCGAAAACGCCTGCGCCTCAGGCAGTGCCGCCTTCAATCTGGCCGTGCAGAGCCTGAAGGCCGGCACCACCGACGTGGCGCTGGCGATCGGTGCGGAGAAGATGAACATCGCCGACAAGCTCAAGGCCCTGTCGATTTTCGAGGCGGGCTGGGACATCTCCCGCGCCGAGCAGAACTACCAGACCCTGGTGCAAATGGGTGAAGGGGTCGATGTGCCCGAAGGCAGCGAATCGAACAAACCCTACAGCAAGTTCATGGCCATCTACGCAGCGATGTGCCGACACCACATGCGTACTTATGGCACCACGCAACGGCAGATTGCCGCGGTGTCGGCGAAGAACCACACCCACTCGGTACACAACCCTTACTCGCAGTTCCGCCAGCCTTTGAGTATCGAAGAGATCCTGGCCGCGCCACCCATTACTTACCCGATTACCCTGCCGATGTGTGCCCCTCTGTCCGACGGCGCTGCGGCCGCCATTCTGTGCACCGAGGAAGGCCTCAAGCGCATCGGTGCCGACAAGAGCCGTTGCATCAAGGTCGCGGCCAGCGTCATGCGCAGTTTCAGCAACCGCCGCCTCGACCAGCCCGAACGCCACGTCGGGCGCCTGGCCGCCAACCTCGCCTATGAGCAGGCCGGCCTGGGGCCGCGCGATATGCACGTGGCGGAAGTGCACGACGCCTCGGCCATGGGCGAGATCATCCAGGTGGAAAACCTCGGCTTCGTCGCCCCCGGCGAAGGCGGCCCGGCTGCCGAGCGTGGCGAGTTCACCCTGGGCGGGCGCCTGCCGGTCAACACGTCCGGCGGTCTCGAATCGAAGGGCCACCCTTTGGGCGCTACCGGCATCGGCCAGCTCTATGAGCTGGTGACGCAGTTACGCGGTGAAGCCGGTAAGCGCCAGGTCGAAGGCGCGCGGCATGCCATTCAGGAAAACGGCGGCGGTCTGCAGGGCGTCGAAGAAGCCGCCGTGGCGATTCACATCCTCAGTAAATAACCGAGTCCCTACTCAACCTGACTGCCCCTTCGAGGAATACTCCATGTCCAATGCCAACGCCCGTACCCTGTTCAGTACCGCCGCCGGCTTCAACATCCTGGCGGGCCTGCCCCTACTGGTGGCCACACAACCTGTGGCCCGATTGATGGGCTTGCAGACCACCCCGACCGCCGCCTTGTTCATCCAGATCAGCATGATCGTGGTGCTGGTTTTCGGTTGGGCCTACTGGATGATCAGCCGCGATCCCGTGCGCTATCGCCCCTTCATCGTGCTGGGGATCATCCTGAAGATCCTCGTGGTTGCGGTCATCGGCAGCCACTGGCTGGTGGGCAATGTCGCCTGGCCGTTGCCGACGCTGGTGGCGAGCGACATCGTCTTCGCGCTGCTGTTCTGGCGCTATTTGAGCAGCACCCGCTCGGCACAGGCCCTCACGCAATTGCACTGATTCAAGGTCACGCGCATTGCCCACCCCCCTCGCCGCCGGGGGGGTAATTTCTGCCCACTCCCGCACGATGCCACCCAGAGCATCCACCTGCCGCCAACGGCCCCATCCGAGGAGTACCACCATGCTGTACGAAAGCATCGATACCGCTGCAATCAACGCCGACGACCTGCCCTGGGTGCCTTTCGCGCCTTACAACGATGACGTGTTCATCAAGTACATCAAGTGCGATCCGGTGCGTGGCGAAGTCATTACCCTGCTCAAGGCCCCCGCCAGCATGACCCTGCCCAAGCACCACCACTCCGGCACCGTGATCGTCTACACCATCAAGGGTGGCTGGAAATACCTCGAACACGACTGGATCTCCACCGAAGGTGGCGTGGTGTTCGAAACCGCTGCCACCAGCCATACGCCCGTCGGTCTGCCCGAGTTCGGCGATGAGGTGATCACCTTCAACGTCACGCTGGGCGACCTGATGTACATGGACGAGAACGACAACATCGTCGCCATCGAGAACTGGAAGACCAGCGTGCAGCGCTACCTGGCCTACTGCGAAGCCAATGACATCCAGCCCAGGGACATCACCAGCTTCTCGGTCTGACGACGCCTGGCGCCCCTCCCCGAGAGGGGCGCTCCACCCACTGCGCCAATAACAAGAACAGGAGTCATCCATGATTCAGAAGCTTCCGCGCGCCGGGCATTTCACGCTGAAGGTGAGCATGCTGCTGGCAAGCTCCGTCGCCTGCGCCCAGGACACCCTGCCCTTCGCACCGACGCCTTCGGCCAGCACCGCCGGGCCGACCTTGCAGGATTCCCATCATCAGAAGCGCCAGGCTCAGTCCCACGTGCCGGCCAATGCCCCGAACATTCTGGTGATCATGCTCGATGACGCCGGCTTCGCCCAGGCCGACACCGTTGGCGGCGCCATCCACACCCCGACCTTGAGCCGGGTGGCCGACAGCGGTGTGCGCTACAACGCCTTCCATACCACGGCCATCAGCTCGGCCACCCGCGCCGCCCTGTTGACCGGACGCAATCACCACCGGGTCGGCAATGGCGTGATCGCCGAGCTGGCCACCGATTGGGACGGCTACACCGGCAAGATTCCCAAGAGTTCGGCGACCATGGCCGAAGTGCTCAAGCAATACGGCTACAGCACCGCCGCCTTCGGCAAGTGGCACAACACGCCGACTGCGGAAACCACCGCCGCCGGACCTTTCGATAACTGGCCGACCGGCTATGGTTTCGAACATTTCTATGGCTTCATGGCCGGGGAAACCTCCCAGTACGAGCCGCGCCTGTACCGCAACACCACGCCGATCGAACCGCCTCACGATCCCAAGTACCATCTTAGCGAAGACCTGGCCAACCGCGCGGTGAACTGGCTGCAGGACCACAAGACCTACGCCCCGGACAAACCCTTCTTCATGTACTGGGCTCCGGGTGCCGTGCATGGCCCGCATCAAGTCAACGCACAATGGGCCGACAAGTACAAGGGCAAGTTCGACGCTGGCTGGGATGTGTATCGCGAGCAGACCTTCGCCCGCCAGAAAGCCATGGGCTTCATCCCCAAGGACGCCAAGCTGACCCCGCGCCCCGCCGAACTGCCGGCCTGGGACAGCCTCGACGCCGGGCAAAAGCAATACCAGGCGCGCCTGATGGAGGTTTACGCGGGCTTCCTCGAGCATGCCGACACCCAGGCCGGGAAGATCCTCGACGAGCTGGAACTGGAGGGTAAACGCGACAACACCCTGATTTTCTACGTGCTCGGCGACAACGGCGCCTCGGCAGAAGGTATGGAAGGCACCATCAACGAACTGCTGGCGCAGAACGGCATTCCGGTGCCCAAGGAGCAGCAGCTCAAGGTACTCAATGGCAGCTACGGTGGCCTGTCAGCCCTCGGCGGTCCGAAACTTGAAAGCATGTATAACGCCGCTTGGGCCTGGGCGGGTTCAGGCCCTTTTATAGGGACCAAACTGGTGGCGGGCTACTTCGGCGGCACGCGCACGCCGATGGCGGTCTCCTGGCCCAAACAGATCAAGGCCGATGTCAAGGTCCGCGGACAGTTTCACCACGTCAACGACATTGTCCCGACCGTCTACGACATCCTCGATATCAGCGCCCCCAAGGTGGTCAACGGAATCGAACAGGACCCACTGGACGGCGTCAGCCTGCGCTACACCTTTGCCGATGCCGATGCCAAGTCGCGCAAGCCCCCGCAGTACTTCGAAGTGCTCGGCAGCCGTGGCATCTACAAGGACGGCTGGATCGCCTCGGTGTTCGGCCCGCGCAAACCCTGGGTGCAAGGCTTTGCCCAGTTCATGGGCTGGAACCCGGACAACGATCAATGGGCGCTGTATGACCTTGGCAACGACTATTCGCAAGCCACGGACGTGGCCGCCAGCCACCCGGAAAAACTGGCTGAGCTGAAGGCCGAGTTCGATGCGCAGGCCAAGGCCAACCACGTCTACCCGATCGGTGCAGGCCTGTACCCCTTCATGACGCCTGACGCACGCCCGGCGAATGACCTGCGTGAATGGCATTTCAGCGACCGCACCCAGCGTCTTCCGGAGTTCACCGCCCCCAATCTGCGTAACCGCAACAGCAAGGTAGTGGTGACCGCTGAAGTCCCGGCCAACGCCAATGGCGTGTTGTATGCGGTGGGCGGAATCGGCGGTGGTGTCAGCCTGTATCTGGACGATGGCTTCCTGGTCTACGAGTACAACGCCCTGGCCATTGCCCGGGTCAAGTTGCGCTCTGCCGAACGCGTGCCGGCCGGCAAGGCCAGCATCGAAGTGTTGACGCAAATGAGCACCGGCAAACTGGCCGCACCGGCCAACCTCAGTCTGCGCCTCAATGGCCATGAAGTCGCCAGCGGCGTGACGCCATTCACCCCGGCATTCACCTTCACCGCCAGCGAGACCTTTGACGTGGCCCAGGACCTCGGCTCGCCGGTTGCCCTGGATTACTTCGACCGCGCGCCATTCGCTTTCAACGGCAAGGTCGATGACGTGCATGTTGCTTATTTGCCCTAAACCGTTGCCTCGCTCAGGAGATTTCCATGGCCACCACCGAACTCAAGAACAAGAAAGTCCTGATCACCGGCGCCGCTTCCGGCATCGGTCGCGCAGCGGCGCTGGCATTCGCCCGTCGTGGCGCACGGATCATTGCCACCGACATCAATCTCGATGCACTGCAGCAGGTGAAGCTGGAGGTCGAAGCCCTCGGCACCCGCTGCATCATCCATCAACTTGACGTCTCCAGCAGCGAAGCCGTGCGGGAGCTGGCCGAGCAGCTCCATACCTCCGTCGGGGCGCTCGATGTGCTGATCAACAACGCCGGCATCGGTTACCTTGGCCAGTTCCTGCAAAGCGATCTGGCCCACTGGCAACGGGTGCTGGACATCAACGTGATGGGGGTGGTGCATGGCTGCTATCACTTCATTCCGCAGATGATCAAGGCCGGCGGGGCGCGCCATGTGCTCAACGTGGCGTCGGCGGCCGGTCTGTATCCGTCGCCGACGATGGCGGCCTATGCCGCCTCCAAGCATGCGGTGTTCGGGTTCAATGAAGTACTGAAGATGGAGTTGGCCGACAGTGATATCTGCGTGACTACCGTCTGCCCCGGCATCATCAATACACCGATCACCCATGCCCGCAACAACGTCTCGCCCTCGGTCGACGAAGCCCAGCTCACGCGACTGCACAAGTACTATCAGACCAAGGGCTGCGGGCCTGAGGTGGTCGCCGAAGGCATGGTCCGTGCCGTGCAAAGAAACCAGGACCTGTTGCTGGTCGGGCCCTTTGCGAAGGTGCTGTTTCACCTCCGTCGGCTATCCCTGGGACTATTGCGTCGTTTCGTGCTGAGCGACGCGCGCAAGGTCGGATTTCTCTGATGGCGAGCGCTTCTCCCGTGGTGCAGGGGTTGCACCTGATGGCCAAGCCGGTCGGGCCCATCTGCAACCTCGATTGCAGCTACTGCTTCTACCTGGAAAAGGAGCAGTTGTACCCGCCAAGAGAACGCTTTCGCATGTCCGACGAGGTGTTGCGCGCGTACATCCAGGGTTACATCGCCGCGCAACCCAGCCCCGAAGTGGAGTTCACCTGGCAAGGCGGCGAGCCGACCTTGCTGGGCCTGGATTTTTTCCGGCGGGCGGTGGCCTGCCAGCGCGAGTTTGGCGCTGGCAAGGTCATCCGCAATACCCTGCAAACCAACGGCACCGTGCTCGATGACGAGTGGTGTGCCTTTCTTGCCCGTGAGGATTTCATGGTTGGCCTGAGTCTCGACGGGCCGCGTGAGGTCCACGACCTTTACCGTCCGGACAAGCGTGGTCGCTCCAGTTTCGATGCGGTGATGGCTGGCCTGGATCTGCTGAAGAAACATGGGGTGCAGTTCAACGTGCTGGTCACTGTGGCCCGCGATGTGGCGAACCATCCGCTGGAAATCTATGGTTTTCTCAAGGCTCAGGGCGTGCGGCATATCCAGTTCAACCCGGTGGTCGAACGCCTTCCGGGGGCAGCGGACGTCAAGCAGGGCCTGAGCTTCGCGACACCGCCGGAGCTACGCCTGCATGCCGTGGGCGAACCTGGCGTCGTCACGACGCAGAGTGTCGAGCCCGATCGCTATGGCGATTTTCTCATTGCCATCTTCAATGAATGGGTACGCCATGACGTCGGCGACATCCATGTGATGAACTTCGAATGGGCGCTGGCGGCCTGGTGTCAGTTGGCCCCTTCGGTCTGCCTGTTCAGCCCGCGCTGCGGCAAGGCAGCGATCGTCGAACATGATGGCAGCGTCTATTCCTGCGACCACTTCGTGTACCCGGAGTATCGCCTGGGCAACCTCCAGGAGGACGCGCCGGCCGCCCTGCTCGCCTCCCCGGCACAGCAGGCCTTCGGTGCGGCCAAGGAAACGACGTTGCCGACTTTGTGCCGGCAATGCGACTACCGCTTCGCCTGCCACGGCGAATGCCCGAAAAACCGGTTCATGACCGCGCCCAACGGTGAGCCCGGGCTGAACTACCTGTGCCCCGCCTACAAGAAATACTTCCGCCACCTGACGCCCTACATGAACGCCATGGCCCAGCTGATCAGCCATGGCCAGCCCGCTTCGCTGATCATGCAGGCCTTCGACGGCCCGCTGATCGTGCCGCTCAAGCCTGCGCGATAAAGGATTGGGCTTCTCTGGTAGCGGGCTTGCCCGCGAAGGCAGCCTGACAGGCGACCCGGGATGTATTGCCTGAGTGCCTATCCATTTCTGCGGCAATAGCCACAGGCGGTTACCGCAGGAATGGATATGTACACCCTCAAAATATTTGTCGCCTGACACTCAACCATCGCTGGCAAGCCAGCTCCCACAGGGTCCTGATACATCCGCCAAAATCAGATCGCCTGGCAGACCTCCTCGTTTTGGCTTTGGCTTTTGATCTTCTTGCCCCCCGTGAGGCTTCGTGCCGGTTCTGCGTAGTGTGGTTAGCCGCCGCTGGCCATGGATGGCCGAGGGCGGCGGGCTCTGTAGGAGCGAGCTTGCTCGCGAAAAACCTGAGAGCACCGCGGGGTGTCAGGCTCCCCGCATGATCGTTGATCTCCATCGCGAAGCAAGCTCGCTCCTACAGGAGATCGCAGGCAGATTAGCGAGCCTTCCTGAGCAGGAAGTGCGACAGCGCCGGTATCAGCACCAGCGCACCAATCATGTTCCAGATGAACATGAAGGTCAGCAGGATGCCCATATCCGCCTGGAACTTGATCGGCGACCAGGCCCAGGTGATGACGCCCGCCGCCAGGGTGATGCCCACCAGAGCGACCACCTTGCCGGTGAACGCCACCGAGTTCTTGTAAGCCTCGGTCAACGACAGGCCGGCACGCTGCTGCGCCAGTTGCACACTGAGCAGGTACAGCGCGTAATCCACACCGATCCCCACGCCCAGGGCGATCACCGGCAAGGTGGCCACTTTCACGCCCATGCCAAGACAGACCATCAACGCCTCACAGAGCACTGACGTCAGCATCAACGGCACCACCGCCACCACGACCGCGCGCCAGCTGCGAAAGGTGATGAAGCACAGCACGATCACCGCACCATACACGTACACCAGCATGGTGCGGTTGGCCTCGCGGACCACGATGTTGGTCGCCGCTTCGATCCCCGCGCTGCCGGCCGCGAGCATGAACTGGCGTTCACCGTTGCTATGCTCGCGAGCGAAGGCCCCGGCGACACTGACCACATGTTCGAGGGTCTGTGCCTTGTGGTCGGCCAGGTAGGCCACCACCGGCATCATCGAGCAGTCGCTGTTGAACAGTTCGGGGTTGTTCACCGAAGCCTGCTGCGCGCCATAGTTGAGCACGTCCTGATTGCGCGCGATGGTCAGCATCTTCGGGTTACCTTCATAGGAACCCGCGGTGATCTGCCGTACCGCGTTGACCAGCGACACGGTGGTCTGCACGCCCGGTTGCTGTTGCAGCAGCCAGCCGAGACGGTCGGCCTCGACCAGGGTCTCGTACTTCAGGCAACCCTCGCTCGCGGTCTTGACCATCACGGCGAACTGGTCGCTGGACAGCGAGTAGTTATCGGTGATGTAGGCGTTGTCGCGATTGTAGCGGGAGTCTGCGCGCAGCTCGGGAGCACCCGGGTCAAGATCGCCGATCTGCAACTGGGTGCTGACCATGAACCCGCCCGCCGCCAGCAGCCCGGCGACGATCACGGCGACGGTGGCCCAGCGGCGCTCGGTAAAGCGGTCGAGCAGGCTCCACAGATTGCCCAGGCCCTTGCCGCGCAGTTCCTTGTCTTCCTGACGCAGGCTGCGCGCCGCCGCCTTGCGGCTGACACCGCAATACGACAACAGCACCGGCAACAGCACCAGGTTGGTGAAGATCAACACCGCCACACCGATGCTGGCGGTGACGGCCAGGTCCTGGATCACCGGGATGTCGATCAGCATCAACACCGCAAAGCCGACTGCATCGGCGAGCAAGGCCGTCAGCCCCGCCAGGAACAGGCGGCGAAAGGTGTAGCGCGCCGCGACCAGTTGGTGCGTGCCGCGCCCGACATCCTGCATGATCCCGTTCATTTTCTGCGCGCCGTGGGACACGCCGATGGCGAACACCAGGAACGGCACCAGGATCGAAAACGGGTCGAGCGCATAGCCCATCAGCGCGACCAGCCCCAGTTGCCAGGCCACGGCGATCACCGAGCAGAGAATCACCAGCGTCGTGCTGCGCACGCAGCGGGTGAAGAAATAGATGATCGACGTGGCGATCAGCGCAGCAGCGCCAAAGTACATCATCACCAGCACCAGGCCGTCGATCAGGTCGCCGACCAGCTTGGCGAAACCGATCACGCGGACCTTGATCGGCCCCTTGCCCTCCTCGCCCCGGGCATGGGCATCGCTGCCGCCGGCGAACTCGTACTTGTTACGCAATTGTTCTTCGAGAACCCGCGAGAACGCGTGGTAATCGATGGCCTGGCCGGTGACCGGATCCTTCTCCAGCAGGGGCACGAAAATCATGCTCGATTTGAAGTTGTTGCCCACCAGGCTGCCGACGATGCCGGATCGGGCAATGTTCAAGCGCAGCTGTTCGACGCCCTTGGCCGAGCCGTCGTAGGCATCGGGCATCACTGGCCCGCCGCGAAAACCCTCTTCGGTCACTTCGGTCCAGCGCACCGCCGGCGTCCACAGCGACTTGACCCAGGCGCGGTCCACACCCGGGGTCACGAACAGGGTGTCGTTGATCTGCTTGAGCACATCGAGGTATTGCGGGTCGAAGATATCGCCTTCGGTGTTTTCCACCACCACCCGCACCGCATTGCCGAGCCCGCGCAAGGACTGGCGGTTTTCCAGGTAGTTCTGAATGAACGGCTGGCTTTGCGGCAGCATTTTTTCGAAGCTGGCCGTCAGGCTCAGGCGAGTGGCCGCGAAGTAACCGAGCAGCACGGTGATCACCAGGCAACTCAGCACCACCAGCAGGCGGTTGTTGAAGATCAAGCGTTCGAGCAGGTTGCCGGAGCGGGCGTCGAAGCCCTTGAGCTCCCGCACCACCGGCATCGTATCGAGTTCGTAGGTACCCATATCGTCTCTTGTCTCTTTTGTTGTACGCAGGTGGGCTTATTCGAGGGGTAGCTGGCGAAGACCACGGGCGCCGGCCAATACCAGTGCACCGGCCGTTGACACTTGCGCCGCGGCCACCGGCGCCAGGCCGTTTTTCGCCTGCAGCTTGAAACTTGCGCCATCGTCGTTGCTGACCAATACATGGCCGGCCTGGCTCAACAGGATGATCCGACCATCAGTAGTGACCGTGCCGGCGGTGATGCTCAGGGACAGGCCGAGTTCGACCTTGTTCCAGCTGGCGCCGCCATCGACGCTGCGGTAGGCGTTGCCGCGCAGACCAAACACCAGCACCGCGCCGGGCTTGCCGACAATGCCGAAAAAACTGCCGTTGTAGGGCGTGGGGGTGGCCTTGAAACGCTCACTGGCCGGGTCGAACTTGAGCACCAGGCCCTGCTCACCGACAACGAACAGTTCATTTCCGGCCGGGCGCAAGGCGTACAGGTTCAAGGCCGTGGGGTTGTCGCTTCGGTCCAGCCACGGCGTCCAGCTGCGGCCACCGTTGTCGGTACGGAAAATCAGGTTGAAGGCGCCGACGATGTAACCGACCTGTTCATTCTCGAACCACACATCGAGGAACGGCTTGTCGGCGCCCTCTTCGAACATGCGCTCGGCATCGACCAACAAGCCGGCGACCGCCTCGTCGTCCGGCCGAGCCGCAGCCTGCTTGCGGTAATACGCGAGCAGGGTCGAGCCGACGTCGCGGCCGTCGAATTGACGGCTCCAGCTTTCGCCCGCGTCGCTGCTGTGCAACACCACGCCGTCATGACCGACGGCCCAGCCCTGGGACGGACTGGGGAAATGCACGGCCACCAGGTCAGAGCTGACCGGTACCTTGGCCTGATGCCATTGCTGGCCTGCATCGTCGGAATAGAAAATGTGGCCGCGCTGGCCGACCGCGACCAGGCGCCCGCCGGCACTGGCCAGTCCCGTGAAAATGCCATGCAGCGCCTTGTCGGTCTGCAACGCCGGCCGGTCGAGTGTGTCGGCGAAATCCGCCGCCACCACGGCACGGGTGAAAGGCAAGGCCAACGCGGCACCCAGTGCAATGAGCACTATCCATCTGAATTTATTCATCGCTGTTTCCCGGATAAAAAAAGCCACCGGAAGAGGTGTGGCCTCTCCCCGATGGCAAATACCACATGGAGTCCTGTCAGCGGATTCCGGCACCGGCCAGCGATTCCGGAGCCCACTGGGCCTTGGAGAGTGGCTCGATGTATTTCACACCACCGTACGGCCCGTACATCCCGGTAATGTTGTAGCTGCCGGTGATGAAGTCGTAGAACAGATGGTTGTCCGAGTTCGGGGCCTGCACGTCGTAGCTGTAGGCCATGTGGGCAAAGGCGCCGCGGTACAGCTTGCCGCTGGCGTCGTATTCGTCCGAAGCCAGGGCAATCCAGCTGTCCTCATCGAGGTAGAAGGTGCGCTTGCTGTAGATGTGGCGTTTGCCCGGCTTCAGGGTCGCTTCCACGACCCACACGCGGTGCAGTTCCCAGCGCATCAGGTCGGGATTGACATGGTTGGGAGTGGTCACGTCCGCAGCCACCTTGTGGTAGTTCAACTTGTAAGTGTTGTACGGGACGTACATTTCCTTCTTGCCCACCAGCTTGAAGTCGTAACGGTCCAGGGCACCGTTGAACACCCAGGAGTCGTCATAGGTCGAACTGCCGGCCGACCCCGGGTTCGGCGTGTCGTAGGCGATGTCCGGCGCCAGTTTCACCCGGCGTTGACCCGGCAGGTACTGCCAGCCACGGCGGCCTTGCTTGAGCGGGTTGACCGCATCGACCACCAGAATGGCCTCGCCGGCCCGACGTGCCGGGCCCTGGTAATACAGCTTGGTCTTGAAGAACACGTCGCTCTCGTTGGCCGCGCTGGTACGGGCCGGGTCGTACAGCGGGTACTCGATGTAGGCGTTGCCGGTGGTGGCCAGGGTCGCCCTGCCCGAGGAATCGACGTTCCAGGAGTCGTACTTGGAGTTCAGCGCAAAGCCCTGATAGCGCAGCAGGTGGTTCCACATGGCTTCATAGCCATCGGCGGGGATCGGGAACGGCACGCCGGGCAACGCATTGTCCAGGGCTACCCCGCCCTCGGTGGTTTTGGTCCCGACCGCGTTTTTCGCCGTGTTGTCCAGCAATCGCTGAGGCATGGCCACGGTACGGTGGGTCGGGTAGACATCGACGCGGAACGACGCAAAGCGCTTGAGAAGCTCCTGGGTCGAGGCTGTCATCTTGCCGGCGTACTGGGCGGCGTTGCCGGCGTTGATTACCGTTACCGGCTTTTCATTTTCGAAGGGGTCGGGGCGAAACGAGCTGCCCGCCTGGTAGCTGGCCGGTGCCTGGGTCAGGCCACCGGTATAGGCCGGGATGCTGCCGTCGGCATTGCCGGCTTTTTCGGCGCCGACGCCGGTCAATGTGCTGCCAAGCCGGGCGGCCTGGTCGGACGATACGGCCGCGTGGGCGGCACCGGTCACCGCCAGCGCAAGGGCTGCGGCCAATACCGATTGTGCATATTTCATGGGGTCTCTCCTGTTGCCGGGCAACGTTCGATCAGATAGTCGTTTTGAAGGTGAAGGTGACCATGCCGCGATCCTTGAGCTGGGCCGATGTACCGCCAAAGGCGGTGGCCTGCCCCGGAGTGCAGTTGTACTGGCCGTTGGCGCCGGGTGCGGCACCGTCTCCCTGGCTGCCGGCATTGCCGGCGCGGTCGCAGGTATCGAACGGACCGAAGTTGTCCACGTACTTCAGGTCGAAGCGATACTGGTTGCGTACGTCCATGCCAATGCCGATCGAATAGCTTCCGGAGTCTTCGTTGCCCCCCATCTGGACTGCGGAGTTGCCATTGAGGCCGACGTTGTAGGTGGCCGGCATGTAGAAATCGATGCCGGGGAAAACCTGATACCAGGTCGGGTTGAAGTTGACGCCGACGACGTAGTTGTCCTTGGTGACCTTGTCCACGCCGCGATACCAGTCCTCACCCTTGAACAATTGCTTGTTGTCGGTGACGTCCAGCCAGCGGCTGTAGCCAAGCTCCACCAGCAGCGAGGCGCTGTCCCACACCGGCGTGTCGGCGAAAGTGGTCAGGCCGTTGAGCACCGCATGCACGGTGTTGCCTCGGGCCACGCCGTTGTTGCCATCGAAACTGCCAATGAATCCGGGCAGACCGGCGGCGGCCGCAGCCGGGCTGACGGTGGCGGCGACACTGGCCAGCGGCATATTTTCGCGGTAATTGAGGTCGAAACCGACGCTGACCCCGGCGATGCTCTTGGACAGGCTGATGCCGTAGATATCGATGTCGTCGACGTAGAACTGGTTGTAGCTGCCGATATTTCCCGAAATCAGCTGCGCCGGACCCACCGCCGTCGGCTGCAAGACCAGGTTGGGCAGGATGTCGGAGGTGTTGCGGTAGTAAAAGCCCAGAGTCCCGTCCAGCCATTCCGGGCTCCACTTGGCCATCAGGCCGAAGTCGCCGTGATTGTCCGGGGTGAAGGTGTGGCCGTTGCTCAGGCGCAGGAACTCATTGACGCCGACGGGGCCCGGGGCACCGAAGAAGGGATTGCGCCCACCGATCAGCGACAGGTTGTGCCCGCCACTCTGGATGCCGTCGTTGAACCCCAGGTAGGTGCCCGATTCCGGCAGGCGCGAAGCGTCCCAACCGAGGAAGTATTGGGCGCTCAGAGTCAGTTCCGGGCCAAAGGTCAGGCTGCTGGACAACTGGTTGCGCGGGATGAACAGTTCCTTGGCTTCGGTGCCCGGCACTGTCAGCCCCTTGGTGATGTCCAGGCCCGACTGGCCATAACTGTTGCCGTGGGCGAAGGCCAGGATGCTTTCACCCCAGTACTGGGTATGGCTGCCCAGCTTGGCGCTGAGCAGGGTTTCATCGCCAACCTCGGTGCTGCCAAACACGAAGGCATCGAGGATTTCCGAAGAAGGCCCGTTGTAATAGCGGTCGGCATAACCACTGATGTGACGCGAGTCAGGAACGCCGTTGTTGAGCTGGTTGGTCGAGGTGTTGGCACTGCCGACATTGTCATAGGCATGGTCATACCAGCTGTTGGCACTGACGCGAAAACCGGCCTTCTGCCTAAAGACCACGTCCAGTTCGGAGAGCACGTCCAGGCGCTGGGACACCGCACTGCCCGACGAGAAGTTGCGGTTGCCATCATTGTTGTTCCAGCTGTTGGCCAGCTTGCTGTTGGCGGTTTCCACTCGCTGGCCGTAGTTGAGCTTGAAGGTGTTGTCGAAACGCACTGACAGGTCTTCATTGCCCGTATCGATTTCCAGGGCTTGTGCAGGCGCGATGCCCATCCCGGCCAGAATTGCTGTAGCCAAAAGCCCTCGACGCAGGTTTGCATGGCAGATCTTATTGTTGTTGTTCATCTAACGGGCTCACCTTCTCTGTGGTTCATGAAAACGCATTGAAACGACACTGCGACGCTGTCCTTAAGTGCGCTGCAGAATGGTTACCGATACCGAACGACCCAGCGCCGCGTTGTGCGCAAGTCCCGTCCGGGCTCCGTTGTCTTGCCTTAACGGCGCGGTGCCGCGCAGTTGCCAGACCAATTCAGTTATTTGCGCCAGCCCCGTTGCTCCCGGTGCATGACCGCGACCGAGCAGCCCACCGGAGGCGCAGACATCGACCGGATTGCCACGACTGTTGCGCCGTTCGCGCACGAAGCCGTCGATACACTCTTCCCGGCACAAGCCCAGGGCGGCGCTGTACACCATGAAGTCGCCGACGCTCTGATCGTGCAGCTCCACAGTCTCAATCTCGTCGACACCAAGTCCTGCGTGCTCATACGCCAATTGGGCAACGCGCCGGGTCGAAGCGCGCCCCAGCACATCGAGCACGCAACCGGCCTCCTGCTCGGAGGCCATGTCGCTGCCGCGCACACATGCCAGTACTTCCACACCACCCCGGGCGCCGTAGCGGGCCAGAAAACCCGGTGTACACAACAGCACCGCCGCAGCCCCGCATGCCGGCGGGCAAAGGTAACGAGCCCGCCAGCCATCGAGCGCCGTGCAGCGGTTGAGCACCGCCATCGGGTTGAGCATGGCTTGGGCCCGCGCCCGGCTGAGAACGTGTTCGAAGCTCGTTTGCGCCACGCCCATGCGGGTCAGCAACCAACTGGTCTGGGCCGCGAACAGCGCAGCCGGATTCTCGCGCCGGGCAAAATGAGTCTGGCAAGCGTCGACCTGACCGAGGCCGTC
Organism: Pseudomonas sp. NPDC087336; assembly: GCF_044744285.1. NCBI lineage: Bacteria > Pseudomonadati > Pseudomonadota > Gammaproteobacteria > Pseudomonadales > Pseudomonadaceae > Pseudomonas > Pseudomonas sp. NPDC087336. Next base: position 39,285 of record NZ_JBIUYA010000008.1, on the reverse strand, counting down.
CCAGGCTTGCGGTGCGCTATCATCCAGACCAAAGAAGGCGCGGTGGGTAACGTTCGCCGGCATGCACTCGAAGCCCAGCGCCAACGCGCACTCGGCCTGGCCGGACAACACGCTGTGCCGTGCCAGCTGCAAGGCACTGCTGGCTGCCGCGCAACCGTCCGCGAGCGAAAACACCGGGACTCCGGTAAGGCCGACCTGGGCCAGAACCTGTTCGCTGCAACCCGCTGCGCCACTGACGCAAGCGCTGAACACCTGGTCGACCAGATCGTAGTCAATACGCGCATCGTCGAGCGCCTGGCGGATCGCCCTGCCCGCAAACGTGGCGACACTGTCGCCAGCGCCCAGCGGGACGAACGGGGACATGCCCACCCCCGCAATCAGCACGCTTTGACTCATACGCCTTACCTCGAAAGTCGGCCGGTGCCGATCCACTCTTGTCATCGAGCAACGCTCGGCAGGCGGCAAATGCATCGGCCGGGTTGGCTCCATTGAGGTCCAGACTATCGATTGGGCGTGATCCAGCCCCCCCATCGTCAGGGGGGGCTGAGTAAATTCAGGGGGGAAAAAAGGGCGCCTTTGCGGCTCGGAAAAATGCGCGGCTGTTTCAGCTTGCCGGATCGAGGATGCCCAGCATGTAGGCACGATCCACCACATGCTTGCGAGTGCCGGCCTGGAACTTGCCGAACAGGTTCTTCAAGTGCCATTTCACGGTTTCTTCGCCGACATTCAGCGCCAGCGCGATCTGTTTGTTCGACAGGTTACGTGCGAGCAATTGCAACACTTCGCGCTCCTTGGGTGTCAGCAATCGGCTGGGCGAAACCGTGCTGGTCGCCACGGGTGCCGGCGCGGCAGAGGGTGCTGTGTATTGATCTTCGATCCGGGGCATTTCTTGCTGGACCTTGCGCATCCATTTGAGCAATTGCGGATGGGTGTCTTCGACGATCCGCCGCAAGCCGTTTTCCTCCGCCAGACTGATCGCTTCACGCAGGCAGGCCAGGCCGTTGCCGCCCGATTCCTGGAGCGCCAAAGCCTTTAGCAGTTTGATCTGCACGATTTCACGACCGCGACGAATGCGCTCGGCTGTTTCGTTGGCACGCTCCAACAGCTCCAGCATCCCTTGCCAGTCACGTTGCACGTGGGCGACATAGGCCTTGGCCAGCATTGCCATCAAAGCCAGCTCCGGCCCGAGTAAACCTGTTTGTTCACGCGCGATCTGCGGTACCTGAGCATCGAGCCGGCGTCCCAATGCAAGGCAGGTGTCGGCCCGCCCTTGCAGGGCGTGCAGGCGAATCTGCTCGGCGAGTGCGGCAATACAGAAACGCGCAATGCCGCGCTCCTCGCCGAGTACGAACAGCGCCTCAAGCAAGTCATAACCCCGGTGGCCCTGCCCCTGCAGTATCGCCAGGCGAGCGGCGGTGAGATAGCCCATCACGACTGCATCCGGAGAGGCCAGGCGCTCGACCACATCAAGGCGGTTGGCCAGAACCGTGGCGGCTTCTTGCGGCTGATCACGCTCGAGCAACACCGTGGCCAGTCCGCTGGCCAGCATCACCGCCACCGGGCTGCGTCGACCGATGTCCTGCTCGGCGCGTGCCAGGCTGTCGCGCAATGCCCTCTCGGCCGGCACAAGGCGGCCTTCGGTCACGTAGCTGAGGCCCACCACCCATTCGCCGAAACCCCGAATGGCGTCCAGGCCGGAGCTCCAGGCATACAACGGCGCCCGCTGAAAGATACGTCGGGCTTTTTCCGGCTGGCCCTGGAACAGGGTCAGCCGCGCGATCTGATTGGCGAAGACCGCCTGTAACTTGATCTCGCCGGTCGGCAAGGCGTCCACCCAAGGGGTCACCAGCGCCAGCGATTCGTCCGGCCGGTCGGCAAAATAGGCGGCGGTGGCAACAATCATCGCGGCTTCGCAACGTGTGCTGTCATCGGTCGCCGGGTCCTGCCGGATACCGGCAACCAGACGCACCGCTTCCTCATGCCGTTCGCTCATGGCCAGGGACCAGGCGGCCGCCAGGCACATGCGCGACCGCGATTCGACCTCCTGCGCCGGCAGCTCCTCGACCCACTCCAGAACCCGGCTGAACTGTCCGCGCAACATGATTTCGTAGAGGCATTGTTCGATCATCTGGTACGCCTGGCTGGTACGCCCGGCCAACAGGTAATGACGAGCCGCCTGCTCGGAGAATTCATGGGCTTCGAGCCAACTTGCCGCCCGCTCATGCAGATCCCGGCGTCGGGTTTCGGGCAGTCCGGCAAAGCGCCCCAGAAGAAACTCTCGGGCCAGCGGGTGAATTCGCACCCACTCACTGTCCACGTTTTCGACAAAAATCGGCGTTGCCACACACAGTTCCCGCAAGCGCAACCCGGCCTGCTCGTCGCCGGTCAGGGCGATGCACAGGGAAGGATGCAGCATCTCCAGCAGGGCAATGCTGGTGAGAAACTCAATCTGCTCGCCGGGCAGGTGGGCGATCAGGGTGTCAACGAAATAGCGTCGTATATCACCGGTCCCCGCCGACAGCTCTTCGACCGCAGCAACCACACTCGGGCTTTTTTCGATGGAAGCGATTGCCAGTTGCAAGCCAAGTGACCAGCCCTCGGTGGCCTCATGCAAGCGCACGCACAGGTCCGGGTCGATACGATGGCCGAAACGAGCGCTGAGAATCGCTACGGTTTCCTCCACGCGCAGGCGCAAGGCGTCCGCGCCGATGGCTACATAAAAGCCGCGGGCTTGCAGGTCGGCCACCTGCAGGTTCAAGCGCCCGCGCGAGGCCATGATGATGCGCAGGTTCGCCGGGGCATTGTGCAGCAGGTAGGCCAGGCAATGCCGCACGGTGGCTTCGGGCAATCTTTCGGCTTCGTCGAGCAACAGCACGATTTCGCCGCCCAGGTCGGCGACTTCGGCCAGCCAATCAGTCAGCCCCTCCAGTTCATCGCGCCCGCGCCCGGGCGTGCGTTCCAGAGAGCCGGCAAACGTCGCCCGGCCGCTGCCAACGGCCATGGCCGCAGCCAGCCCTTTGGCGAATCGAATGCCATCGTCATGCTCGTCGAGCGTCAACCAGGCCACGACCGCACCACGGGAGAGAAACTCCCGGCGCCACTGCGCCAGCAGAAACGTCTTGCCGAACCCCGCCGGGCCTTGCACGGCAATCGCTGTCTTGTCCGCCAGGGCTGCGCTGTCGATGCTCAACCGCTCACGCATGTGAGCGGTTTTCTGACTTCGCGGTGGCGTGGTTTTCAGGACCAGTTCAGGTGCAATGCGATCCATGGGTGAGGCCCTTTGGGCTTGATTACAAGATATCGCTGGTTATAAACGATAGTCCCGGAACTGTTCGCGCAATTTCATTTTTTGCACTTTGCCCGTTGCCGTATAGGGCAGTGCTTCGACGAAGGCCACGGCGTCGGGTAGCCACCACTTGGCCACGCGTCCCTGCAAAAAACCGAGCAGATCGTCCCGTGTCGCCAGCATGCCCTGCTTGAGCACCACCACCAGCAATGGCCGTTCCTGCCATTTCGGGTGAGGCACGCCGATGACCGCCGCTTCTGCCACCGCCGGGTGACCACAGGCGGCGTTCTCCAGGTCAATGGAGGAAATCCATTCACCACCGGACTTGATCACATCCTTGGCGCGATCGGTGATCTGCAGGTAGCCATCCGGGTCGATGGTTGCAATATCACCCGTTATCAGCCAGCCCTGCTCATCGAGCAAGGAGCCGGCCTCACCCTGGTAATACTGGCTGGCGATCCACGGTCCCTTGACCCGCAAATGGCCGGACGCCTTGCCGTCGCGGGGCAGTTCGGCACCGTCTGCATCAACGATTTTGATCGTAACCCCGAACAACACCCGCCCCTGTTTCGCTTGCAGGTCAATGCGCTCGTCGAGCGAGGCGTCGCGGTGCTTGGGCAAGGCATTGCAAACCGTGCCCAAAGGCGACATCTCAGTCATACCCCAGGCTTGCAGCACCCGGGCGCCAAAACGAGTCTCGAACGTTTCCACCAGGCTGCGCGGCGCCGCGGCCCCGCCCATCACGACCCGGTTCAGGCACAGGTCCGCGGTCGGCATCAGCCCTGCGTTCTGCACGTGCTGTTGCAGGGTCATCCACACCGTCGGCACGCCCAGGGCCAGGGTTACTTTTTCGCGCTGCATCAAGTTATACAGGCTGGCCCCGTCGAGGTCCGCGCCGGGCAGGACCAGACGCGCGCCGCACATCGCCGCCGAATAAGGCATGCCCCAGGCGTTGACGTGGAACATGGGCACCACCAGCAGCGCCGTATCGGCCGATGACAGGTTGAACCCGTCCGGGGTGCAGGTGACCATCGAATGCAGCAAGGTCGAGCGATGGGAGTACAGCACCCCTTTCGGATTTCCGGTGGTGCCTGAGGTGTAGCACAGGGAGGCCGCCGCGCGTTCATCCAGACGGGGCCAGGCGAAGGTCTCGGGCTCATCGCCAATCAGTTCTTCGTAACACAGCAGGTTGGGCACAACGATAGGCGGCATCTCGCAGCGCTCGGCCAGGGCAACGAAAGCCTTGACCGTGGTGAGTCGTGGAGCAAGTTGCTCGATCAGCGCAGCAAACGACAGGTCGAAAAACAGGTACTGGTCTTCGGCATGGTTGGCGATGAACTCGATCTGTTCGGCAAACAGCCTTGGGTTGATGGTGTGCAGCACCGCGCCCATGCCCGAGACGCCATAGAACATTTCCATGTGCCGGTAGCCATTCCAGGCCAGTGTGCCGATCCGCTCGCCGGGCTGCACGCCCAGGTTTGTGAGGGCATTGGCCAATTGCATGGCACGCCGGCCGATGTCGGCGTACGTGCAGTGATGCACCGTGCCGTCCTGCAAGCGCGAGGCAATCTCGGCATTGGGGTGCGAGCACAGCGCGTGTTCGAGTACAGAAGAAATGAGTAAGGGGTGATCCTGCATCAGACCCAGCATGACAATCGCTCCGTTGTGGTTTTTGTAAGGTTCGGGCTGTCGTATTCTGCGCAGGCGTCGAGCATTTATTTGATAAAACGTGCCAGTCACTTGATACTTCGCGCCATTAATCTTCAAAGACGCGGGGGCCATGGATACTCATCTCATTCGCAGCATGTGCCTGTACGGCGCCCGCGAGCTGATCGCCGATCTGCACGGCGATCCCTGGCGAGTGGCGCATGGGGCATCGATCGCATCGCAGTCGCTGGACCAGTTGGACCTGCTCTTGCCGGTACCCAAGGTGGTGCACTTTCTCGAACTGGCCGCCCGGGAAACCGGTCGTGAGGACTTCGGGCTGTTGCTGGCACAAAAGCAAGGGATGGGCGTATTGGGCAGTGCGCTACTCGACATCGTCAGCGAAGCGACCACGGTCGGCGAGTGGCTCGATCGGCTGTCACGCTACTTTCACGTGCTGATGTCCGGTGCCCTGGTGCATCTGGAGCAACATGAACTGGGATTGACTGTGCACTATGAGGTGACCGCGACAGCCGAAATCGACGAAACCCAGTCCGTACATCTGGGCCTGGCCCTGCTCGCGCGCAAACTGCGAAGCGACCTGTACCCCCAGTGGTCGCCCGAGCGCGTGATGCTGCGTTGCCGGGAACCGCACAGCCGTGCAAGCTATACACGGATGTTCGGGCAGAATGTGTTCTTCAATCAGGAGTGCAACGGCATGCTGCTCAGCCATCAGGTGCTGGCGCACCCACTGACGGTGAAACAGCACTTCTCCCGTCCCGCCCTGCTTGACTACCTGCGGGAAAACCAACAACGACGCAACCGAAGCCCGGCCTCGGCCACCGAAGACTCGGTGCGCAAACTGCTGGCCAGCAGTGGCGCGCCCCTGGAGGCCGTCGCCCTCAATCAACTGCAAAGCCGCCGAACCCTGCAACGCAGGCTGGCCGGCAGCGGCACCACCTTCCAGGCCATCAAGCAACAGACCAAGCTGGATCTGGCCCGCAAATACCTGAGCCAGACCGACCTTAAGCTTTCGCAGATCGCCGAGGTACTGGGGTTTTCCAGCCTGAGCGCCTTCAGCCGCTTTTTCCACAAAGCCCAGGGCTGCGCGCCCAAGACTTACCGCGCGCAGGCAGCGGGTATCAACGAGCGGTTCAGTGCGCCTTAGGCAGCCTTTGAATTGTCGTTACTGCTTCACTCGGGAAAGTCACTTGCCAATGTTCATCAGCGCCGTGCGCAACGGCGCATCGGAGACATGGATGATCCCGATGTAAGGATGCGCCATGTCGACCACCAGAAAGACCGCCGCGGCCACCGACAGGGAGCAGATGAGCATGACGCCTATCACGGTGGGATTGGCCGGCGCCTGCAGGCCGAACGTCGCGAATAGCCAGGCCAGCCAGCAGGTCAGGATGACGAGAAATGGCGTGGGCAGTCCCTCCGTATTGCTCTCGACCAGTATCCAGTGGGCTTCCGCCAGCTGAGAGCTGACCTCCAGTGCGCGAACCTGAAGCATGCGTTGCGGTTCGTTGCCGGGCGTTAGTGCCCGCAGCACAACCTGAACCGGTTCGATCCCCGGCGACTCGTCAAAAGGATTGACCGCCGTCGACTCGGCGGACGAATTGCCCCAACCCCGGTTCAACCGCGTTTCAATCAATTGACGCAGACGCGTTCGGGCCTGCGCGGTCTCCGGTCCGTACTGGGCCATGACCCTGTCGAGCAGGACGATGCGTGCGGCCGATGTCCGCACTTCAATCTCATTACTGTCGTAGACGTTTTTTGCAGACGCAATCAGCAGCCCGAGCGCCAGTGCGGACAGCGTCCCCACGACGGCCGTTGCCAGGCGAATGACGTCCTTGGATTCGACATCCAGGTGGTGATTCGGTAGTCGCAAGCGCAACAGCATCCCCAGCATCGCGGCAGCGAACAGGCAGGCGAAAACCATCGCGCCAATGATGATGGAGCTCAATGGCTGATCTCCCTGGTCATTGCCCGAATCAGCAGTACCGACATGACTGCATGCAAGATGACCACCGGCCATAAGAGAACCCCACTCGCGTGTCCCATCAAGCCAACATAGGAAAGATACAGCGTAACCGCTGCGTTATAGGTCAGCATGCCGAGTATGGGAGGGCCGGGCCAACAGGCGGCGGCCAATGCAATGAGGGCGATCCCGGCTATGCGGACGATGACACCGCTGAGTTCGATGCCAAGCAGCAGATGCCCGACCAGCGACGGGATAAGCAGTAGGCCCACGCCCGCAGTGGCCTCGATGATCGCGGCGAAAACCAACAGTCCTTTCATCACATGGGCGCTCCATCCCGGGCTGTGCCGGCGATTGACTGCATTATCCCGAGCAATCATTTAATCCGATTGCGACTAATGCTTAGTTCCTATCGTGATTAGCCTCGCTGGAAAGTTCCGGCCCAGCAGCAATACTCCAATCTGCTTCGAAAACCAATCGAGTATAGCGTGGGGCACCAAGTCATGAACTTGACCGTGAGTGAAGCGAAAGCGTCTCGACTTTCGTTAATCAAGCGATGCCTTCGCCAGCCGTTACTGCACTTTTTAATCGCCGGTTTTGCACTCTTTGGGCTGTATGGCGGTTTGCACCGTTCAACGGTCAGTCAAGACCCGCAACGCATCGAAATCACCCCTGAAGTTGTCCAGCGGATCGCCGTTTCCTGGCTGGCGCGCTGGCAACGACCCGCCTCGGAGCAACAACTGCAGGGCCTGATCGATGAATATGTGAAAGAGGAAATTCTCTATCGCGAAGCCTTGAAGCTTGGCCTGGATAAAGACGACACCATCATTCGCCGCCGACTGGCGCAAAAAATGGATTTTCTCGCCGAGGATGTTGCGTCGCTTCGCGAACCGGCACCCGGCGTACTTGAGGACTGGTACAACCAGCATCAAGACCAGTATGCCCCGCCGCCACTGGCCACTTTTCACCATGTGTTCTTCGCCTTTGATAAACGTGGCTCGCACGCTCAGGCGCAGGCTCAGGCCGCGCTGAGTGAACTGACAGGCAAGAACGATGGTGAAGGCGATGCCTTCATGTTTGAAAAAGCCTACACGGAACAATCCCGGGATCAGGTGGCACGGGTCTTTGGTTCACAGTTTGCCATTTCGTTGCTCAAGCAAACTCCCGGGCGTTGGGTCGGGCCTGTGGAGTCAGGATTTGGCTGGCATCTGGTGTGGATCGATGCGCTGGCCACACCACCGGCACCGCCCTTCGAGACAGTGGCCCAGCAGGTCAAATCCGATTGGCTGTCCGAGCAACGCAGCGAGTCGAAGCGCACGAGTTTCGATGCACTGAAAGCCCGCTATGAAGTCGTGGTGCTGATGCCGGCACCCACCAGCGCGATTGCCGCCACTCAAGCGGAGCGGCCGTGATGAGGCGCTCGGTCTGGCTGTTGCTGCTCCTCTGGTTCATGGGACTGACGGCCACGGCGCACGAGGCGCGCCCCGCTTACCTGGAGCTCAACGAAACGGCTGCCGGGCGCTATGACGTAGTGTGGCGCACACCAGTACTGTCGGGCATGCGCTTACCGATTGCCCTGCGGTTTGCCGACGGTGTGCGCACGGTCGTCGAGCCGGTGGAAAGCCCGCTCAACGATTCACTGATCGAGCGCCGGATCATTGATGCCGGCCCCTCGGGGCTGGTCGGACAGCGCATCGACTTCATCGGCCTGCAAGCGAGCATCACCGATGTGCTGGTGCGTGTCTCGCGCCTGGACGGCAGCCTGACTACCACCCTCGTCCACCCCGCGCAACCCTGGATAGAAATCGCCGCGACGCCGGGCCCGTTCTCGGTGGCCGGTGCGTTTCTGCTCCATGGCATCCAGCACATCCTGGGCGGTTTCGATCACCTGCTGTTCGTCTTCGGCCTCCTGCTGCTGGTGGGCAATGGCTGGATGCTGGTGAAGACCATCACCGCGTTCACCCTCGCCCACTCCATCACCCTGGCGCTTGCGGCACTGGGTGCGGTACGACTTCCCGGCCCGCCGGTGGAGGCGACAATTGCGCTGAGCATTCTGTTGCTGGCAGTGGAAATTGCCCGCAAGAACCGTGGACAAACCAGTTTCACCCTTCAATGGCCATGGGTGGTGGCGTTCTGTTTTGGCTTGTTGCATGGCTTTGGTTTTGCCGGTGCGCTGGCGGAGATCGGCTTGCCGCAGCGTGACCTGCCCCTGGCGCTGTTCACTTTTAACGTCGGCGTCGAGATCGGCCAGCTGCTGTTCGTCGCCATGGTCCTGAGCCTGCGCGCGTTGTTGCTGCGTTTTCGTCTGCCACAGCCTGCGCTGCTGTATGCACGTCCGGTTGCATCGTACGTGCTGGGTACGCTGGCAGCCTTCTGGTTTTTCGAACGAGTGTCGAGCTTCTGGACCTGAATTGCACCCTGTCACTGCCGTATTCCCAAGAGGTGGGATATGAAAACCCATACACACACCACCGCGCCGTCACTGTTCGGTTGCGCCGTGCTTGCTGTCAGCTCGCTGGCCCTGGCAGAGGGCAACCCGGATCGCGAGGTCTACTTTGGCCAGACGCACTCGCACAGCTCCTGGTCGATTGATGCCTACCTGATCGGCAACCATCAGGTCGATCCCGAGCAGGCGTACCAATACTCACTGGGCATGCCGGTCAAGCATCCGATGGGTTTTGAGGTGCAGCTCAAAGGCCGGCCGCTGGACTTCCATGGCGTGACCGATCATTCGGAGTATGTGGGCGTGATCGCCCTGGCCAACGATCCGAAGTCAGAGTTCAGCAAGCAGCCCATCGCGCAAAAGCTGATTGTTAAAACCCCGGAAGATTTCAACCGGGTGTTCAAGTGGATCGCCGGCAGCTTGAGCCACCCGATCAAGGAGCTGATTGATCCGAAGGTTGCCGGAAATATCTGGCAGCAAAACATCGCCATCGCCGACAAGTACTACAAGCCCGGCAAGTTCACCACGTTCGTCGCCTATGAATGGACCTCGGCACCGAACAATCAAAACATGCACCGCAATGTGTTTTTCCGTGACTCGAAGAAGGTGCCGGACTTGCCCTTCACAGCGCTCGACTCGGACAAGCCCGAGGACTTGTGGGGCTGGATGGACGATCAACGCAAGAAGGGCAACGAGGTGCTGGCGATCTCCCACAATGCCAACCTCAGCAACGGCCTGATGTTTCCGGTAGACGTTGACGACCGTGGTCGTCCCATCGATGCCGCATGGGCGCAAGCGCGGATGCGTAACGAATCGCTCACCGAAATCCACCAGGTCAAGGGCACCTCCGAAACCCATCCGGAGCTGTCGCCGACCGACGAATTTGCCAATTATGAAATCATGAGTTTTTTGCTTGGTATCGACAACAGCACATCGAAAATCAATGGCAGCTACATCAGGCAAGCTTGGCAAAACGGCATGGCCCTTCAGGAAGCACGCGGATACAACCCTTACAAAATGGGCGTGGTCGGTGCCAGCGACTCGCACAACGGGGTGATCCCCTATTCGCAGAACAACAACTTCGGTTCCCACGGCTTTACCGACAGCACCCCGGCAGCGCGTATTTCCGGCAAACAGAACTCGGGCATGATCGCCCTGCAAACCAGCACGTCGGGGCTGGCCGGTGTCTGGGCGGAAGAAAACACCCGTGAATCGATTTTCGATGCCATGAAGCGTAAAGAAGTCTACGGCACCAGCGGCGTGCGCATCCCGGTGCGCCTGTTTGGTGGCTGGGGTTTCGACGACAGTGTATGGAACGAAAAAGACTGGGTGCAGGCCGCCTACGCCAAAGGCGTTCCCATGGGCGGCGACTTGCCGGCAAAACCGGGCAAACAGGCGCCGTCCTTTGTAGTGTGGACGGTCAAGGATGCCGATGACGGTAACCTCGACCGCATCCAGATCATCAAGGGCTGGACCAAAAACGGCCAGACCTTCGAGAAAATCTACGACGTCGCCTGGTCCGGTGATCGCCAACCGGACCCGGCTACCGGTAAGATCCCGCCGGTGGGCTCCACGGTCGATGTTTCCAAGGCGACTTACACCAATACCATTGGTGCCACCGAGCTGAAGAAAGTCTGGGTCGATCCGGATTTCGATCCGGCCCAGCACGCGTTCTACTATGCCCGCGTGCTACAGATCCCGACCCCGCGCTGGAGCACCTATGACGCGGCCAAGCTACAAGTACCGCCGCCGGCCGACGTCTCGGCCACTGTCCAGGAACGCGCGTGGACCTCGCCAATCTGGTACACGCCGAATGCTGAAGACAGCAAGCTGGCCGCTGCAGGCAAAACCATTGACCAGCTGAAAACCGCTGGGGCCAAAGCGCTCACCAGCGAACAGCTGCAGGCTTACGTGGTGGGTAAAACCATCAAGGTGCGCAATACCGTCACCGGCCAGACCTTCGAGATCATCTATGGCACCGACGGCCAACGCCTGGTCGCCAGCGTCGATGGCAAGCCAACTGCGCAAGGGGAATACCTGAACATGCTGCATGACGGCCAGTTTGGCGTGCCGGCCAAGTATGAAATCAAGGACGGACACCTAGTGACGACACTCGGCGGCACGCCCTTCGAGGCCACGGTGTTCGAGCAGAACGGCAAATACGTGGCCGCTCGCAGTAATGAGTTCGGTTATGTGAATTATGAGGTCGAGGAGGTCACTGAGGCCCCAGCCCCGTAGGAGCGAAGTTCTCTTGAGTTCTCACTATTATCTGAATTTTTTTATTGAAGGTTGGACTTGATCGCATTCCGGCCGGAACCAATGGATAAATCGCATTTCGGAGATCTGATTTTTTGAGAGGGCTCAAGACACTCGATACCGCCGAAGGTTTCTACAGGCGTTTCGCTTTTGAAGTAACCTCGGTCAGCCACTACCGACAACGTATCTGCCGCCATCGCCTCGCGGGCCTGCTTGGCCATTGAGCTGAGTTGATCGCGGTCGGAACCGACGTTGGTCACCTCGTGCGCAACGATCAAATGGTGCTGCGTATCGACCGCTGTCTGCACGTTGTAGCCAACGATTCCCGTGCCGCGCGTCATCATGGAGCGGCTGTCTGGATCAGACAGCCCCTCGGTTACCTCAGTTTGAACGCTGGTTTATCGCCGGATTGGCGCACTTCTACACCACAGCCGTTGGCGGGGAACCTGAGGGAGCTATTAGACTCCTCGGGAGAAGGGATGATTTATCGCCACTGCTATTCGACACCGGGGATCCGCCTAGTTTGGCTTGATCCGAATGATGCATCGAGGCTGATGACCTCATCGCTGGCAAGCCAGCTCCTACAAAGATCTTGCCGATCACAAATCCCGTGTACACCGCGAACCTGTAGGAGCTGGTTTGCCAGCGATGGCCGCGACTCGGTCCCAAGCCAGACTTGTGCAAATCCGGAAACACACAATTGCCATCAACCGGGCTGATTGCCTCCCGATGCAAGGCGCAGGCTAGAGAGCTGCCCAGGTCTCTCCTATCATTCCGAATGATAGTTACCTTCGCCTCATTCGATTCGTTCGATACCACCCCCGCCGCGCATCATTCGCCAATCTTAATACATTGGCGGATGCATCCATGGAACAGTCACTCAAACATTTGCGCTTGCCGTTGGCCGTGTTGGCCGTAGTGGTGATGAGCGCGTGCGGCAAGGCGCCAGAGACTGCGGCTACGCCGCCCGCAGCCAAGGTCAGCGTGGCCAAGGTGCTGGAGCAGCCGGTCAACGAGTGGGACGAATTCACCGGGCGCCTGGAAGCGCCGGAAACCGTTGAGATTCGTCCACGGGTCTCGGGCCAGATCGATGAAGTGACCTTCACCGAAGGCGCCCTGGTCAAGAAAGGCGACCTGCTGTTCCAGATCGATCCGCGTCCGTTCCAGGCTGAAGTCCGTCGCCTCGAAGCCCTGGTGGCCCAGGCCCGCGCCAATGCCACCCGCAGCGAAAACGAAGCCCAACGCGGTGAGCGCCTGCGCACCAGCAATGCGATTTCCGCCGAGCTCGCCGATTCGCGTACCAGTGCTGCACAAGAAGCCCGCGCCGCCGTCGGCGCCCTGCAAGCACAGCTTGACCTGGCGAAATTGAACCTGAGCTTCACCCGCGTCACCGCCCCCATCAGCGGTCGCGTCAGCCGTGCGCAAATCACCGCCGGCAACCTGGTGACGGCCGATACCACCCCCCTGACCAGCCTGGTGTCCACCGACAAGGTCTACGCCTACTTCGATGCCGACGAGCGCGTGTTCCTCAAGTACACCCAGCTCGCCCGCCAGGGTAAACGCGGCGCCACCACCCCGGTGTACATGGGCCTGTCCAACGAAGACGGCAACCCGCACCAGGGCGTGATGAACTTCGTCGACAACCAGGTCAACCCGAAAACCGGCACCATCCGCGGTCGCGCCGTGTTCGACAACAGCGACGGCAGCTATACCCCGGGCCTTTACGCTCGCCTGAAACTGGTGGGCAGCGGCACCTACAACGCCATGTTGATCAACGATGAGGCGGTAGGTACGGACCTGGGCAAGAAGTTCGTGCTGGTGATGGATGCCGACAACAACACGGCTTATCGCGCCGTGGAGCTGGGTCCGAAAATCGAAGGCTTGCGCATCGTGCGTAACGGCCTGAACAAGGGCGACACCATCATCGTCAAGGGGCTGCAGCGGGTACGTCCAGGGTCGCCTGTCACCCCTGAAGTGATCCCGATGGCCACCGAGCAGACCCTCGCAGCCCTGGCCCAACAACGACAAGCGCTGGAAGCCAGCAACCTGCCCCAAGTCGCGCCTGCCAAGGTCGCGCCGGGCACCGTTGTGAAACTGGCTGCTGCGAACCCACGCGGTTAAGGGATAACGACTCCGATGAATTTTTCCCAATTCTTCATTTCACGGCCGATCTTCGCTGCGGTGCTGTCGCTGCTGATCCTGATCGCCGGTGCCATCTCGCTGTTCCAGCTGCCGATCAGCGAATACCCGGAAGTGGTGCCGCCGACCGTGGTGGTGCGCGCCAACTTCCCGGGGGCCAACCCCAAAGTCATCGGTGAAACCGTGGCCGCTCCCCTGGAGCAAGCGATCACCGGCGTCGAGAACATGCTGTACATGTCCTCGCAGTCGACCGCCGACGGCAAGATCACCCTGACCATCACCTTCGCCCTGGGCACCGACCTGGACAACGCCCAGGTGCAGGTACAGAACCGAGTGACCCGCACCGAGCCGAAACTTCCCGAGGAAGTGACGCGCATCGGTATCACCGTGGACAAGGCGTCGCCCGACCTGACGATGGTCGTGCACTTGACCTCGCCGGACAAACGCTACGACATGCTGTACCTGTCCAACTACGCGATCCTCAACATCAAGGATGAGTTGGCGCGCCTGGGTGGTGTCGGTGATGTGCAGCTGTTCGGCATGGGCGACTATTCGCTGCGCGTGTGGCTCGATCCCAACAAGACCGCTTCGCGCAACCTGACCGCCACCGATGTGGTCAACGCCATCCGTGAACAGAACCGCCAGGTGGCTGCCGGTGCACTGGGCGCGCCACCTGCGCCGAATGCGCAAAGCTTCCAGTTGTCGGTGAACACCCAGGGCCGTCTGGTCAGTGAGGAAGAGTTCGAGAACATCATTATTCGCTCTGGCGACGATGGTGAAATCACCCGCCTGAAAGACATCGCTCGTGTTGAACTGGGCTCTAGCCAGTACGCCTTGCGTTCCTTGCTCAACAACCAACCGGCGGTGGCGATCCCGATCTTCCAGCGCCCGGGTTCCAACGCGATCGAGATCTCCAACGAAGTTCGGGCGAAAATGGCCGAACTGAAGAAGAGCTTCCCCGAAGGCATGGACTTCAGCATCGTCTACGACCCGACGATCTTCGTACGCGGCTCCATCGAGGCGGTGGTCCACACCCTGTTCGAAGCGCTGATCCTCGTCGTCCTGGTGGTGATCCTGTTCCTGCAGACCTGGCGCGCCTCGATCATTCCGTTGGTGGCGGTGCCGGTATCGCTGATCGGTACCTTTGCCGTGATGCATCTGTTCGGCTTCTCGTTGAACGCCCTGTCACTTTTTGGCCTGGTACTGGCGATCGGTATCGTGGTGGACGATGCGATCGTGGTGGTGGAGAACGTCGAGCGTAACATTGAACTGGGGCTGACCCCGGTCGAAGCCACCAAGCGTGCCATGCGCGAAGTGACGGGGCCCATCATTGCCACGGCGCTGGTGCTGTGCGCGGTGTTCGTGCCAGCAGCGTTCATCTCCGGGTTGACCGGGCAGTTCTACAAGCAGTTCGCCCTGACCATTGCGATTTCGACGGTGATCTCGGCCTTCAACTCCCTGACCCTGTCGCCGGCCCTGGCCGCCGTGTTGCTCAAGGGCCATGACGCGCCGAAAGACCGTTTCTCCAAGGTCCTGGACAAGCTGTTCGGTGGCTGGTTGTTCCGTCCGTTCAACCGCTTCTTCGAAAAGGCCAGCCATGGTTATGTCGGCACCGTTGCCCGCGTGATCCGCTCAAGCGGCATCGCCCTGCTGCTGTACGCCGGCCTGATGGTGCTGACATTCTTCGGCTTCTCGAGCACCCCGACCGGTTTCGTACCCGGCCAGGACAAGCAGTACCTGGTGGCGTTCGCGCAATTGCCGGATGCGGCGAGCCTGGACCGCACAGAAGACGTGATCAAGCGCATGTCCGACCTGGCCCTGAAACAACCTGGCGTGGAAAGTGCGGTGGCCTTCCCTGGCCTGTCGATCAACGGTTTCACCAACAGCCCGAACGCCGGCATCGTGTTCGTGACCCTCAAGCCGTTCGACGAACGAAAAGACCCGAGCATGTCCGCCGGTGCAATTGCCGGTGCCTTGAACGGCCAGTTCGCCGGGATCCAGGAAGCGTACATGGCAATCTTCCCGCCGCCACCGGTACAAGGCCTGGGCACCATCGGCGGTTTCCGCCTGCAGATCGAGGACCGGGGCAACCTGGGCTACGAAGAGCTGTACAAGGAAACCATGAACGTCATCGCCAAGAGCCACAACGTGCCGGAACTGGCCGGCCTGTTCACCAGCTACACGGTGAACGTGCCCCAGGTCGATGCCGCCATCGACCGGGAAAAAGCCAAGACCCACGGCGTGGCCGTCAGCGACATCTTCGACACCCTGCAGATTTACCTGGGTTCGCTGTATGCCAACGACTTCAACCGCTTCGGTCGCACCTATCAGGTCAACGTCCAGGCCGAGCAGCAGTTCCGCCTCGAGTCCGACCAGATCGGCCAGCTCAAGGTGCGCAACAACAAGGGCGAGATGATCCCGCTGGCGACCTTCATCAAGGTCAGCGACACCTCGGGGCCGGACCGCGTGATGCACTACAACGGCTTCATCACCGCTGAAATCAACGGTGCCGCAGCCCCGGGCTACAGCTCCGGCCAGGCGGAAAAAGCCATCGAGAAACTGCTCAAGGAAGAACTGCCCAACGGCATGACCTACGAATGGACCGACCTGACCTACCAGCAGATCCTGTCCGGCAACACCGCGCTGTTCGTGTTCCCGCTCTGCGTACTGCTGGCGTTCCTGGTATTGGCGGCGCAGTACGAAAGCTGGAGCCTGCCACTGGCGGTGATCCTGATCGTACCCATGACCCTGCTGTCGGCCATTACCGGTGTGATTGCTTCGGGAGGCGACAACAACATCTTCACCCAGATCGGCTTGATCGTACTGGTGGGGCTGGCCTGCAAGAACGCGATCCTGATCGTCGAGTTTGCCAAGGACAAACAGCTCGAAGGCATGAACCCGCTGGCTGCGGTACTGGAAGCCTGCCGCTTGCGTCTGCGGCCGATCCTGATGACCTCCTTTGCGTTCATCATGGGTGTGGTGCCTCTGGTGTTCTCCAGCGGTGCCGGTGCCGAAATGCGTCACGCCATGGGTGTGGCGGTGTTCTCCGGGATGCTCGGGGTGACCTTCTTCGGTCTGCTGCTGACGCCGGTGTTCTACGTACTGATCCGCAACTTCGTCGAACGCGGTCAAGCGCGCAAAGCGGCCAAGGCCTTGAAAGTGCAATCGCAACTGGAGTCGCATTAATGAGCCTGAAAGCCTTTTTGCCGAGCCTGCTGGTACTGGCGCTGAGCGCCTGTGCCGTCGGCCCGGACTACAAGACCCCAGCCACCGAGCCTGCCAACATCACCACGGCCACGGCGGGCGCAGCCGGCCAGAAGAACTTTGACCGCTCACGTTTCGAAGGCATCTGGTGGCAGCAATTCGAAGATCCGACCCTCAACCAGTTGGTCACCGAGTCCCTCAAGGGCAACCGTGATCTGCGCGTCGCCTTCGCTCGCTGGAAGGCGGCCCGGGCGATCCGCGATGACGTCAGCAATGACGCCATGCCGACCATCACCAGCCGGGTCAGCAGTGACTTGGGCAAAGGGCAGATCCCCGGCGAAACCACTGACCGGGTCAACAGCGAGCGCTACGACCTGGGGCTGGACATGGCCTGGGAGATCGACCTCTTTGGCCGCATCCAGCGCAACCTGGAGTCGGCCGATGCCGAACAACAGGCACTTGAGGCTGATCTGTATCAGCTGCAAGTGACCATGATTGCCGAACTGGTGGACGCCTATGGTCAGCTGCGCGGTGCGCAACTGCGGGAAAAGATCGCCCTGGCCAACCTGAATAACCAACAGGAGTCGCGCAAGATCACCATCAGCCTGCGTGATGCCGGCGTCGGCGATCAGCTCGATGTGGAACGTGCCGATGCGCGCCTGGCTTCGGTCGAAGCCAGCGTGCCGCAGTTGCAGGCCGAACAGGTGCGGCAGAAAAACCGCATCGCCACCCTGCTCGGCCAGCGCCCGGACAAGTTGGCCGTGGACCTGAGCCCCAAAGACTTGCCGGCGATCGCCAAGGCCCTGCCGATTGGTAATCCCGCCGAACTGCTGCAACGCCGTCCGGACATTCTCAGCGCCGAGCGCAAACTGGCCTCGGCCACGGCGCGTATCGGCGTGGCCAAGGCTGACCTGTTTCCGCGGGTGAGCCTCAGCGGTTTCCTCGGCTGGACCGCCGGGCGTGGCTCGCAGATCGGCTCCTCGGCGGCTAACGCCTGGGCACTGGGCCCAAGCATCACCTGGGCCGCGTTTGACCTGGGCAGTGTAAAAGCCCGTATACGCGGCGCCGACGCCGATGCCGAAGGCGCCCTGGCGACCTACGAGCAGCAGGTGTTGCTGGCCCTGGAAGAATCGGAAAACGCCTTCAGCGACTACGGCAAACGCCAGCAACGGCTTATTTCGCTGATTCGCCAAAGCGAATCGAGCCGCTCCGCGGCCGACCTCGCGCAGATCCGTTACCGCGAAGGTACCGCCGACTTCCTCGTGCTGCTCGATGCCCAGCGTGAGCGCCTGGCAGCAGAAGACACCCAGGCCCAGGCCGAAGTCGACCTGTATCGCGGCATCGTCGCGATCTACAAGGCCCTCGGTGGCGGCTGGCAACCTGAGACGGTCGCCAGCAACTGAGCGTTTCTACAGAGCTCCTTTGGTTGGCCGCAACCAACCAATTTTTTGCCCCGCGCCCCATTCGGTCGCGGGGCTTTTTTTGCGATTTTAGAAAACACTGCGCCCACATTGGTTCAGCGGTGATCTTTGGAGTTGTGGGTTTCCTGGACGGTGACGGTGGCCGTTGTCCCCGCTCGCAGCTTGTCTTTACCGGCGTAGTCGTCGTCAATCCGTATCCGCACCGGCACCCGCTGCGCCAGTTTGACCCAGGTGTAGCTGGGGTTGATGTTCGCCAGCAAGCGCCCGCCCGGCAGGTTTTCCCGGTCGGCAATGGCAAAGGCGATGCTTTGCACCGTACCGCCAAATCGTTCGCCGCTCATCAACTCAATGTCGACCCGATCTCCCTCCCCGATCCGCGGCAGCTTGGTTTCTTCGAAATAACCACTGACGTAAAACGAATCGCTGTCCACCAGTGCCACCAGTGCACCGCCTGCGGTGGCGTAGTCGCCCTGGCGGGTCAGCAGGTTGGTGACGTAGCCGCTGACCGGCGATACGACCCGGGTGCGTTCCAGATCGTGCTCGGCTTCGGCTAACGCCGCGATCGCCAGTTGCACATTGGCCTGGGCAAACCCCAGGTTAGCCTGGTTTCGCAGCAAGTCGGCCTGGGCTACCGAGACATCGGTGCTGGATTTTTCCCACTCTTCACCGGAGATGGCCGAGCGCTCCTTGAGGGTGCGCCGGCGCCGCTCCTCGCTCTGCCGCTGGCGCAGCAACGCCTGGCTGGCAACGATGGTTGCTTCGGACTGCCCCAGTGAGGCCTTCGCCACGTCCACCGAACGCTTGGCGTGCTCTACCGCCAGGGCGTAGCGCGAAGGATCGATTTCCAGCAGCAACTGGCCCTTCTCCACATGCTGGTTATCCTGCACGCCGAGGCTGACGATGCGTCCCGCGACATCGGCGGACAAGGTCACCACATCGGCACGCACCCGCGCATCGCGGGTCCAGGGTGCGCGGGTGTAGTGCTCCCAGGCAAACCAGCCGAGCACAAAAGCCAGCACCACCACCGCCACCGTGGTGAGATGGGCAAGGATTCTCTTCACGGCATCAGGCTCCCATCACCAGGATCAACGTTGCGCACACGCAGACGTACAACGCACCTTCGAACAAGGCTTCATGCCAGACGAACTGCATCACGCCCAAGCGCCGCAGGATCCAGTCCAGCACCAGGAAAACCGGCACCCCCAGCAGCAATGCCTGGGCGATCGGCGGCAGGTAGACGCCGCCTATTTCCAGATCAATGGGCAAGCTCGGGTACTCCTTGCAAAGTGGCGGGTTCGAAGTGGCCACGGTGGCGTTCCAGGAACGACACCACGATCAACAGCGCCACGCGCATGCGAAACACCGACCAGAGGTGTTCATGAACACTGGAATGCAGCGCGTCCAGTTCATCGCCCAAGGCGTGCAGGCGACCGAGCACAGCGTTCACTTCAATGTCGGGCCGGCCGGCCACCAGCCTCCCGGTTTCGCGTACCGTGGCGAACAATCGACTTTGCAACTGCGCACTGAGCAACGTGTTGTTCTGCCCCTGTTGCCGCAGCTGGTTCAAGGCGATCCCCAACGCCATGCACCCCAGGCTGACGTCGAACAGATCGCGCGATGGCTTGTCCTGCAGGGCCGGTAACAGTCCCAGCATCATGGTCAGGCGGTCGACCATGCGGCTCTCGAAGGCAAACTGGTTCTGATCGGTGGCCGGGGTTTTCAGCAAGGCGTAGACCTGTTCGCAGTTCTCCTTGAACAAGCGGCGCATCCGCAGCACTGGCCTGAAGGGAAAGATCAAGGCATAGACACTCAACGCCAGTGTCGCGGCGCACACATAAGCACCGGCAAACTCGAACCACTGGATGGCGCTGTTTTGCCCGATGCCGGTGTTTTGCGGGCCCAACAACAGGCACGTCATCAGCCCCAGGCCAATCCCCGTACCCGTCGTGGCCGGGCTGGACAACCCCACCGCGACGGCATACAGCAATGGCGCCAGCAACAGCGCCAGGAGCTCGAAACTGCTGATCATCGGCACCAGTGCAAACTGCAGCACCGACGACACCACCAGCGCCAGCGCCAGCCCCCGGACAAAACTCTGGGCAGCCAGCAGTGGCCGGGGAAACGTCGCCATCAGCGAGCAAAGAATCCCCACCACGACCATTCCGCCCCGGGCGCCGTCCCATCCGGTTTCGATCCAGATCAGCCCGGCCACCATCAGTGCGCAGTAAGCGCGGATGGCATTCATCGTCGCCAGGGTGAAATCCAGGTGCAAAGGATTGGCCTGGCCGCGAAAAACGCTGCTGGCCTTGCGCCCGCTCTGGATCACGTCGCTCAATTCCAGAATTGTTTCAAGCTGCTGCAGCATGCGCGCCTGCTCCCAGCGCAACGACCAGGACAGCGAGCGCAAGGTGGCCTTCAAGGGCTCGACCAGTTGCTCCGAGCGGTACGCCAGTGCATCGAAGCGCTGTTGCAATGCAGCAAACTGGCGCCTCTGCTCGCCCGGCATCGCGCGCCCCTGCCGGGCCAGTTCATCGAGCAAGACCAGTTCTTCGTCAAGCAGCTGCCGTATTTCCCCGGGTATCTCGCCTTCCCAGCGTTCGAGCAGCAGCTCGCGCTGATGGCGCAAGGCGGTGAGCCTGGCCGTCAGGAGCACCAGTTGGTTGCCGAGCAACTGCACCAGGTCGTCGGCGCTACGCAAACGCGGCGCGTCGTAATACAGATGCCGACGTACCCCCTCCAGCGCGCTGATCTGCCCCAGCAACTGCATTTGCCGGCGGTGGAAGTCGGCTTCGCTTTCCTCGGTGCGGATAACGGCGCTGGCGTGGGTCGCCAGCAACTTGATCACCTGGTCGATCCTGTCGAAATACTCCTTGGCCACGGCCTCGGGGCGCGCGGTCAGCAGGCTGACCACGCAGACGCAGGCCACCGCCAACAGCGTCTCGGTCACGCGGGTCACGGCCAGCAAGAAGGTAGCGTCCTGATCGGGCACCGCCAGAAGTCCCACGACCACGGCCGTGTAGCCGCTGAGGACAAAGGCCTGGGAGCTGGTATAGCGCAACAAAGTGCCACCGGCGGTGCACAGCGCCAGCCACAGGGACAAGGTCATAATGAAAGGCAGCGGCGCCTGGGGGAAGATCGCCATGATCACCACGGCCACCGCCGCCCCAAGGGTGGTGCCGATGACCTGGCCGAAACTGCGGGCCAGCACCATGCCGGCCAAGGGTTGACTGATGATGACCACGGCCATGATCGACCACTTGGGCTGCTCGAGGTCGAATACAAACGCCAGGTACAGGGTCAACAGCCCGGCTGCGATGGTTCTCAAGGCGAACAGCAGCACCCCGCGCCCGGGGTTGAGCATCGCCTTGAAGTATTGCAGCAGCGCTTGCATGGGTTCACCCGTCCAGTCCACTCCAGCAAGCGTAGACACAGCATCGGGGTCTGGACAGGTTTGCGTATCGCAGTCAGGGTTTGACTCAAGGCCCCGCCTGACCGAAGCTGACAGCTTTGCCAAAGCCTGCCAGCTTCCGGATTCTGCATGCCCCAGTCCCGCCGCTACCTGCTCATCAGCCTCTGCGTCCTGTTTGCCATCGGCCTTGCCTGGATGTTCCTGCGCACCAGCACCCCGGTGGTCCCCGAAGCAATCAAGCGCGGTTACAGCGAAGCACTGAATGCGGCCCGCAACGGCCAACCGGGGGCCGCGCGGGTGCTCTACCAGCAATTGGCCCGCCCGGACATTTCACCCAAGCGACGCGTCTGGCTGCATGCCGAACTGCCCAACTACCCCAGCTCCGTGGCGCTGAAGCTTGCGGATGCGGATTTGCAGCATGAGTCGCCCGAGGTCCGCATCGCAGCGATCAAAAGCATCAGCGCACTGGTGCCCAGCGGCCAGCGAAGCCTGTTGCTGGGGCCGTTGCTCGATGACGGCGAGCAGAACGTGCGACTGGCCGCCGTCAATGCTCTGCTGGGCTTGTCGCCCGATGATCTCGGCCTGTATTTCGGCCCTCTGGAGCAGGCCATCGACGCCTGGCAGCAGGTGTTGAAAAACGCGCCTGAAAGCGCCGACAACCAGTACCAGCTGGCGCGGCTGTACCTGCACAACGCCCAATTGAAAGAGGCGCAACAGGCGCTCGAACACTCGTTGCGCCTCGATCCTGGCAAGCTGCCGGCGCTGGTGATGCAGATCGAAGTACTGGACAAACAGGGCCAGGCCGACGCCGCCCGCCAACTGTTGGCCAAACAACTCAAGGCCCAGCCCGACTCGGCCTATCTGCAACATGCACTGGGGCTTTGGCTGCTGCATCACGGCCAAAGCGAATTCGCCCTGCTCGGTTTATCCAAGGCCGTGGAGCTTGAGCCGAACAACAAGGATTACCGCTACGACCTGGCCACCACGCTGCATGGCGAACAGGAGCTGGAAGCGGCGCAGAAACAGCTGCAGGAAATCGTCCAGCGCCACCCGAACGATCGTCGGGCGCGGGTGTTGCTGATCAATTACTGGAAAGAAAGCGGACAGTTGCAGAACGTGCAGATACTACTGGCGCAGCTCGAACAACTTAACCCTGACGACCCGGCCCTGCAGCAAGGGCTGTAGGAGCCGGCTTGCCGGCGAAGGCGCCCCTGAGATCGCCTTCATCTGCAGGAGCGAGGCTTGCCCGCGAAGAACGAAAACGCGGTGCAACGGATACACCGCAGCGTCCGGTTCGCCGGCAAGCCAGGCTCCTACAGGGGGCGTGTACACCAAACGTCTCCCTACAAAAAGTTGAACGCTCGTTATGGCCCAGGGTCAAGTGAACAGGCAGCCCGTCACCAGCTGCCTCGTTTCCCCTAGTCATGAGAGGGCATTTTTTGACTACACTCAACGAGTTGACCAGCCTAAAAGCCGCCACAGGGATTGATGGTCTCGATGACATCCTCGATGGCGGACTGTCCCGCGGCCATGTGTTTTTGCTTGAGGGCGAACCCGGAACCGGCAAAACCACGGTCGCCCTGCACTTTTTGCTGGCCGGCGCCCAAGCCGGCGAGCGCTCGTTGTACATCACCCTGTCCGAAACCGAACGCGAATTGCGTCAGGGTGCGCGCTCCCATGGCTGGGAGCTGGACGATAACGTCCATATCTTCGAACTGACGCCCCCCGAAAGCCTGCTGACTGCCGAGCACCAGCAATCGCTGCTGTACTCCTCGGACCTGGAACTGGGTGAGGCCACCAAACAGATCTTTGAAGTGGTCGAACGCGTCAGGCCGACCCGCGTGGTGCTCGACAGCCTTTCCGAGATTCGCCTGCTGGCGCAAAGCTCGCTGCGCTATCGCCGGCAGATCCTCGCCATCAAGCACTATTTCGTGCGCTACGAGGCCACGGTGCTGCTGCTCGACGACCTGACCACCGAATCTTTGGACAAGACCGTGCACAGCGTGGCCCACGGCGTGATTCGCCTGGAGGAACTGACGCCCAACTATGGCGCCGAGCGCCGACGCGTCCGTGTGGTGAAATACCGTGGCCAGAAGTACCGCGGCGGCTTTCATGATTTCACCATCATGAGCGACGGCGTACACGTGTTCCCGCGCCTGGTGGCCGCCGAACACCGTGGGGACTACCTGCGCCAACAGTTGACCAGCGGCATCCGCGAAATGGATGCGCTGCTCGGCGGCGGTATCGAGACAGGCTCCAGCACGCTGATCCTCGGCCCGGCTGGCACTGGCAAGTCGCTGATCTCGATGATTTTCGCCGCCGCGGCCGTGAGCCGAGGCGAAAAAGCCGCACTGTTCATCTTCGATGAGGAGCTGGGCCTGCTGTTCGCACGCATGAAGAACATCGGGATCGACCTGAGTGCGCTGCAAGACAGCGGCAATTTGCTGATCGAGCAAGTGGACGCCGCTGAACTATCCCCCGGCGAGTTCTCCCACCGGGTTCGTCGCTGTGTCGATGAGGGCGACATCAAGACCGTGGTGATCGACAGTATCAACGGCTATCAAGCGGCGATGCCGGAAGAAAACGCCCTGGTGCTGCACATGCACGAGCTGCTGCTGTACCTCAATCGCAAAGGCGCAGCGACCTTCATGACTGTCGCCCAGCATGGCCTGGTCGGTGACATGCAGACCCCGGTGGACATCACCTACCTGGCCGATACGGTCATTCTGTTGCGCTACTTCGAAGCCCTGGGCAAGGTACGGCGAGCCATTTCGATCATCAAGAAACGTACCGGTAGCCATGAATCGACCATCCGCGAGTACAAGATCAGTTCCAACGGCATGACCATTGGCGAGCCGCTGGAAACCTTCCAGGGCGTATTGCGCGGCGTGCCGACCTACCTGGGCGCGAGCAATCCCCTGCTCAGGGATGAGACACCGTGACAGTCAATCAAGCAACATGCGAGCGTGCGATCATTCTTGCCCCCCTGGGGCGTGACAGCCAGATCGCCTTGACCTTGCTCAACGAGGCGGGCTTCGGCGGGGTCGTCAGTAAGGACCTGGCGGGGCTTTGCCACGAACTGCAGCAAGGCGCCGGCCTGTTGCTCATGTCCAGCGAGGCCTTGCTGCGCAGCGATCTTGAGCCGCTGCTGGTGCTGATCGAGCAGCAACCGGCATGGTCGGATCTGCCGATCGTGTTGCTGACTCACCATGGTGGCCCGGAGCATAACCCGGCGTCACGTTTTGGCCCTCTGCTGGGTAACGTCACGTTCCTTGAACGCCCCTTCCACCCGGAAACCTTGATCAGCATGGTCACTGCGGCCCTGCGCGGTCGAAGGCGACAGTATGAAGCCAGGGATCGGTTGGTGGACTTGAGCATGAGTGAACTGCGCCTGCAGAACACCCTCGAGACCCTGGAGCAACAGGTCGAAGAGCGCACCGCGCAGCTGCGCCACAACGAGGAGGTACTGCGCCAGTCGCAAAAAATGGAAGCGGTCGGCCAACTCACCGGTGGCATCGCCCATGACTTCAACAACATGCTGACCGGCATCATCGGCAGCCTGGAGTTGTTGCGCCGGCGCCTGGCCCGTGGGCGCACAGAGGATCTGGACAGCCTGATCGACCTCGGCGTGACGTCCGCCAATCGTGCGGCGAGCCTCACCCACCGTCTCCTGGCGTTCTCCCGTCGCCAGTCGCTCGACTCCAAGCCCGTGGATATGAATAACCTGGTGATTTCCATGGGCGAGCTGCTGCAACGCAGCATCAACGAAAGCATTGACCTGGACATGCAGTTGAACGAGCAGCTATGGGTCGCCGAAGCCGACCCCAACCAACTGGAAAGCGCCCTGCTCAACCTGGTCATCAACGCCCGCGACGCCATGCCTGATGGTGGAAAACTGTTGGTGCAGACCTCGAACCGCAAGTTGGACGCCGATTTCACCAGGCCCCACGGTAACCTCGCGCCAGGCGACTATGTGGTACTGAGCGTCACCGACAATGGCTGCGGTATGCCCCAAAGCACGATCAATAGAGCCTTCGACCCGTTCTTTACCACCAAACCCATCGGCCAGGGCACGGGCCTGGGCTTATCGATGATCTATGGTTTCAGCAAGCAATCGAACGGGCATGTCGCCATTCAAAGCGAAGTCGGCCAAGGCACCACGGTGAACCTGTATTTGCCGCGTTTTGGCGGCGACCTGCCCCAGGACAACCCGATCGACATCGAACATGCGCCTTACGCGCAAAATGGCGAGACCGTGCTGATCGTCGAGGACGATCCGGCGGTACGGTTATTGGTCAGCAACGTACTGGGGGATCTGGGGTATGCCTTTATCGAGGCCAGCGATGCCGACAGTGCGATGCCGATCCTCGACTCGACCCAGCGCATCGACCTGCTGATCAGCGACGTCGGCCTGCCTGGCATGAATGGTCGGCAACTGGCGGAAATCGGCCGGCAACTGCGGCCGGAGCTGAGGGTCTTGTTCATTACCGGGTATGCCGAACATGCGGCGGTGCGCGGCGGATTCCTGGATCCGGGCATGCAGATGATCACCAAGCCGTTTACCTTCGATCTGTTGACGGCCAAGGTGCAGGAGATGATTCGCCTGTAGGAGCCGGCTTGCCGGCGAAGGCGTACTCATGGGCGCCAAAAGCTTCGCTGGCAAGCCAGCTCCTACAAGGGGCCAGTTCTATCTGTAGGAGCCGGCTTGCCGGCGAAGACGTCCTCATGGGCGCCAAAAGCTTCGCTGGCAAGCCAGCTCCTACAAGGGGCCAGTTCAATCTGTAGGAGCCGGCTTGCCGGCGAAGGCGTACTCATGGGCGCCAAAAGCTTCGCTGGCAAGCCAGCTCCTACAAGGGGCCAGTTCAATCTGTAGGAGCCGGCTTGCCGGCGAAGACGTCCTCATGGGCGCCAAAAGCTTCGCTGGCAAGCCAGCTCCTACAAGGGGTCAGGACAGCATTTCCTGCATCAGTTCCTGCAACTTTTCCAGATCGAATGGCTTGTCCAGAATCGGTGCCTTGCGGGTGATCGGGCTGTCCGTTTCGCGGATTTCCTGAGCGTAGCCACTGATGAAAATCACCTTGAGCTCGGGCCGCAGTTTCACCGCGGGCTCGGCGATCTGCACGCCGGAGATCCCGCCGGGCAGTCGGAAGTCGGTGATCATCATGTCCAGGTGGGGTTTGCTGGCGAGAATCTCGAAGGCCTGCTCGCCGTTTTCGGCCTGCAGCACCCGGTAGCCCTCGCCCGACAGGTAGGCCGACAGCACCATCAGGATCGAGGGGTCGTCCTCGACGACGAGGACTACATCTTGTGCATCTTCACTCATGGGAAGCCTTTGTTCGGTCAATAGCTGCTGAATACGACCCCGGGGTCGATCAGAGGTTGCGTTTATCGCACTGTTTTCCTACAGCGGCAGACAAACGCGAAACAGGGCGCCTTCGCCAATCCGGCTCTCGACGGTAATGGTACCGCCATGGGCGGCAACTATCTGTTCGGAAATAAACAACCCCAAGCCCAGCCCGGCGGCGACATGGTTGGCCGAGACGCGCTCGAATTGCTGGAATATCCGTTGCTGGTTCTCTTCACTGATGCCAATTCCGTAATCACGGACTTCCACCCGCGCTTCATTGTTCTCACTGTACACCTTCAGCGAGATCGGGCTCTTGGCGCCGTAACGCAGGGCGTTGGTCAGCAGGTTGGAAATCACCTGTTCAATGCGAAATTCGTCCCAATCGCCCATCACCGGTTGCTCGGCATCCAGGCTGACCGACGCCTCGGCGGCTTCGATCTGTTGGGCAAAATTGTGCAGTAAACCGCGAACCAGCGCCGCCAGATCAAAGTGTGTCGGGCGGATCGACAACTTGCCGGTACGAATGCGTGACACATCGAGCATGTCTTCGATCAGGCGGATCAGGCTTTTGATCTGCCGTTCGTCGCGATCGACCATGGCGTGCATCTTGTCCAGGGTGAAGGCGGCGGCGTTGTCCCGGGCCAGGTGCATCTTGCGCAACTGGGTTTCAAGAATCAAACCGTTGAGCGGCGTGCGTACTTCATGGGCAACGATGGACATGAAGTCATCGCGCATGCGCACCGCCTGCTCCAGCTCAAGCTGGGTACTGCGCAACTGCTTGAGCAGCGCTTCCTGCTCCCGGCGACTCTGCTCCAGCGCTTGGACCTGCTGCTTCATGGCCTTGCTCTGGCGATAGAGGTCGACGAAGACATTGACCTTGCTCTTGACCGCCTGGATATCCAGGGGCTTGTGCAGGAAATCGACGGCGCCGCTTTCGTACCCTTTGAACGCGTAGTTCAGTTCGCGACCGGCGGCGCTGACGAACACGATCGGGATGTTCCTGGTCTTTTCCGTGCCACGCATCAACTCGGCCAGCTCGAAGCCATTCATGCCGGGCATCTGCACGTCGAGGATGGCCATGGCGAATTCGTGCTGCAACAACAACGACAAGGCTTCGTCAGCCGACAGTGCCTTGTAGACGATGCGATCTTCGCGCTTGATCAGCGCTTCAAGTGCCAATAGGTTTTCTGGCAGATCGTCGACGATCAGCAGTTTGGCCTGGATATTACTTAGCATGCGATTCGTTCCAGCTCGACAAGCAAGCGGCCGATGCCGCGTATGGGGAGTATGTGATCGGGTTGCAGAATATCCAGCGCCGCCTGGGGCATGGTCGCGACCTGGGCGTCGTCCGGGTCCTGGACGATGGTCAGCCCGCCACGCCGCATGACCTGAGACATGCCCTTGGCGCCATCCGGGTTGGCACCGGTCAGCAACACCGCAGCCAGGTGCGGGCCGTAGGCATCGGCGGCGGATTCGAACAGGTAATCGATGGCCGGCCGCGAGTGATGCACACGGTCCTCCAGGCTCAGGGAAAAGCTGCGGTCCTGCTCAACCGACAAGTGATACCCAGGCGTGGCGAAATACAGGGTTCCGGCTTGCACCGGGGTCTTGTCCATGGCCTCCAGGACCGGCAGCGACACACGCCGGGCGAAGACTTCCGCCAAGTGGCTGCGCCGCTCGTCCGGCAGGTGCAGGACCACGATGATCGGCAATCCGAACCCCACACGCAGGGGACCTAGGATGTTGAGCAGCGCCTCAACTCCGCCAGCCGATGCGCCGATCACAATCGCTTCTATGGAAGGTAAACCCGTTGCGCTGTTCATGATTTGCGGTAGATCCGTTCTTGTTTGACCAACGGCGTGAACTGGTTGCCGAAGGCTGAAAAATCCGGGGTTTCCTTGCTGCCCAGCACCAGGAAGCCGCGGTGGCAAAGCGACTCATGAAACAATCCGAAGGCACGATCCTGGAGCTTTTTATTGAAATAAATCAATACATTACGGCATGAAATTAATTGAGTTTCTGAAAATACGCTGTCCGTTGCCAGGCTGTGATCGGCAAAAGTGACGTTTTCGCACAGCGACTTGTCGAAAATCGCGTACCCATAGGCTGCCGTGTAGTAGTCGGCAAAGGAGCACTTGCCCCCGGCCTGCTGGTAGTTTGAAGTGTAGGCGCGGACATTCTCCATGGAGAAAATCCCCTGCTTGGCTTTTTCCAGCGAACGCGGATTGATATCGGTGGCGTAGATAATGGTGCGCTCGAGCAGGCCTTCTTCACGCAGCAGGATGGCCATCGAATAGACTTCTTCACCGGTGCTGCACCCCGCGATCCAGATCTTGATCGACGGGTAGGTCTTGAGCAACGGCACCACCTCGCGGCGGATAGCCAGGAAGTGTGAGGGGTCGCGAAACATTTCACTGACCGGAATCGTCAGCAATTGCAGCAACTGCATGAACGCCGTCGGGTCGTGCAGGACCTTTTCCTGCAACGCCGAGATGGTGTTGCACTCGAACTGGCTCAAGGCATGCGTCACCCGGCGCTTGATCGATGCACCGGAGTAATCGCGAAAATCGTAGCTGTACTTGAGGTAGATCGCCTCGATCAACAAGCGCAATTCGATTTCGCTGCTTCGCTCCCCTGAATAATCGCTCTGCACTTAAATACGTTCCATCTTCGGTAACCACACGCGAATCAGCGAGAACAGGCGATCGAGGTCGATGGGCTTGGCCAGGTAATCGTTGGCGCCGGCCTGCAGGCAGCGCTCCTGATCGTCCTTCATGGCCTTGGCCGTCACCGCGATGATCGGCAGTTTGCGCCAGCGCGCCTCCTTGCGGATCAAGGTGGTGGCTGCGAAACCATCCATTTCCGGCATCATCACGTCCATCAACACCAGATCGATGTCTTCGAATTCATTCAATCGCTCGATCGCTTCACGTCCGTTACGGCCAATGACCACGACCGCGCCCTTTTGCTCCAGCGCACTGGTGAGGGCGAAGATGTTGCGCACGTCGTCGTCCACCAGCAGCACCTTGCGCCCCTCGAACACCTTGTCGCGGCTGCGGGCGGTCTTGAGCATCTTCTGCCGGTCATGGGACAACCGCGATTCGACTTTGTGCAGAAAAAGTGTCACTTCGTCCAGCAGGCGCTCGGGAGAGCGCGCGCCCTTGATGATGATCGAGCGCGAATACCGGTGCAGTTCGGCCTCTTCGTCCCGGGTCAGGTTGCGCCCGGTATAGACGATCACCGGCGGAAACGAGCAGATGTCTTCGGTGGACATGCGCTTGAGCAGGTCGTTGCCAAGCATGTCCGGCAGCTTGAGGTCGATGATCATGCAATCGAACACGGTGGTGCGCAGCAAGGCCAGGGCGTCCTGCGCCAGGCCAACGGCGGTGATCTCTATGTCATCATCGCCGATCAGCCGGGAAATGCTCTCGCGCTGCAAGTCGTCGTCCTCGACCAGCAACACGCGCTTGACCTTCTGGGTCAGCTTGGCTTCAAGGCGCGCGAACACGTCCTTGAGCTCTTCGCGGGTGGTCGGCTTGACCGCATAACCGATGGCCCCCATGTGCATGGCCGCTTCGACCCGGTCTTCGACCGAAATCACATGCACCGGAATATGCCGGGTCTCGGCGTGTTCCTTCAGGCGTTGCAGCACCGTCAGCCCAGAGTGATCCGGCAGGCGCATGTCCAGCAGGATGGCGTCGGGAATGAACTGCCTGGCCAGGTCGTAGCCTTCGTCGGCACCGTGGGCCACCAGGCACTGGTAACCCAGTTCATGGGCGAGGTCATAGAGGATGTGCGCAAAATTCGGCTCGTCCTCCACCACCAGGATACACCGCGCGGTGAAAGGTGCCTTGAGGCGGTCATCGGCGAACCGCGCACTCTCCTGGACCACCGCTGGCGCAATCGCGCTGGGCGTGGCCTGGGTTGGCGTGAGGGCCGGCAAGGCGCGCAACGGCGCCACTGGCTCGTCGCCCGGCTCGACGTATTGCTGCGGCAGGACCAGGCTGAATCGGCTGCCCTGCCCCGGCGTGCTGGCCACATTGATCGAGCCGCCGAGCAGCGCGGCCAGGTCGCGGGAAATCGACAGGCCCAGCCCGGTGCCGCCGTAACGACGATTGGTGGTGCCGTCGGCCTGGCGAAAGGCTTCGAAAATGCTTTCCTGTTGATCGTCGGCAATACCGATCCCCGAATCGCTGACGATAAAGGCAATGCCGTCATTCGGCGCCGCCGTCACGGTCAGGGCGACCTGGCCTTTCTCGGTGAACTTCACGGCGTTGGACAGCAGGTTCTTGATGATCTGCTCCACGCGCTGGCGATCGGTGTACATCATGGTTGGCGCACCGTCCTGCAACTCGACCTGGAAGTCCAGCTGCTTGTCCGCCGCCAATGGCTGGAACATCCCGCGCAAGCCGTCCACCAGGCGCGCCACACTGGTGTTTTCCGGGCGTATCTCCAGTTTGCCGGCTTCGACCTTGGAAATATCGAGAATGTCGTTGATCAGGTTGAGCAGGTCGTTGCCGGCCGAATAGATCGACTCGGCGAACTTGACCTGTTCGGCACTCAGGTTTTCCTGCGGGTTTTCCGCCAGTAGCTTGGCCAGGATCAGCGAGCTGTTCAACGGCGTGCGCAGCTCGTGGGACATGTTGGCGAGGAATTCGGACTTGTATTTGCTCGAACGTTGCAATTCTTCAGCGCGTTCTTCGAGCTGGGCTTGGGCCTGATTGAGCTCGATGTTCTTCAGGTCCATGGCATCGCGTTGTTTGGCCAGTACCTGGGTCTGTTCGGCGAGTTGTTCGTTGGTCTGTTCCAGCTCGACCTGCTGGGTTTCCAGGTGTGCCTGGGATTCCTTGAGCACCCTTGATTGTTCTTCAAGCTCTTCGTTGGCGGTCTTGAGCTCTTCCTGCTGCACCTGCAGCTCTTCGTTGAGTTGCTGGGTTTCGGCGAGCACTTCCTGCAAACGCTGGCGATAACGCGCCGCCTCGATGGAGGTACCGATATTGCCGGCAATGAGTTCCAGCAAATCGATATCACGGTCGGTCAGCGGGCGCAGGAAACCCAGCTCGATGACGCCATTGACCCGCTCGTCGTCGCTGGTCGGCACCACCAGCACGCTGCGCGGCAAACCTTCGCCCAGACCGGAACTGACCTTGAAATAGTCGCCGGGCACATCGTCCAGGCGAATCAGCCGGGCCTGTTGCGCCACTTGGCCGACAATGCCTTCGTCACTGTAGATCTGCTGCTCACGCTCCTGCTGCTCGCGGGAAAGCCCGTAGGACGCCACGCGGCGCAGGCCGCCGTGCTCTTCGCGCACATAAATGGCCGCCACGGCAGTGCCCAGGTACTGCGCGCAGAACTGCAGGATGTTGCGCCCCAGCAAGTTGAGCGACAGTTGCCCCAACACTTGCTCGGCCAGTTGGGTCTGGCCATTGCGCAGCCAGGCCTGTTGCTCCAGCCGCTGGGCACTGGCCTGTTGCGCCGCCAGGGTCCCTGCGTACCTTTGCGACAGGTTGACCAGGTCGCGGCGGCCGATGTACGCCAGCAACCCGCTGATACCGGCAATGAACAACAGATAAAGGGTGATGCTCCAGATCGTGGTGCGTCGCACTTCCTCGTTACGCGTGGCGCGCAACTGCTGCTCCATGTCGATCACGTCTTCGTACTGCTTGCGGATCTCATCGGTCAGGCGCTTGCCTTTGCCGGCCCTGACCGCCCCACGGTAGTCACCGTTGCTGCGCTGCAACTCGATCATCGATTGCGCGTAACCGGCCCACTCCTGCTGCAGGGATTCGAGCCTGTGCAAGCGGTCGGTCTGGACCGGGTTGTCGGCGGTCAGTTCGAGCAAGGTCCTGAGCACGACCGCGATGCGTGGCTTGGCCGTTTCATAGGGTTCGAGAAATTTATCATCGCTGGTGAGCAGGTAACCGCGCATGCCGGTTTCCAGGTCGACCGTCAGCTTGACCGCCTCATTGGCGTTATTGATCACCCGGTCGGTGTGCTCGACCCACTGGATCGTCGACAGCAAGTAAGTGATCAGCGCTACGAAGAAAACCGCACTGATGGCACCGACGCCCAGCGGCAGGCCGATGTTGCGGCTCAGGAGCTTGCGAAATCGCTGCTCATCAACCGAAGACTCAGAGGTCATAGTCAAGCCTTGTTGAACGGATGAAACCAAGGAGTTTGCCCCAAAACTGATGCACTGATCGAATTTTCTCACAGGGTTGGCCGCAAAATGCACTACGCAGCGGTTATCCTTTGCCCATACGCGTGCCGCCCCTTCTTTTTATAGCCTATGGGGAACTTGTAGGGACCCGTCACTTACTCATGCAAGAGAGCCGGCGATTCTGAACGGCGAAAAACCCACCCACCCTTCAGAGAACACCATCATGAGCGCCAACGCCCCCTCCCTCCTCGTCGTCGAAGACGATGCCATCGTGCGCATGTTGATTATCGACGTACTCGAGGAATTGGAGTTCAAGGTCCTGGAGGCGGATGGCAGTGAAAAGGCGCTGGAGTTCCTCAAGGACCAAGGCCAGCGCATTGACCTGATGATGACCGATGTCGGGCTGCCGATCATGGACGGCCGGGAACTGGCCAACGAGGCGCGCAAACTGCGTCCCACCCTGCCAATCCTGTTCGCCAGCGGTTATGCCGAAAACATCGAAGTGCCCGAAGGCATGCATCTTATTGGCAAACCGTTTTCCATCGATCAGTTGCGGGACAAGGTCAAGGGCATCCTTGGCTGATCCACTTGCAATCCTGCGCAAATGAATATCCGCTTAGCGTTGATAACTTTGCTATAGCCGGCCAGACACCTGGCCGCTTTAACATCCAGCACCTCAAGGAAACAAAAAGCACAACATACCCTCTGGCCATCTTTATGTCGCCAGCCCTACTCTGCATCGAAAATTTCATAGGCATCAATCACAACCAACAGCCACCTTTTATTTCATAAACCCGCGCAGACCTGCGCAATCATCAGAAAAAGGATTTATTGATGAACACCCTTAGATATGATTATCGAAAAATATCAACATTCGACAACCTTGAGTCCGACATTCGCGCCTTGCTGGCGTTCAACAAAGCAGAGAAAAAATTCATCACCGAGTCACTGGAAGAATATGTAAACAATCTCCCCGACGCCAATGCCGAATTCAAACTTTCAAACTTGCTTATCCCCACCACCCCTGACAGCTCGCTAGAACTGGCTCATCGAGCGGGGCAAGCCAAGTTCAATGAACTGTTGAAGAGCGACGAATTCCTAAGCCTGGAAGAATTATCCAGCCTGCCCGAACGCACCACATACGTGTGTAATTCAAACAAAGAGCTACATATCATAGTCGATGGCACGCCCATGCATATTGACGACCTTCTGAAGGAGAATGAAACCCTCAATCAACACCTGGACGAGCTCAGCGAATACGCGAACAACGCCGGTGGTTTCATATACAGCTGCGACCAGATCAACGTTGAACAGTGGATCAGATTTTATGGGCACCCCATGCCATCTACGGCTCAGCAGCTTGCAAACCTCATGGATTTCTTCAAGAAAGAACGTCCTGCATTATCAGGAACAGGAAAGTATTACGACATCCTTAAAGACCCGGAAATTTCCCCGACCGCATTGACTCTTGTCCAGCGCGAAAAAATCAAAAACACGACGACAACGTTTGGGCTAAGCGATACGGGCCAATTACTGAATAGGTTGGTCGAGCAAAACACCTACTCACAGGTCGATCTGAAGAACGACCCAGCTCAATTCATCAACGATTTCATGGAAGGCATGATCGGTTCAAATCTCGCGCAGGACTGCCTTGAAGCGTTGGAGTGGTACGGAACAGACTCGGATGACTCACCTTGCCATGAGGATCTACGACAGCTCCTCATGGCAGCTATCGTAGTGAACATCGATCCGAACATAGGTGAGATTGAAAGCAAAGGTCGTGTACTGGGCTACGCACTTTACCAACCGGCAAACGCGGATCTGCACCCTGCGCAAATTTTACTGAATCTGGAAAAACATATTGTCGCCAACGGCATCATTGACGCCAAAGCAGCTCCCTTGGCGGTGCATATTCTTGTAGCTGATGAGGCGCCTGAATACCTTGTAAAAGAAATTCCGGAGAGTATGACAATCAGCTCGCCTGCGTGGGTCGTGCACAGCTTTGCTGTCGCAAAGATCGAAACCATTGCCCCGGGGTCATCACGTGCGATGACCTACGAACAAGTACAGTGTTACGCGGACTTAGGGCCATTCGACCAGCAACTTGAGCAACTCTTCGGGCTAGACATTATAACGCACATGCTTAACTGGGGCGCCGTCAATGGGCTGATCCCCTACAGCCCTGAAGGCGAATACACCACTGATAACTTCTACACCACCGAAACTCACTACAATCAATATACAGAAGCCTTGGAACAATGCAGCAATGCGTTTAACACGCCACTTCCGACGCGCGAAGAAGTCGCCTTGACCGAGCTTAAAAGAGCCATTCCGGATGGTGGCTACTTTACCAACAAACATTTCGGACACACGGAACTGCCAAGAAACAAAGCAATATCGATTCATGAGTTATACATGTCCGGCGATTTGATGCATCAGGGCTGGACCGGGACAGACATATCTGCAAATATCTACACCCTTGGATATAATGACGGAATGCCATGGGCCAGCCCCCACGTCTACAAACTTCGAAATGTTCAAGTATTATACGCCCACTTATTCAGCGACTATTATGAAAAAATACAGCAAGGTACAGTCACCGCACTAAAGCTCGCCCTGTCAAAAATGCCTGAAACAGATCGAATTCGACTGGAGTATGGCGTTCTCAGCTTTTACACAGTCCGCGAAAAATTTTCTGATCATGCAACGAAAGAGACACAACGACTGAGGGATAAATACAGGGGGCGCTATGGTGTCATCATATGCGCAGAGCACGACGCTCAGAAATATTACTACGAACTGTTTACGCTGCGAGCCGAGTGCTTCAGCCGCCAGGACCTGGGCGATATTTTCCTGACCACCTCGATTGAATATTTCGACCCCAGCCTTTGGGCTGATAAAGACCAGATGCAATGGCAGGCGCAAGCCCTTGATTGGCCCTTGGACATTGACGCGTACCTGAAGGGGACGGCGCCCGTCAGGGGCGTCACCCATAAACTGGTCGTCGAAAAACTATGGCAATCAAATGAAGCCCCACCGGGTTCCCCCAGCACCAGAAGTCAACTTGAAACCTTCTTCTCCCAAAGAACCAACAAAACTGTAAGAACTTTACTTGAACATTTCCCGCCGGCCACCTACGAAGAACTTTACGATACCGGTTATGGTGTAGCGCCCCTTGAGGCTGCCAGGCAGAACACCAAAGAAAATATTGACCTGGTTCTTAATTTAATTATCCCGTTCAAGGGCTGCATCGAAGATCTGACGTCGGGTGATCCTGACCGCGAGGCATCCGGAGTTGTTGGATGCGCACTCGACGCGCTGGCGGTTGTGGGCGCTGCAGCGGGCGTCGCGTCAAAATTTGCGAGCGTCGCCTTGAAATCCGGGAGTCTTCTTTCGAAATCCGTGAAACTGGTCAGACTCAGTGGCAGTTTTGCATTGAGCTTGGTCAACCCGCTGGATAATGTGTCAAGCCTCATGAAAAAAGGCGGAAATCTCACTAAAAACGGCGTGTTACTCATCACTGGACAAGGCGTCAATACCTCCGAAAAAGCCACCCGACAAATTCGCTCCATAAGCGGAACGCTCGATGCGCTTAACGCAGTAAAGTCCTTGAACATTGCGGATGTGAAAATTGCACGTCTGGAAGGTATTGGTGAACTGTTTCAGGCAACGGATGTATTGATCTGCAAACAAGCGAACGATTGGTATCAACTCTCGCTGAACTCCAATTTGGCGCGAGGGGGCAAGATAACAAATTACAAGGAGATAAGCGGAATTATTCAACTCGCGTGATTTGCAACAGGAGTGGGTGCCTACGGGCGGCGCGAATCAACCTGGCGCACAACAACTTGACGTAGGCCCTTTGTTGAACCTCGCCTCCGGTCATGCGCCAGCGATTCCCGGCAAATACCCGCCGGTATACTTCAAGGACCGCTGCCGCAGGGCGACCCGCGGCGGCGGGGTTTCACTCAGTATCGTCCCACCTGTGGTTTAATTGCGCCCTCTCGATTTCTACCCGATAACCTGCCCGAAGGAACAACAATGACCCTGCCCCACGCAACCAAAATCCTGGTCATTGGTTACGTCTGGCCCGAGCCTCGCTCTTCGGCAGCCAGTGGGCATATGCTGCAAATTCTCGAGACGTTCTTGCAGCAGGGGTGGGACATTACGTTCAGCAGCCCCGCCGGTACCGGAGAGCATCGGGCTGACCTGACAACCCTGGGTATTCGTGAAGTACCGATCGAATTGAACAACAGCAGTTTCGACGACTTCGTCCGCGAACTGGCTCCAGATATGGTGCTGTTCGATCAGTTCATGATGGAGGAACAGTTTGGCTGGCGTGTAGAGAAGCACTGTCCTGACGCGTTGCGGGTGCTTGAAACCTCGGATTTGCAAAGCTTGCGGCACGCTAGGCATCAGCGACTCAAGGACCGTTTGAAGGCCAGTGACGACAACAATGATTTCAACGAACTGTTCGCCATCGCGTTGCGCGAAGAATTCGAATTGATGGCTGATACCGACCTGGCGAAACGTGAAATTGCCGCGCTGTATCGTTGCGATTTGAACCTGATGATCTCTGAAGTGGAAATCGAGTTACTGGTCGAACAGTTCAACATGCCGCGCAACTTGCTGCACTGGTGTCCGCTGATGGTCGAACCGCCCTGCGTGCCGCCGGCCGCGTTTGAAGATCGTGCACACTTTATCAGCATCGGTAATTTTCGACATGCACCGAACTGGGATGCGGTGCTTTGGATGAAAACGACCATCTGGCCGTTGATCCGCGAACGACTGCCCAATGCCCAATTGCATATCTACGGTGCCTACACGCCACCTAAAGCCACGGCCCTGCACAATGCGGCGCAAGGTTTTCATGTCATGAACTGGGCAGAGGATGCATTGCAGGTCATGTCGGCGGCACGGGTTTGCCTGGCACCTTTGCGATTTGGTGCGGGCATCAAAGGCAAAATTGTCGATGCCATGCTCTGTGGAACGCCCTGTGTCACCACACCGATAGGTGCCGAAGCCATGTACGGCGAACACCCGTGGCCGGGCGACATCGCCCAAACAGCACAAGCGTTCGCCCATAGTGCGGTTCAGCTCTACAAGGATGAATCATGCTGGAAAGACGCCCAGGCTTTTGGACAGACGCTCCTGAGCGATCGTTATCAACGATCGATACATGGCCAGGCACTGATAGAAAAACTACTGTATTGCCAGCGCAACTTGTTGCAACTTAGGAGGGATAACTTCACCGGCAGCATGTTACGCCACCACCACAATAAAAGTACCCAATATATGGCGCAGTGGATTGAAGCAAAAAACCGAAACCCACTGTAAGCACTCGCACCCAAGCGGTCTACGTCCCTGCTTTACATGCTCGGGCACCAGCGGGACGGCGGAGCGTTGCAAGCTGGCATTGCAGGCCTGGAAAGAGGCATGATCAAGGTGCAATGACAATAAAAAGTGCGCTGACATGACCCGAACCGCCAAAGTCACCGATCCTTCCTATGAACTGATGGACGACCATAACGGGCTGTCCATCATCTATCGCCAGCACGGCTTCCCCTGCCCCCTGGTACGCTGGCATTTTCACAAGGAATACGAACTGCACCTGATCGTCGCCAGTTCAGGCAAGGTATTCATTGGCGACTACATCGGCAATTTCTATCCGCAAACCCTGTTTCTCACGGGCCCCAACCTGCCACACAACTGGATCAGCCAGGTGGCCGAAGATGAGGTGGTGCCCAAGCGCGACAT
Organism: Pseudomonas sp. NPDC087336; assembly: GCF_044744285.1. Taxonomy (NCBI): domain Bacteria; kingdom Pseudomonadati; phylum Pseudomonadota; class Gammaproteobacteria; order Pseudomonadales; family Pseudomonadaceae; genus Pseudomonas; species Pseudomonas sp. NPDC087336. The sequence goes on along the minus strand of NZ_JBIUYA010000008.1, from coordinate 235 downwards.
GCTGGTCAACTTCACCGACGAGCTGTTCGACAGCGGTTACCAGGTGTTCGCCGAACTCAGGAGCCTGGCGCCGCTGCTGGAACGCGCGCAGTACGGTATCGAGTTTCGCTGTAAACACACGATCGGCAAGGCGATGGACCGTATCCGCTCCATGAACCCCACATTCCAAGCCGCCATCTGATGCCCGAAGCTATGCTCCCGACTTCTCTACTTGTGGCACAAAATTGCCAAAATT